>CAZNBY010000036.1:0-31108 GCA_964571525.1 uncultured Planctomycetota bacterium
TTGGCTTGCGTGGACAGCGGAACTGGCAGCACCGTTGTCGGATCGTTTGGATCAAAATCTACTCGGGGTGATGTGTGGGTGATAGCTGAAGGGGGATTCAACACATCGCACAAAAAACCCGCCGCGGCCAGTGTGCACAAGACCACGAGCCGCCATGCGGTGACGATCAGCAGGTATAGGTAAATGTAATGCTTGATAATCGCGCCTTTCTTTTTGTGCGATCGCGCAATGTCAGCGTACAACGAACGGTATTCTATCGTGCCGCGACATGTAAAACCGCACATACGATAATATATTCGCTCGAAATCGGGAATGGTTCATTTTCGGTGGTGATTTTCGCGCAAAGCAATCAGTGAACTTGCGATGCGTTTCGCCAAGCAAGGCCGATTAGCATAGATGATGGACGGAATGGACGGTATGGACAATGCCCGAGTTTTGTTATGCGGCTTTCTTGATTCTACTTCGCGTTCCTACTTCGCTTTCGCGCTGCGCGCTTAGCTTCGGAGGATTAGAACTTTGTGTGAAAACCTCGAAGATCACAGGCGAGACGCCCGCGCTCCACAGTCGCTATCGCGATTGGGCGTGTTCGATTTACTCATTGTTTCCGTTGGTTCTCATTGTCAAGACAAGATATTTTGAGTACGGCACGGGCGAGACGCCCATGCCTTTAACGCATGCGCGTTTATGTATGGTGGGCATCTTGCCCACCATCATGCAGGCTCTCATACAAACACGAAGTGTTTGCCGTGGAGGGCGGGCATCTTGCCCGCCATAGTTGATTCACTGCGACGCGAATCAGTAAGTTGATAGGTGATAGGTGATAGGTGAGAAGATGGGAGAACAGCCAAGATAGATCAAATACGGATTGGTGCAAATGACGCACATGCACTTAACGCCTTCGCGTTCATGTATGGTGGGCATCTTCCTTTTCGCCCAAAATCTGCGAAATCTGCGGTTAATTCTCCCATACAAGTGTCTTCACACAAAAAACCCCGCCTTGCGACGGGGTTTTGGATCTGATTAAATCTGAAATTACACTGACCGCTTGATTACACCGAATCCTTGATTACACCGACGACCTCGGCAACCTGCCCCTCGGTCATCTCTGGGAAGATAGGCAACGCGAGCATCTGCTCGGCAAAGCGTTCAGCATTGGGGAAGTCGCCCTTTGCGAATCTGCCCTTGAAGACATCCTGCAAATGCAGTGGTTTTACGCCACGAAAGCCGTAGCCAATACCGTTCTTTTCAAGTTCATCCGCAATGTGATCGCGGTTGGGGTGCTGAATCACAAACATATAGTACACATGATCGCGGTCAGGCGGCACATACTGAGTGCGAAGACCGGAGACGCCTAAAAGCATGTCGTTGTACAGACGACCAATTCGCTTTCGCGATTGAACCCACGCGTCTATGTGCCTCATCTTTATCACAAGTGCGGCGGCTTGAATTGCCGACATGCGGCCGTTTTCGCCGAACATTGTGTGTACATAGCGGCCTGATTGGCCGTGGTCGCGCAACAGCTTCATCGTTTGGCAGACAGTATCGTCGTTTGTCGTCGCTGCACCTGCATCTCCGCATGCGCCAAGGTTCTTACTTGGGTAGAATGAGAAAGCAGCCGCGGCACCCATCGAGCCGACCTTACGCCCCTTATATGTGGAGAAGTGTGACTGGCAGGCATCCTCGACAACCGCAATATTCTTTTGCTGTGCGATCTGCAGGATGGGATCCATATCGCAGGGCAAGCCATAGAGGTGCACCGGCACGATTATTCGCGTGCGTGGGGTTATCGCTGACGCGAGGCTTGTGGGCGACATGTTGAAGGTGTCGGGCTCTATATCAACAAAGCTGACGGTACCACCGAGAAAGTGCGCGGCCTCGGCGGTCGCAAAGAATGTGTTGGGGGTGGTGAGTATCTCGTCTCCGGGTTCGAATCCGACCGCTTTGTAGGCAAACTTGCACGCAAGCGTTCCAGAGTTAAGTGCAACCGCATGCTTTGACGCACAACGACGGGCGAACTCGCGCTCGAATTCGTCAATAAAGGGACCGCCAACGAACCAAGCATCGTCGAGAATTTTCGAGATGCTCTTCATCAACTCTTCTTTAATGGTCGCGTGTTGCTTTTTAAGGTCGAGATATGGAACCGGCATACCGTCCTCCAATGGGATTATTCGAAATCGGTTATTCGCGCCCGTTGTACAGCTTGCTTCGGCAGTTTTCGAGTATCTTCACTATCTGAAGTCCCATGCTGCCATCGCTTGTCAACGGAGAGCCATCAAGAATAGCTGCGGCAAACTCGTCTATCTCCTTGCGCACGGGTTCATAGCGAGGGGTCTCTGGAATAACAATTCCACCACGGCGGTAGTTGTATGCAAAGCCATTCTCGGTGCGACGCGAGTCAACACCACGGTCGTAGATTCTAACCTCTTCACCGACCCACAGGTCGCTAAAGGCGATCATCTTCTTCGTGCCGCCGATTACCGTTGTGCGCTCGCGGGTGGGTGACAACCAAGACATATAGCTGCTGGCAATCATGCCATTACCGTAGGTGAAGTGGACAAACAGGTCGTCAACATGGCCAGCAGGATAGTGTGAGGCTCCGACGGGGTCAATTCTGCCGTCGGGTTCACCGAGCAAATAGAGCATCTGCGAAAACTCGTGCGGCCCAAGGTCCCAGAGCACATCCACATCTGGCTGAAACAGGCCGAGATTTGCGCGACGGCTGTTGTAATAGAGTATTTCGCCAAGCTCGCCCGACTCGATAATATCCTTTACAAGCCGAACTACACCGTTGAATATAAGCAGATGGTCAACCGCGATGAGCAGGCCACGCTTCTTCGCCTCATCAAGGAGCAGAAGCGACTCGGCTGAGGTCTTTGTCATGGGCTTTTCTAAGAAAAGGTGCTTGTTGGCTGAGAGGCATTCGAGCGCGATCGGCGCATGAGTGCTGACAGGCGTAGCAATTGCGACTGCATCGCAGAGCGGAAGTATATCGCGAAAATCGGTGAATACGGGAACATCCTTGAAGGACTGAGTCGCCTGATCAAGCTTCTTTGTGTCAAGGTCGGCGATCGCGGTAAGACGGGTTCTTGGATTTGTGGCGAAATTACGGGCTAATACGGGTCCCCAGTAGCCGAGGCCGATAACGCCGACGCGTACTTCGTTCATGATGCTCCCCTGAAAAATTTCGCTGATTATAGGCGCCTTTGCGTAGGAAGGAAATTGGACAGAGGAACAAACAGCTTCATAACGGTTGTTCAAGTCTTAAGCATGGTGTACACTTCGATAACACAAATCAGGAGACCGACATGGAAAATCAAAGCAATATCGCAGAATACCTGCGCACAAACCGCATCGTGCATCTTGCAACAGTAACAGACAAAGGTGGAGCCTCGGTGCGCGCCATGTATATGGCAGATATCTCAGACGACCTAATCGTCACCTTCGGCACAGCGACAAATTCGACAAAGGTCGCCGAGATTCGAGCAAACAAAAAGGTCAGTCTGTCATCTTTCGAAAAGGGCACGAGCTTTAGAGCCTTTGGTGAGGCAGAGATAATCGAGGACCAACAGCTCAAGAACCAGCTTTGGGAAGATGACTGGACGCATTACTTTCCCGGCGGTCCGACCGATCCCAATTTCACGCTGATTCGCATCCATATAAAGCAAGCTGAATTCACGCCGATGGGCTGATTTTGACGATCTTCGCGTTGCATAAAGCACCAAAACCGGTCGAACCTCCGACCGGTTTTTTGTGCCAAGTTTGTCTATTCAATGAACAGAGGTGTTGCAGTATTGTCCAGCAATTCGCGTATATCGGGCAAAATGAGTCGAAAACAGCCGCTATTAGTATGGTATGAGATTTGCTTGCATATTGCAGTTACTCCGCAATTGTGTATATTGAGACTCGACTAATACTCCGAGGTATTGATGGCACGATCGTTTGTAGGCATTGACATCGGCAACGCGAATTTGAAGATAGCCAGCATCCGCAAGTCTGGCAAGCGTTATGTTATCGAAAGCGTGGTATCCGAAAAACTCGGCGCCATGTCGCAAAGGCGCGGGAATGAGTTCAACACACAGGGCTGCGCGGCGATAGTAAAGCGTTTGATCGAGACAAACCGGATATCAGCGTCGAATTGCATCCTCGGCCTCAACGGCAAAGATGTGATTTTCCGCTTCGTCGAGATACCGCCGGTAAGCGACGGTCAGATACGCAAACTGCTTGAATACGAACAAGCAGCCTCGACGAAGGGCATTTCTGCCGAGATGATGACCGATTATCAGCAATTGAACATCCCGCGCGAAACGCCGGGCTCTCTTGCGTTGGTCGGCACAGCTCGTGCCGCCGATCTTGATGAGGATGTGCGCCTGTTGACAACCGCTAAGTTAAAAGTCAGCGGTATCGTGCCGAAAAGCGTCGCACTGCACAGACTTATGGCCGACAGCGGAGTTGTCTCTGATGCAGAGACAACCATGCTGCTTGACATCGGCGAAGAAGCGACAGAGATAGTGATAGCCTTGGGGCGCAATCTTGTGTTGGCGCGCACAGTCAACATCGGCGGGCGCACCTTTACAGAGGCGATCGCTAAGGAATTCAGCGTTATAAATGAGGTAGCAGAGGAAATTAAGCTGGCCGAAGGCACGATTATGGTGACCGGCAAACGCCCGTCGCTCATGTCAGAATTCCGCGAGGGATTCGATGACCTAATTGCCGCCGAGGGTATCCGCTTCCGCAACGATCCGCGCTATCCTTCCAACCTCAGCCGCGCACTAACCGGCGCAGCAGACCAGCTTCGCATGGCAGCCGATTCAGCCCTGCGCTTCGCCATGGTGCAGACAAAGGTCAAAAACCTAAAAATAGACAAGATAATACTCAGCGGCGGCGGCTCAAAGCTGCCCGGCTTGCTCGAATATTTCAATTCGAAGTTCAACATCCCTGTTCAATACTGGGATGTTATGGGCGTGTTCGATACAGCGAATGTGCCACCAGATAAGCGCGATGTGCCCACCGAATTCGCCAACGCCCTTGCGCTTGCCTATATTGCCGCGGATCACCTTGACAACACAATCAATTTGATTCCAGAGAAGGTCAAAGAGCAGTTCAAGTTTTGGGCATCTGACATTTATGCCTATGCCGGAATTGCCATCTTTCTTGCTGGAATGGTGCTATGGTGGTTTGGCGCAAGCACTACCGCAAAGAAGGCGGCAAGCGTAAAGTCTGGCATATCGAGTCTTGATAAGACTGCGAAGAACAATTCAGCCCACATAAACGAGGTTATGGCCGCAATCAAGCTTACCACCGACCGCGTTTCGACAATCTCTAAGGAAAGCTATTTCAATCCACTTGTTTTGAAGTTCATGCACGCCCTTCAGACCGCGATTCCCGAGACGGTTCTGCTTTCTGATGTGCAGCTTGAAAGCGTCGCTCCTCCGTCGGGCGTGGCTGGGCCGGGCAAATTTGTAAAGCCAGAATGGCAGTTTGTTGTTAAGGGTTATGTTAATAAGGATGTGCCCGAGCTTCAGCAGCCAAACATCACAAAGCTTCTTGGCGACAACATTTCCAAGCTGCCCTTCGTCGTCAAGTTCGAGATCAAGGAATACGAGCGAATTGACAGGCCACGCAAGTCAAAAGGCTCGCCGATCACAATCGAGGCAGGCAGCTACCGCTTTGCGATGAACTTCATCGTGTCAGAGAACGGGGAGTTGAGATATAATGAAATCAAGCCATAAATCCTTCTTGATCTCCATTGCCTTGATAATCGTCTTGGGTGCAGCAGCGTACTTTGTGCTTGTCGGCCCAAAGGCGTCTTCAGCCAAATCAGACATCAAGTATGTTCAGTCAAAGGAAAAGGATCTTAAAAAGCTCGCCGGCAATAACGGTATGCTTTACGAAGACATCAAGAAGCTGCTTGACGACCGTCAGGCAGAGCTTTTCATGGTTCAAAACGAGCGCGTTGCGACCTTGAGCTTTAGTGTTGACGAAAGGTTCGATGTATCGAAACGCAGCGGGCCTGAGCTTGATTTTCCAATTCTGCGCAACGAAATAGTCGCCGCGATTCAAGAGGATTACCCGGGATTTCCTTTCGATACAAAGTTCGGGTTCCCAGAGCTTGTTAAGGGCGACATAGAGCAGTTTCGCGACAAGTACATCCGCCTCGCCATCTGTGAAAGGATATTACAGGTGTTTGGCGAAGCTGGCGTTGACAGTTTGATGGACATAGAGCATCCCACTGAAATAGCCGTTCGAGAAGAAGCCGCAAAGATGACCATCGTTCGCAAAGTAGTGGGGTTTAAGGTTGAAGGCCGTTTGACTGCAATCCTTGATGCTGTTCGCCTTCTCTCAACACCCGGTCGCTATCTTCGTGTTGAGAGTTTCAACCTTACTACATCAAAGAGCGGTTACTCTCATGGTTGTTCAATATCCGTTTCAATGATTATTGTTAAGTTCGATGCGGGCACCGAGGAAGTTACACCTACCGAGACACCAGCCCCAGATCTCTCAATCGCGCCGACCATTCCAGTGATTCAGCCGACGACCACTCCGGTTATCGCACCTATGCCGTCATCCACTCCCGAAAAGACCGCCCCAAAGGTCTCACGCGCACCCTTTGGGTTATAGGAGAATATCATGGATAAGTTTATGAACTTTCAAATTGGCTGGCTTAACAAAGAGCGACTTGTCTTTGTTATCGGAATTGCCGGCCTTATTTACGGGCTTGTCATCTTCGCGACAAGCTCTACCGCCTCTTACGAGGCCATGAAGGTCGTGCAATATGAAAAGTCAACTGAGCTTGACTTAAGGCCTATTGACTCATTCGACACAACGCGCCTTACAGCGTTCGCGTTCAAGTTAGAGCGCTCGCTCTTCACAATGCTCGACGCACCTCAGCTCGAAATGGATCCCCCTGCTCCTCCGACGGTCAGCGCATCGCTTGTGCCCCCACCGCCTTACCCTCAGCCGTCTTCTAAGGGTCACAATAGAGGTGAATCAGAATGAAATCATCATTGCTTAACACCTTTTTTGCCGCTTTGATTCTTGCATCCTTTGCTATTTGTTCTGTCGCTTATGCCGAGGTGACGCCCGAAGAGGAGTTCATTCGCGATACGAAGGACTTCAACTACTCGCAAACCGACACAGCGATTCTGCTTGCAAAGAAATACATTAAGCTCGAGCGCATTGACCTTGCTGAACAAATACTCGACAAGACGCTTGAGACCAAGCCTTCAGACTACACATTCTACATCTTCTACGGCGACTTGCTGTCAAGGCTCTTAAAGACATCAAAGGCTATTGATGTGCTTGAAGTGTGCCGCGACAAGAAGATCGTCAGCTTCGATGTCGAAATGATGCTCGGGGATCTCTACTTCCGCACTCAGAACTATGCAAAAGCCTCGCGATGCTATGAAAAGGCCGCGTCAATCAACAAGATATTCGTCGAGCCTTTGTTCTACTGGGGCATTAGTTCTGCATTTTTGGGGCTTGAATCCGACCCGATAAAGGCGTTCAAGGCAATAGAATCTCAGTTTCCATCTAATCCATATTCCACAATCGGCTGGGGGATATACCACTACTATCGTGGTGACTTTGAGGCTGCGGTTGTCGAGATGAACAAGATACGCACGCAGGAAGACCTGCCAGCCATCTTCTTTTTAACATCATGCGCGCTCAACATTCAGCTTGGCAAGTTTGCCGACGCCGAGTCTGATTTGCAGAAGGCCATAAATGCCGATCCGCTTTACGAAGGCATTCTTACTAACACTGCCATACTCGCTCTCTATACAAAGAAGCAGCCCGACATAATCAAGGCGCTTGAGACAGCCGAAAAGCACGAGAAGTTCGCCGAGATGAAGCTTGCTAAGGCATACTTCCTTATCAAGGCTAATCGTGAAGGAGAGGCAGAGACCATACTAAAGGCGATTCTTAACGACTCTCCCAAGAGCTACTATGCTAACTACCTGCTTGGAGCCATTTATGCGAGTCGCGTTGATAAAGACCTTGCAGACACCGCAGGCAAGAAGTTTGAAGAGCTGATGGCGATAATAAAACCAAATGCAGATCAGGCAGTCTCATATCTTAGGGCGTGCGTTACAAACGGAAAGGATTTCTTCGCCGGTTACTTTCTGCTTGGCAAGATATACTTCTCGCGCCGCGAATACAAAGAGGCGTTGGAGGAGTTCAATAAGGCCGCAAAGCTCTCACCGCGCAACATCTCTGTTCAAAAGTTCATCGGTCACTGCTATCTTTCGCTTAGCCGCTGGAGCGAGGCAAAGAGGACATTCGAGGCTCTTTTACAGCGCAATGAGAAGGACGCGCATGTCATTGACTGCATCGCCTACATCACTGCTGTAACGGGCAATCTTTCTGAGGCAATCAAAATGTTCGAAACCGCTCTTGCGATAGACAAGAACGATAAGTACGCGCGCGATTCTATAAAGCTGCTTCAAGAGCTTGAAAAGAAGATGCGCAGCGCGAAATAAACCCTGTTCGAGGTGCCTATGGTGCGAAGAAACGACTCAGGTATAGCTTTGCTGATGGTAATCTTTATTATTGTCGGCGTCGCCCTGATCGCCGCGCCGTTAGCATACACAATGCTGGCACATGAGGGCGAAAGCCTCATGTTGGTTGACTCGTCGCGAAGCTATGTCGGAGTGCAAGGCGCGCAGAATCACGCAATAAACAGCTTGTACCTTACTTGCGGTGATAGAGATGCTACTCGTCGCACAGACGGCCTTGCAGAGTTCAACATAACCGATCTCGGTCCGGGAGACTCCACTCCGTTAAAACTCATAATGCAGACCATTGACGAAGAAGTTATGAACGAGCGGGCTTCGTGGGGCGCAACCGTGACAGACATGCAATCGCGTATCAACTTAAACTCCATCACCCCGCTTGTCTGCCGCAATCTACTTGGGCGTTCTGTCACCGATCTAATCAACTACCGCACAAGCGGCGATCAAGGAACATATCGCCTGTTACGCACGGTTTATGAGGCAAGATCTCTTGGCCTGAACGATTCAGAAACCGAGATTCTTGACAAGTTCACTTCGGTTTGGAGCGGTTCAAACACCTACGGCTATTATTTCTCCGCTCCTATCCCCGCCAAAGTTGATAACGACGGTATGGTCATTATCTATACACCTGATATTCCCAACCGAATTGCGCCCGGAATGGTGATAAGGATGCTTTCTGGCAATCCGCCAGACTATCGTGTGTCGTATTCGCGCATCATGCAGATCACTGCGACAGGCTCTGTGTTCAACATGATCACACAGCCGGTGCTTCAGTATGCCGACGAATGCCTTATGAGCATCGAGATCCCCCGCCCTGTCAATGTCAACACCGCCCCTGTCGAGGTGCTTGTCGCATTGTTTAAGGGAATAGGTATTGTTGGTGGTTCAGAGCTTTCTAAAGACGACGCATACACCTTTGTGAAGGCGATACTTGACGAGCGCAGGGTCAAGCCAATCGAGGGGCATCTTGAGATGAACAGCCTCATCATAAAGACCTTCGGCGAGGGAACAGACAAGACGATGGCGTTGATGAAAGCTATAGCATATCCAAGCAGAGATCTATACGAGCTGACTGACTATACCGCACCGCTGTGCTATAACAGCGAAGATATATACGAGATTGCCGCGCTATCTTATATTGGCGGACAGAATTCGCGCACAAAGGCCAACGACGACATAACAATAATCGCAAGCGTAACACCTCCCGGTGAGAATTCTTGGAGCTTTCTAAGCCAATACGATTGGCAGCATCTACTTAACTGTGGGTTCGGCCCATATTGTGTATCCGCACCCAATCCTCAGTATGTCGTTCCTCCCGAAGGTTACATTTTCGATATCGCTCCTTACACAGACGAGGAATCTGACGACTCGTTCGTCATGCTAAAGCCAGAGACTGTTTTCAAGGATGATTACACCCTTTTTCTCGCGACTTTCGACACTGGGACAGTCGACGAGGTGTTTGACGCATACTCCCGCGATGGAGACGGAACAGCAAAAGCAATGGGGCTTGATGTTACCGAGGATCCAGCCGATTCATCGCTCTCTGTCTATGGAGTTCGCATTGAAGAAGGCACTCACCTTTCTTACCCCGCCACATCGAACATACCTTGGCACACAAGCGATTCGCAACTTAAGATCGCGCAGCCCTGCGAAATAGAGATGTGGATAAGGCTCGCTGATGACTGGGTGCCAACCGAAGAGCAGATATTTTTCGACCTATCGAGCGATAGGGAATACGAGAACAACATACGCCTGTGGTGGAAGCCGCCGAACTTGCTTGTGCTGACGATATGCGACGCTGGTCTTGAGACTGATCGCGCACATTACATTATTGAACTGCCAGATCAGGAGAACTATGTTGAATTCTGGCCGGGCGCAAACTACCATCTTCGCATAGTATATCAGAAGACGCTGCACGGCTATATGGCGATATTCATTGACGGCAAAAAGTTACCGGGCTATTTCAGCGACGATGAAGGGCTTACAAATCCCTTAAGAAGGCGCGCTGGAATAAACGATGGCGTGTCGAGCCGCATTTCAAATTACACATGGATGCTACCCCCAAGGGTCTCTGGCGGAGCATTATCACCAAACGGCGACGGCCCGGGCGATGCACAACAGGTTGATGTTGACGGCTCGCTTCTTTCGGGGCGCGCCCGCACTGTGAACAGGGCCGTTCTCAACAAGGACGATGGCAAGGCTCTAATCATACTTGATAACGATCCTAACAATAATCTGAATTATATACCGCCAAGTGCGCGCAAGATAACTGTTCAGGATGTAAGCAAGTTCCCCGACACCGGTGTGCTGTGCTGGAAACAAGGCACAACATTAATGGAATACATTAAATATAACGGAAAAGACGCGAATTCTAACCCTAACGCGTTTCTTGAATGTGAAAGGGGTTATTCGTTCACTTTCGATAGTTACACAGTCGGATCCACCGCCCAGCAGCTACCCGCTGGTTCGAGTCTATACCTTATTAATGTGCCCGTTGACAACAACAATGAATACCCGCCACATGGCTTGTTGTGGTGCGCGGCGACAGAGGCTGAGATCCGTTACATGGGCAAGGCGAACATTGGCGCCGAGACTTGCTTTATTCTTGATGCGTCATTGAGTAATTGCGGTTTACCCGATGATGAGATACCGGTAGGCTCTCAGTTTATACAAATATTCTTCCATACCGAGCCGTGGTTCGCGTTTCAAAAGGACATGCAACTTACGGTGATTGACAACGAACAGCAAAAGGAATTTCTCACGCTTGATTATGTCGGGTCGAACAGGCTTGCGTTCGACCGCCCCGCCAGCCGCGCTTACTATGTTACCAACCCGGGCAGCGGCCTTAGAATGTTCGCGCGGGTGCTGCTGTTCCCAAGTGGCGAACTGCCCACAGTCTGCCCGACAAACTTTTCGATAGGCAGCGATAAGAACGGCAACAGCCCATTCAACGGGTTTATAGACGATATAAAGATAATAGACAAGCGCGAAGACGACCCCATGACGATGAACTATCAGCCGCACGAGATATTCTACGGGCGGTATGTTGACGGCAATGGCGACGCCGACAAGCATTATGTAATCGCAAACCCGTGGACAGTAATCACCGAAGAGGCCACGCCGCCTCTGATGAAGGGTGAATGTTTTGGGCTTATCGAGGGCAGGCGAGACACATACGCGCCAATGACCAGTTCGCAACAGGGCAATCCTCCCCATCACGAAGTCGTGTTCATGGTGCCGACCGAGAACAACCCAGATCAGCCACCAAAATCCCGCGTGGTGCTTCAAGAAGGAACAAATAGCTTCTTGCGAACAAGCGGAGGAATTGGAATTCGCCTTCAGGATATAAACGGATTCCCCTCTGAAGGATATGTGCTTGTTCAGGGCACATACAAACGGCGTGTAACGCTGTTCACCGGCGCACAGGTAGTTCAGACTGTCGGCTATCATGCAATACTTTTCTACGAATCGTTGAGTGGTGATTCACTTCAGTTACCTAATCAGAATTATGTCTTCCGTATTGTTGACGATACGCCGGGTGATGTTACCAATCTTACAGGAGTCATTCTGCCAGATCAGGCTGAGCTGTACGCTGCGCTTATATCAACCGAGGTTAAGTTTGAAAAGCGCGGCGCGCTGTGGACAGAAAAGAACGATGTGACATATAGCGACCCCCCAAGCGGCTTTGCCGAAGGTGCACGCATAATGTGCCTGCGCTATCCGTTTGGCACGCGCATAACCAATTCAATTGACCCTGACTCTGAGCAGATTGAGTTCGCTAATATGCCCTTCCGTATCAACAGCGCGCACTTCGAGTTTGGCAGAAAGAAGGATAACAACCTATCGGTAGTCGGCTGCGATTTCAGACGCGACAGCGACGACAGAAAGAAGTGGGATGTTGACTTCCACGGTTGTTTCGGCAC
The DNA here is from genome assembly GCA_964571525.1 of uncultured Planctomycetota bacterium. GTDB lineage: Bacteria > Planctomycetota > B143-G9 > B143-G9 > B143-G9 > CAZNBY01. The sequence continues at coordinate 12,434 of CAZNBY010000036.1, forward strand.
ACGCCCGAATTCATACGCAAGCGATGCCGTGGCGACTATGATACCGGTGCGGTTCGCCGATCGCGGCAAGGAGGATTCGAACTCACGCTACCTCCGCTATCTTGCGCTGCAGACCTATAAGCCCGGAATGCGCATAAAGGGTGTCGAGTGGGAGGAGTTGCTCACCTATGAAGAGCTGCGCGTAAGGGTGTTGATGAGGGTTGACAACTCAGCCGCATGGGACTCTGACCCAGGGACGAGAACGGACGAGCTTCGCGAGTTCATTTCGCCCGCTGACGACAGGTTCGACATAACCGCTCAGGGCGATAATATGTCTTACGATTACTTCCCGGGTAACTTCGTCGAGTTTAGAATATTCTTCGAATGGAAGGACCGAGCCTACTCCGAATCCAACGCTTGGAAAGAATGCGCAAAACTTAAACGCTTCAGGATGTACTATGAACGCCCCACGCAAGTGCTATCATCTAAGAAAAGCGTCTATTGACGGCTTCACCATCCTCGAGATGCTTGTCTCGATGGCGGTGTTCATGCTGCTCGGTCTTGCGTTGGCTGTCTTTATGAACGCATCCGTTCAGTCGTACAGCGTCAATTCCGCGCGTCGCGATGCCATGTCAAACGCGATGGCGATTCTTGGACAAATCGAGGCCGATCTTGTGCACGCCTTTCTCGCATCAGGCGACAGAAACCCCGATACCGACATACGCTTTGAGTCAAAGCCCGATAACTCGGGCACAAGCCGTTTGGTATTTGTCGCGCAGAGCACAAATCCCCTAACCCGCACCCGCGACCGCGGTTTGCGCGAGATAGCATGGTATTCAGAGGGCGCTGAGAAGGCTCCGTTCAAGCTGATGCGCACCGAAAGGTTCGAGATCGGCGGTGCAGGCTCGCTGTTTTCGAATATTCAAGGCGACACATACGCCACAAGCGCTACCTTTTCTGATATGGTTGGGTATTTTTCTGTCAGATTCTTCCCCGACCTCGGCTCGCTTACAGACGAACGCCACAATGTTAGCGACGCAAACCTTCAAGCGGGATTTACGACTTGGGATTCTACGCGCGGGCGAATACCTGAGTTCCCGCTCACTATTGCCGGTTCGTTCGAAAACCCTTGGGACGATATTCTGCCCGAACGCATGCGCGTTACGCTTACAGTCATCCCCCGCGAGGGCATGCGAGCCTTCTTAATGAACGAGATAGGCGATGGTGACACGGTCCTTAAGGTGAATACTACCGACGGCTTTCCACCGCCGGGAAACGATATAGAATCGTTTGTAGTGATTGACAACGAATGGATGCAGGTTATCGCAATAGACGCAGAGACTATCACAGTCGCCCGTGCCGCGCGCGACACAATCGCGACCGCGCACCGCTCAGATGCAGAGGTTCGCGCGGGTTATTCGTTTATGCGCACAATCTTCATCCCCTGCCGCGGCAAGGCATTACGATAGCGATTGATGAAATAGCCTTTGTATCAAAAATCCCGCCCAGTAGCGGGATTTTTCAATATGGTTGATTGACTTCGTGTCTTATTCTGACGGATAGCTTGTGGTGATGTCACCGATTCCCATCGCGTTCGAAATGAAGATTACTTGATGAACCCCAGCTTGCGCCGCAAACCTGAGCAGACCATCTGGAATGAAAACAGTGAATATGGTTGGTTCAATTGAGAAGTCTGGAGTTAGAAACTGAGTCTCTTTTTGAAATGTGTTCATCTGGAACATGGCGGTTGTCTTAACCGTTCTTGTATAGTACGCAGCAAGATATACATCACACTGCTTCAGATACTCGTCATAACGCCCGAATTCCGGCAGTTTTTCTGGCGCAACAATATTCCATAGCTCGCTATCATAACAGGCATCAGGTTTGTCACACATTGCAGCAAGTCTCATAAACCTGTTGTAGTACTGCGACCGCTTGTCTAACAGCTCGCGCGCATTGCGATAAAATTTGTACTCTCCAGATACATGAATTGTTCTGATATCTGCGAAGATTGCATAATGACTATCCTTTAGAGAATAATCTATTATAGCGTCAGGGCATCTATTAATGTTTATCATTGGCTCAAAGTGCTCGTTTCCATAATGATGAGTAATGAAATTTGGAGCCTCCTTAAAATAATTCGTTATGTATGGGCGATACTCACTAATGCCTTTCTGATTAACTGAGCTTTCGCTTTGTTTTCTATAAGCACTGAATAATTGCTTGGGAGCCTTATCGTAAAATATTAGCATTGGATGAAAATCTGAGTCAACTTTTATGTCTGCCGTTAGCTGTCTTGTTTCAATAATTGGTGTAATTGGGCATCCCCTGTGACGGCTATACATATCCGCTCTTTTTTTTACCTCTGGAGGCATATAACGATGTTTATTGAGATCTGCAAGCAAAAACATTGCACTTGGCCCAGATTCCTCCTTATAATTATAATAATCCGTAAAGCTTCCCCGCGTTTTGAATACCATTGCTAAAGCTTCACGATATGCTGGGCTTGTCTTTTCCGTAACCTTGCTCCGATACTGCTCTTTAAGTGTATTGATCTGCGTTACAACTGGTTTAAGATTAGTCTCTGCTATGCTTCTCAGATCAAAGATGTACTTTGCATGAGCAAGAATAATCAGGTCTGTGATTTGCGGCAATTCAGGATTCAGCTCTCTCAATCGTAATGCAAGGGCTTTTGCATCGCCAGCAGCTTTGTCTTCGAACTCTGAAAGGTCATTAACTGCCCCTATAATCTGCCCCCCTCCACGGCAGAAGAAAGTATCGAATAGGTAGTTGGATAAAGCCCAAATATAATATCGGTCGCGGTCAATACTGCCGATCGAAGTGGGTTTAGGTGGCAAGGCTCGATATATCTGTTCAATGTCTTCAAGGCTTTGCGCACGATATGATGCTGCGCGAAGAAGGTTCCACTCCACAAACTCCTCACCGGCAGCAAAAGTTGCGCAAAGAAGAACCGTAACTAACAGAAGAGAGAGCACAATGGGAATTCTGCCTAAAAGAAACCTGAAGTCAGTCTTATCACTGCCAAATCTGGTAAGGCGCGAAGCGTTTGTGTAAGCCTCAGAAGTGCTATTCATTCCCAACCTCCTTAACTACATTTAATTTGATGCGAACACTGCCGAAAAATACGCCAGTATTCAGCAGTGAGAACAACAACGGTCTCAACTCCATTAGTCGTTGACCGCAGTAATCTTGGTAGTTCCGTATATCGGGAAAGATAAAGGGAAGGTGGAGTTCCTCAGGTGAGACAGAGCACAAGAGTTCCTTTCGGCAAGCTGGTTCGGTGTATTCTGAAGGGTGCTTGTATGAGAAGACCTCTCTGATTGCGGGCACCGAGCTTATGAACCGTGTCGCGAGTAACTCAATTCTAAATTCAAACTGGTTACCCTCTGGATTTACTTTGCTGTATCGCTTACCTCGAAACACTGCTGCAAGAAGGTCCTCCGCAGTGGGAATGGAATAGTAGCCTTTCAATCTTTTACCATCATCTAACGGTATGAAGTTATCGTTCAGATATTCGAGGAAAAATGCCATTGTCATAGGATTAATGTACACGTTTCTTGGGTTTGGATGCGGATAATCATGGTTGATGCTTGATAAGAAGTCAGGGAAATCTGTACAGTAGATAACTCGCTTTGCGAGGTAGAAGCCGCCGCACTTTTTAAGGATAGGTTCCGCGTCATAGTCGGCGAAGCCGTACTTGATGGGTGGAAGTGGCTGCATTACTTCATCAACATAGATCATCGGTATTGAGCCGAAGAGAAACCCCTTCTCGTCGAACTCTGGCGCCGATTCGCCTGATGTTACTGTGTAGCTCATCACAAAAAATAGCAGCAGGAACGCCGAGATCAAACCAATCAGCTTGAACCCAACTGATCGCCTGCCAACAAGGATGTCCGTGTAGAACCTTCTTCGATTTTGCTCTGCCATAGTGTCACCTTGTACAAACGGCCTTTTTCCGAGGCGAAAAACCACGCGTTAAGAATCCAAAATCGGTACCAAGCTGCCATTAACAAAGGAAAGCATTCACCTTACTAACAATAATACTCGGTAGATCTTATCTGTCAATGCAATTCCGTTTCTGATTTCGACTTTATAAGACAACCAGATGCTGTGATCAACTAACTGCCTTGCTATGGTCTCAACACATTATGCATGTGTTCTTGTTGCGTACAAGGCACAAAAAAGCGCGCGGTTTCCCGCGCGCTTGGAGTTCGAAATAGCAGCGTAATTATTCTGCCGGAGTCACATTTTTGGGCTTCTCGTCGCCCTCACCTTCCTCGCCTTCCTCTTCATCCTCGATACGGGGGTCAATCGTTATGGACTTGAAGAATTCGAGGTAGTCGTCAAGCCCCGCCTTATAAGAAGGAGCAAGTGTGACGAACTTGATTATGAAAAGGTCTTTTTTACGCGGTACGAGCAAAACACGCTCGCGCAGCATCTGCCCTAATTCGACCGATGTGTACGAAAACTCAAGCTCTGCGCCCTTAAGAACACCGATATTGCGCGGTGAATTGCCGTGCTCTAAGAAGTCCTTCTTATCGCGCACTGCTTTAAGAGTCATCTCGACTGCATCATCAAGCGAGATGCCTTTATCGGGGGTGAAACTGATTGAGACATAATTGCAGAAACCAGACACAAAGTGAACATCGTACCAGTATTTCACAGAGCTTCTGACCGCTTTGCGCCAGTACCAAGGTACGGTGAAGGTTAAACCCATAGGCTCGTCGTTGACCTTGAAGTTCTTCGGCGGGTCGTCTTTATATACATCCTTAACCTTAACGGTCAGAAACAGGGAATTGAGATAGGAGGCAACCACATCGGCAGCCTCTTCGCCGTCGAGCTTGAAGTAGAAGAACCTGTGCCCGCCCTGTGCAAATGGGTAGAAAATGTAAACGCGCTTGTTCTTCTCTTTCGTAAATGTATGGCGGATCAACTCGCTTTCTTTACCAATATCGGCGACGGAACCGGCATCCTTCCAGCCATCGGCCTTCATCTCAGTCGTAACCATGTCGCGAAACGAGTCGAAGTCGCCGGGAATCACGCGAAAATCGCCGATGACCGTCAAGCCTTTTAGCTTAAAGGTGATTGGCACAGTATCACCTGTGATCTCAACACCCTCTGGGATATTGAAAGATACGCCCTGTGCGTCGGGTGATACGAACTGCTTAGGTGCTTCTTCCGAAATTGCTGTCAGAAGTGAGAAAGACAAAAGGCATATAAGCAATGCAAGGGTTCTTTTCATCATTACTCCTCAGTACGATGTAAGCGCATTATAGCTGGTTTTACAACAGTCGGACGAGCCGACGGATGATCCATTCAGAAGCCAATAGCAGCACGAACAACAGATATATTATTGGCGCAGAAAGAAGGCTCTCTGAAAGGAATTCAACGGACTTCTGCGGTTTAGACGCGATAAGGCGAGGAAGTTCCGAAATCCTTGATGGATTAATGTACTCAGCGCCTGTTTCGGCGGCAATTGCGGTTAACAGATCTTCGTCGAGCGCAAGCGTCGAGTTCTCTGGCGACACAAAATGAACAACAAAGGATGTGTCTGCGGTGATATCCTCAACCCTGACACGAGCCTTATACTCACCGGGGAGAAAAGCGGTCGTCTCACCGCGGAAGACCGCCTTTCGGGTTTCATCCCGCACAAGCGCAATCTTTGTTGCGGTGCCATCTGGCGCGATGACTTCGGCCTCAAGCGAAGGGACTTCCAGAGGCTTGAGTTCACGATCTAACGCACGCGCAAGCAGTCTGACAATCGAAGCAGGCTTATATTCGGGCAGGTCGGTGGAAAGCGACAATCTCTTACCGCCTCCCAAGAGTCTTTCTTGTCCGCAGTGCCTTATAAGCTGTCCCCAATAGCGATAGAAATATCGGTCTCCTACCTCTTTTCTCCAGCGCCACATGGAATCAAGGCCCATGTAGAACACGCGGCCAGCGCCATAATAGGCCTGCACAGCGAGCGGAACGGGTTTACCGTCGGTGGATTCGAGCGGATGTTCGAGCAAAACCTCAGCACCGGGCTTCACGCCGAATGCAGGATAGTGCCAATAGAACATTGGCAATGAAGACCAGATTTGGTGGTTTTCTTTCTCGTCGGGGGAAAACCTGAACGCGGGGTGCCTTTCACCCTCTGCAGTGAGCGATGGCCTGAACGATGTCGAGAAGTTGCGCGATAAAGGCATGGGAGCGACTTTAACAGGCAGAAGAGTCTCAAGCTTTGTACCGACAAGGGGTGATATGCCGTTAATTTCGCCCGCAACATAGATATAACCGCCACCTGCCTCGCCGACAAAACGCTCGATAAGGTCAACCTGCGTTGCGCTCACAAAGCCTTTAACAGCAATATCAGCCACTATCACGACATCGAACTTGAGCATCGAGTCGAAGTCTTCGGGCAGAGCTTTCTGCGAATGAGAGCCTTCGTAAAAATATGTGCCATCCTGCCGTTGCAAAAGAACCGTGCATTCCATAGTGGGATCGCGCATTAGGGCGTGCTTAAGAAAGCGGTATTCCCAAGTTGGTGCGCCGAACACGGCAAGCACGCGAATCTTATCCTCGACCACCTTTAGACCAAAAGTGCGCGAGTTATTGGTTACAACGGCCTCGTCTGGCTTTTGCTCGGCGGTAATCGTGAACTTGTAGTCCCCTGCCTTTTCAAGCTTCATTGAAAATGATACAGGAGCCTTGCCCGCACCGCCAGAGATTGCGACCTTTTTCTCCTGCGAGCCGACACCCTCGGCGGTCAATCGCACGCTGACCTCATCGCCCTCAAAGCCGATAAATGCGATAGAGGTGGAAATTACAACCTCATCACCCTTAAACACAACCTCGCGATAGTCAACCGGTTCAATGGCAATATCCTTGGGGGAAGCTTTACCGCCGATTCCGACCGTGAAAATCTGCAAGCCCTGCCCCGCGGCAAACCGAGCGGCTGGTATGGGATGCGGCCCGAAATTTTGGCCGGAATCAGAAATCAGCAGCACCGCTGCGATCGAGTCGCCAGATGTCTTTTGCACTATCTCGCGTATCGCAGAGCCAAGAGCGGAGGATTCGCGCTGTTCGTCGGTAAGGTTTTCATCCGCGGGAAGCACAGTCTTTGCGAACTTAAATTGCTTAAGGTTGAACTGCTCGCCAAGTGACTTTAAGGGTAACAAAGTGTGGTTTGCGAGAACGCGCTTTACGATCTGCGCACGCGTCATTTGTTTCAGCTCTTCGACAATAGCGGCATCAGGTCTTGCGCCCGGGTTTTTTGTAAGACCGCAGGCATAGGCAAGCTCGGCAAGCTGCTCGTCAGTATAATTTGCGTCGCGACGATCCATGCTCGCGCTGTCGTCAATAAGAACCACAAGCGACCGGCGAGTGGTCAACTCCTTGGGTGTCGTCCACTGGGGGCCAAGAAAACAGGCGAACACGAGCAATAAAACGCTCGCACGCAGTACTATAAGGGTGAAAAACGCGCCCTTTGGCATGCCGTTTCGCAGATTGCGATATGTGAACCAAGCGAGAAGCGCCGCTACTGCAATTACTGCAAGAAGCGCTTCAGCAGGCGGCGATGACGCAAAAGACAGTCGCCCACCCTCGTACGGCAGTTCATTAAGGCCCAAAAGAAACTTGAGCATTCGGTCTCCGAAATACGCAAAGTCGGATACAATTAGAGTGTAGATTATAAGCCGATTCCAGCTATGTAAAGGTGAAAAGATGCTCCGCATTCACAACACACTTGGAAACAGAATTGAGACATTTGAACCCTTGAATCCGCCGCGACTTGGCATGTATGTCTGCGGCGTAACTGTGTATGACACTGTGCATGTCGGCCACGCCCGAAGCTATGTCAACTTCGATATGATACGCCGGTACCTTGAGTATTCGGGCTATCAAGTGACCTTCGTTCAGAATTTCACCGATATTGACGATAAAATTATAGAAAAGTCCCAGCGCGAGGGCTGCGATTGGCGAGAGCTTACTGAGAAGTACATCGGCGAGTACTTTGCGCTTATTGATAAGCTTGGAGTCAAGCGCGCGAGCGCGTATCCCCGCGCGACAGAGTTCATTAAAGAGATGCAGCAAATCATCGCCGGTCTGATAGAGCGTGGCCATGCTTATATCGCGCCTTCGGGTGATGTGCTGTTCGATATCTCTACCTTTGAGGGTTATGGCGCATTGGTAAGCAAGGCGAGACTTGAGCAGTCGGCAGTCAGCAGAATCGGCGTATCAGAAGACAAGCGCAATGAGGGCGACTTCTTGCTGTGGAAAAAGGCAAAGCCCGGCGAACCTAAATGGCCATCACCATGGGGCGACGGGCGACCGGGATGGCATATAGAGTGCTCGGCAATGTCACTCGACCACTTGGGCGCAAGTTTCGACATACACGGCGGCGGCCATGACCTTATATTTCCACACCACACAAACGAGATTGCCCAGTCTGAGTGCTTCACCGGTCAGCCGATGGCGAAATATTGGATTCATAACGGCTTTATAAAAATCGGCGATGAGAAGATGTCGAAATCACTCGGCAACTTCGTCACCCTTGCTGAGGCAATCGAACGGCATGGTGCCGCGGCGCTGCGAATGTTCTTTCTGCGCACACACTACCGCAGCATGCTTAACTTTGAAATTGAAAAGGTTGACGAATCAGCCGCCGCGATCGAGCGTCTGCGTGAGGCTCTTGCGGACGCGCTTGTATTGCTTGAGCACCTTCCACCATCCGACGCACAACCGAGCAAGAGCGGCGCGAAACTAATTGAAAACCTCAATGCTCTTGATGCCAACTTCCGCGCGGCGATGGACGATGATTTCAATACGCCCGCCGCGCTTGCAGTGTTGTTCGAGACGGCTCAAAGCGTATTTTCGTATGTTAAAGCCTGCGGTGCGCCGAACGCACAGGGCGTGAACACTGCGCTGTTGAAGAGAAGCGTTGACGAGCTTTCAAAATACCTTGCGGTGCTTGGCTTCGAGCTTGCGTCACGCACATACGATTCCAGCAGACTGAAGAGCGAATTAGCGGTGCATGGGTTCGATTGTGGAGAAGAGGATGCCCTATCGTTTGCGCTTAAAATGCGTTACAGTCTTAGGAAGGCCAAAAACTTCGATGCCGCCGATAAAATAAGAGATACAATTAGTTCGGCGACAGGGCTTGCGGTAAAGGACTGGCCATTCGGTTCAACCGCTTCCCTTATTCAAATCGCAGTTGCAACCGTCAAATAGTCGGGAGGTCCCGATATGCACAGATTTCGCATCACAATGCTGCTTGCCGTGATTCTCGCGATGTCCTTCTGCGCCATCCCCTATGCAGAGCAGAAAGGCAAGGAGAAGGAGAAGCCGCCTTCGACCATTGGCAAACCAGACTGCCCGAACTGCAATGGCACCGGCATTGTTACACCTCAGACACTTCGCAAAAAATCGGCTCGAAAGAAACAGACCGTTATGTATTGCTTCCACAAGGCAGCCGGCAAGCGCTGCAATGTGCTTATCGGCGGCTGGGAGCCTTGCGAGAACTGTGCTGACCTGCCAACAATGGCAAGGGTGTTTCGCGAGCACGACGCAGTCATCGGATACTATCGCGAACACGAATCCTTGTATGATGTTCCTAAAAACGAGCTTGGGTTCAAGTTCAACCTTGGAGAGGGTGTTCATTTCAGGCTTATGTCGAATTGTTCGCACGAGATATTCCATGGCACTATCGAAGCGCTTGAGCTATCGTGGGATATCTTTGCCGAGGAATGGGGCTTTTTAACGAAGGATTACCTTGCAAAACAGCCTTATTGCTTCGAGGAGCCGGGTGCTGATCTTACCGACGAGGAAATCACCGAATCTGTTGCGCAGGGGCTAATGTGGGATACGCAATGGCGTAGCTCCCCGCAGAATATTTTTATAGTTCAGAACAAGGAGGAGTACTTAAAGTTTGTAGAATGGTACTATAACCATCCATCCACATCAAAGGGCAACGACGCGCTGCGTATATGGAAGCAATGCGCTGCAATCGGAGTGTCAAATCCGATGCCACGCGGCCGCTTCACCTATTGGCGCGAGGAACTTGAGACCCATTGCAGTCTTGTTCACAACGCTGGGCACGAGTATCTGCGTGAAGTGGGTTGCAACAAGCTGCCACATTGGATAAACGAGGGTTTTGCAAAGTACATGGAATACCGCACCAAGAACGCGACGCTGACCCATTGCATCGAATACGGCGCAGGCACCAAGGTTGACGAGGACTGGCAAGACAGCAGCAGTTGGAAGAATAAGCTCAAAGAGGCCAGCATTCAGCCGTCATCCTATAACGAGCAGACGCGCAAGTGGGTCGGTCTTATACCGATGGACATAATGATGCGCTATCGCATTGAGAATATATCGTGGCAGGGCATGGCGCAGTCGTGGGGTCTTGTATGCTATCTGATGGGTGAAGGACAAACAGCAAATGTAAAGAAGGCGCACATAGAGAAGTTCAAGCTGCTTGCTCGGGGGCTATCGGGTACCGAACGCGATCCCGAAAAGCAAGAGGCCGTTTTCAAAGAGGTTTACGGCATGTCGAGCGCGGATGTCTTTGAGAAGTGGCGCGCATGGCTTAAGAAGTGGTAACGGGTTGTTTATAAAAACAGAACCCCGCCTGACGGCGGGGTTTTTATTTGTGGGGTTTTACCCCGTAAAATGCTGGCAGAGAGTGGGGGATTCGAACCCCCGGTACTCATAAGAGTACAACGGTTTTCGAGACCGTCCCGTTCGGCCGCTCCGGCAACTCTCTGCGCACAGTATAACCGGTTTTGCGGCTTTTTCACCTGTTTCAGCGACAGCCGTGCAACGGGTGTATCGAGAAACGAAAAGGCCGCCCCGCTTTTATGCGGGACGGCCTTAATGGTTCTGTTTCTTACACTAAGAAAATACCTTTATATAGCCATCCTTGTCGAGCCACCAGACCAGCACCGCAGCCGCAACAACAAGTATAAGAAGGAAGAACAGAAGTCGTCTGCGCTTAGCCGCTTTGTCCTCAAACGGATCATCAAGCTGCACTGACGAATTAGGTGGCAGCTTCTTTATTGTTGTAAGAGATGTACCAAGCGGGATATTTATCTTCACCCGTCCGTTAATTGCCCAGAAGTTTCCTTCAAGAACTGGGCCAAGTGTTCGGGCTCGTAACTTCAACCAAGCCAAAAAGACAGATGGGGCTGATATTACAAGGAAGATTCCGAAAAGCGCAAGCGGCATCTGCCACCAGACGAGTTTTGCAAAAGCAGTTAGCATCGCGCCCAAAGCACCGCCGATTGCGCCGATAGCCAAGCCTATCGCAGCGAAGATACCAGCGAACTTAGCAATATCGAATCCGTCAGGCTTGGCAGTCTTAGGTTGACCGACAGCTTCTACGGACTTTGTTACCGAGCTTGTCGCCATATCCTGTGCTGCTTTGTCCTTCGATGCCGCGAACTTCTCCACGCTGTCGTTTATAAACTTCGCAAGGCGTTTGTACGGCGCCCAAACAGCTTCACGCAGACTTGTGGGGTTTTCGATAATCTTCGTTATCACTGCATCCCAGTCGCGCCCTTCCCTATCAAAAAAGATTCCGCGCCTGCCGACCATAAGGTAGTCAGAATCACCTTGTGTGAAGGCAGCCACAATTACCATGCTTTCACCAGATGGGCGTGTGCAGTTGCAGTAGGCGAGGTTTATCTTGCTAAGCCCCGCGACCGAAGAATGCGCGCCAAGGTCTTGCACCTTAATGCAAAGATGGCATGTGCGCTGATCGAGATAAAGCTTACCAGCTTGAAATATTGATAATGCATGCGGATCGTAAAAATCGGCGAAATTAACAAAGTTGCGCAGCAAGCGATATAGGTCACGATAGTACCTTGCAAGACGCACGACATTTGCAGTCTGTGCGACCTCGTTTGCAGGTTCAAGGTCAAGCGCGATAAGCTCCTCTATGCGCGCTTTTACATCGCTTACAAGAAGCTCGCGAATTCGAACAATGCCAAGCCCCTGCACCTCGGCGCCCTTCTTCGAACCTAACCAAGCTTCATACGGTGCAAAGGTGCTCTTTATCTTGCCCCAATCAGAGAGTGTTAATGAATCAGAACCGCCAAACAAGCGCGAGACCACCAGAGTCTTGAACTCCGTGACCTTTGCCGCCCATGCGGGATTCACGCCGTCAATAAGGTGCAACGGTTTAGCAGGCTCGATCTTTGAAATCGGCAGAGATGCTATCTCTTGAACTGCAGGTGATATGCTGTTTGGTGCAAATTCGGTGTATTTCGCGTCAGACAGATTCATAATCGGAGTGGCGCGGTTATCAAACTCAACGATTCGGCACCGCGAGAAGTAATCGTCAATCTTCTCGCGAAGCGCGCTGAATACAGCGAATGCAGCGGGGGTATCGTTGCCCATTGGAAGCACGCCACTGCCCTTTTGCGCTGATGCCTCTCCCGCACTCCACCATTCGTCGAACTGCGCAAGAGCTGCGAAAAATGCGTCAAGCTTGTCCTTGTTTACGCCCTGTTGACCGCTTGAGTCACTTACTCCGCCAACGGTTTTGATGCTGTCAGAAATTGCAGACTTAACGCGATCGTCATCCGCAGCGGATTCAGGAACAACGCCGTCGCCGTTGAATCGGGCTTTGGGAATTTCCTCCTGAGCCTTAACAGCATCAGCAACCGTGATGACAGGTTCTCCGCTTTTACCAAGCACCGCAAGGCTCCGCTTGATAGAAGCAATGAGCAACTGCCCCTGTTCGTTATCGTCCTTTATAGAGGATATTGGCAGCCCGTCTTTGCCCTGCACAATGTCAACAGGGTTTTTCAACCGCTCAGTAACATACTTGGTCGCCGCAATAATCTCTGGCACGCGAATGCGGCCATCCTTATCAGTATCAATCAGCTCGAGTGTTTTTTGGTCGAACTCAAGACCCTTTACGGGGCAGCTTAGCGCGACCCACAGCTTAGGATCGAGATTCTCAAGGTTCGAAAGCGCTTCGTTGGACTCAAGGTTAACTTGGTCAAGTCCACCTACACGGAAGAACTTCCAGGAGAATGGTTTCTCGGCCATACCCCTCCTTTCTTTTCCGTATTATGCTACACAAAAGCGCAATTGTCAACCTAACAAAACTCAATTTTGAGCGAACGATTAGCATTAACAAAGTGGTGCGCAAGCAACTATGTGGCGCCTCGTGAAGCAAAGTCATCACGCTCTGAAGAATTGGCAATTTGGCTGCGTTGGTTTGAAAATCTACGAAAAAGCTGTATGAATTGCAATAGGCAAGTCTGGTGTGAAACAACTCCCGCACTGCCCATGTGTAGCCTCTACCACTTCCATCATTGGGCATTAGCTCGCCCGATAAAGAAAGCAAGCTTTGACGCGCATCGCGACAGCCTGTTTTCTCAGGAGAAGCAATGGAGAACATCATTTACCTTGATAATGCCGCGACAAGCTTCCCGAAACCGGAGATCGTCCACGAGACCGTTCATGACTTCTACAGCAAGAATGGCGTAAATCCAGGGCGCACCGGCTGCGATTTGGCGATAAATGCCGAAATGATGATACACGGCACCCGCAAAAGGCTTTCGAATTTCTTCAACGCGAGCTTGGTCGAGGCAGGTATCGAAAAGGACCCGAACCGCCTTGTCTTCACGCTCAACGCCACTATGAGCCTCAACCTGATTATTAACGGCTGCATAAAGCCTGGCGACCATATTATAACCACGATGGTCGAGCACAATTCTGTGATTCGCCCCGTCAACCACAAGGTGCGCGATGGTGCCGAAGCAACTTATGTTGTGCCGGACAGCGAAGGCTACATTGATCCCGAAGACATACGCAAGGCGATTAAGAAGAACACCAAGCTTGTGCTGGTGAATCATGGTTCAAATGTAACCGGCGTGGTTCAGGACATAGAGGCAATTGGCAAGGTTTGCAAAGAAGAGGGCGTTCAGTTCGCGGTTGACACTGCCCAGACGGCGGGAGTTCTTCCAATTGACATGGCGAAGTGCAACATCTCGTTTTTGTCTTTTACAGGCCATAAGGGTCTGTTCGCACCAACAGGCACTGGTGGTATCTGCGTTGCAGATGAAGCAAAGATATGCGGCACAATTTACGGTGGCACCGGCGTTCGCAGTGCTGTTCCTTATCACCTTGAAGAGTATCCATACTGCCTTGAAGCTGGCACCCAGAACCTTGCCGGCATTTCGGGCCTTTCCGCTGGTCTTGACTGGATTGAGAAGAAGGGCATTAATAACATATATGCGCACGAGATGGATCTGCTAAAGGTGCTGCAAGACGGCCTTTCAAAGATCGAAGGCGTAACGATAATCGGCACGCGCAATTTGAAGAAGCGCGTGGCCACCATGTCAATAACGGTTGACGGTTACGATCCGTCGGATGTCGGCACAATCCTTGATGTCGGCTATGGCATTCTCACCCGCACCGGACTGCAGTGCGCACCGCTGATTCACGAGCATCACGGCACAACTCCGCGTGGCACAGTAAGATTGTCTATCGGGCCGTTCAACTCTCACGAACACATTGAAAAAGCGATTATGGCGATAGAAGAGATCGCCGCAGACCGCAGAAAATAAAGAAAGAGCAGGAACACTGAAATGAAAGTCGGCAACACCGATATAGCGCTTGACAAAGACGGTTTTATGGTTGACCCTCAGCTTTGGAACGATGCGATAGCTTGTGCAATCGCTTCTGATGAGGGAATCGAGGAAATGACCGAAGAGCACTGGAAGATAGTGAATTTTATCCGTGAATACTGGAAACAGCACGGCCTTGCCCCAGCCGTCCGCCTTATCTGCCAAGAGGTCGGCGTGAATGTCCGTGTTATATACAAGCTGTTCACTTCCGGTCCGGCAAGAGGCGCATGCCGAGTTGCAGGTCTGCCCAAGCCTGATGGCTGCGTGTAGAGCCTTGCGCGCACATCAGCCCAAATCATGAGCGACACAGCAAGATACATCGCCTTCGCAAGCATCGCATGGTCGGCGTTGCTGCTTACAGCGCAACTAATCGCCGCCCGTGGGCACGGAAGGCGTGATTTCAGCGTACGAGCGGGAAGCAAGCTGCAAGGGTTGATTTACAACTTCACCGCAGGTATGATGCCAGCGCATAAAGAGACAGTACGCAAGCACCCCATCAAGTTCTTAATTGGAGTGGTAATGCACATGGGCGCGTTTGCTGGTTTCGCGAAAGTCGGCATACTGCTCTCGGCGTTCAGCACTGAACCAATATATCCGCCAGTCACCCTTCCCTTCTTAGGTATTGCCTTTCTTTGCGGTGTTTATCTGCTTGTTCGCCGTGCGACGACCCCATATTTGCGAATTATGAGCGTGTTCGACGATTACTTTTCGATACTTGCCACGCTATGTTTCATCGCATTTACGATGCTTCACGAAGCCAATCTAATAGGTGGATCGTTCTTTCTCTATTCTTCGGCTGGGCTGTTCTTCTATCTACCGTTGGGCAAGCTGAAACATGCACTCTTCTTCTTTGTTGCGCGCGCAAACTACGGCGCGAGGCTTGGTTACCGTGGCGTGTACCCAGCTTCATAACACATAAAGGTCTATCCTGTGACGCAAGACGAATCGAAATCTGATAATAAGGCTCTTTCCCCTGAGCAGGCAATTGAGGCTGCAAAGGCTGCACTTGCGAAGGCAGCAGAGGGATTGGGCGCATATCATCTTAATTCGTGCGTCAAATGCGGGCTTTGCGGTGAGACTTGTCATATCTACCTTGCCGACCCCGTGCCGGAAAACCTGCCGGGAGTAAAGGCAAACAAGGTTATAAGCCTTTTTAAACGCTATCACACTCTTATGGGGCGCATAGCACCGGGTCTTGTCGGCGCAAAAGACATAACCGCCGAGACACTCGATGAGCTTGTCGAGACAGTCTATGGGCGCTGCACCTGCTGCGGTCGCTGCGGCATCAACTGCACGGTCGGGCTTGATGTGGGAACGGTAATGCGCATCGGTAGAAACATGCTTGCAGCCGCCAAGATGGTGCCTCCCAACCTTCAAGCCGTTGTCAACAACCAGCTCAACGACGGCAACCAGATGTCGGTTACTGCGCAGGAGCTAAAGGATACCGCAGCGTGGATATCAGACGACCTGAAGATGGAAATCGGGCGGGATGATGTAGGTATTCCGGTTGATGAACAGGGTAAAAGAGTGCTCTACCTTGTCAATCCGCGTGAGGTGAAGTTCTTCCCATTGTCGTTATCCGCCGCAGCTGGCGTGTTCTACGAGGCCAAGGAAAGCTGGACGCTTTCGAGCCGTTTTTTTGATGTTACCAATTATGGGTTGTTTTCGGGAGATGATGAAGCTGCCGCGCAAATCACCCGTCAGGCCGTTGAGGAAGCTGAGAGATTAGGTGCTAAGGAGATAATCCTCTCTGAATGCGGACATGGATTCAGATCGTTTCGCTGGGAAGGACCAAACTGGATGGGCGGAGCATATAAAAAGCCTATGCGCAGTGTGCTTGAGCTGCTTCTTGAGTTCATTGAAACAGGTCGTATTAAGGTTGACCCTTCTCTAAACAAAACCCGCGTTACGCTTCATGACCCATGCAATCTTGTCCGTTGGGGCGGTGTGGTCGAGGCGCAGCGCAAGGTGCTTTATAAGGTAGTCAGTGATTTTGTCGAGATGGTGCCAAACCGTACACAAAACTACTGCTGCAGCGGGGGCGGCGGAATGCTATCAATGAGCGAATACGGCGATCGTCGCGTTGCCTCCGGGAAAATTAAGGCTGACCAGATTCGCACCACTGGCGCAAAGATCGTCGCCACTCCTTGCCACAATTGTGCCGACCAGCTTCTTGAGCTTAACAAGAAATACAAGCTTGGCATAGAGATTCAGGCCGTCGTCGAGCTTGTTTACACCGCGCTTGACAGGCAGAACCAGCAACAATAGTCCGTTTTTCTCTGTTCCCTTTGTCGTTTTCCAACTAATATAATTTAACTCCAACTCTTTTAACAGATTATTGTCATTCCTTTTGCAGTATATAACCTTTTAAGGCGATGGATTTATTATTCATCTCTCAATTCTAAGCCTCTCTCAAATTCATACAGTATCACCCCGTTTTTATCAATTACACCAGCAAATCCATCGCTGTTTACTGCAATCGCACAACCGTTTCTAAATTCACTAATACATTTGTATGTACTGTTGAAAAGCACATTCCCTTTCTTATCCATAGCACCATACTGATCATCTCTTTTAAATACAATAATTCCGTCAGAGCAGTTGATTATGTCCTCATATTGCCGCTCGCCAATTATATTACCCTTAATATCAATACACGAATAATACCTCCCATCACCTTTCTCATGCCCAACCACCGCAATACCTTCAAGAAATGACTCAGCGTAAGTACACGCAACTCTCAATACTTCCCGACCGCTTATGTCTTTATACACGCCAATTTCGTCAGTTGCAATTGGGCCATCATACACATATCCATCTGGCACAAAGTCTAATCGCTGTGCATTCCAGTCTTTCACCGAGACATGGTAGTATATTTTCCGCTCCTCTTCCATTTTGTAAAACACGACCGCATATCTTGATGGAAAGCCGTTCCATCCGTCGTATACTGGCCTGACCTTCCATTTACCCTTAGTATCAATGATTCCGCACTTGTCGCTTACAGCATCCCGTACGGCAGCGTAACCACAGACAAATGGCGTTGTATCAGTAAAATCAGCGCCAATGATCACATCCCCAACTTGGTTGACATATCCATATCTCTCACCAAAGCATTGCTCTACCAATTCTAAGTCTGGATCCATGTTGCCTGTCATCTTTCTCAGCTCGCTAAATGAAGAAAAGCCTCTCTTTACAACATCAAGAGTAACACGCGATACACACACAAATGACCGGTCTTCGTTAAATAAAGGGAAATAATTCTGATGGTCTATCATTCCATCATTTTCAATAATGTCCATTACATGATTGTCTGGCAATGATGAACCAATATATGATATTACTACTTCTCCCTCCACATTGACTAGCGAATAGCATTTTGCGAATCGCATCTTCACAAAAGCAACTCCGTTAGTATACCTCATCGCCTCAGAAACATCGTTTTTCAGAAGCAGTCTTCCTTGCTTATCGATGTAATTATAGCCATGCTTGTTATAGACAACAGCATATCCGCAGTAAAACTGGCCATATATTTTGCATTCATCTGGCAGTATTATTATATCTTGTCCTTTTCTGTTAATAAACTTTGATTTTCCATTTTCCACGACACCGGCAAGCCCATCTCTATATGGATGCATTTCTTCATATTTCGCGGGATAAGTGATATTATTATCAACATCAATCGCTCCGAACAATAGTGTCCTAAGATCTCTATATACTATCATTCGTTCATTATGAGAATTGAAAATTATGCCTTTTTCAGCTTCACGCACAACATTCCCCATAGTATCTATGATGCATGACACATCCTTGATGGCAATGCCGTTTCTAAATCTAATTTTTGTCGCCTCCTTTTCAAAGGGTGGCTTCATCATTTCAACCCCGCGAATAACAATATTCCCCTTGTAATCTAAAAACCCTCCGTCATCATGTTCTGCATCATAGAAATAGGCTAATCCGTCATTAAACTCCGTTTCAATATCATAGTTTGTCTTTGCAGCAATCGAACCGTCGTTTCTCACTATCATCCCGCCACAGGTCGCATATCCGTTCTCGA
>CAZNBY010000037.1:0-31009 GCA_964571525.1 uncultured Planctomycetota bacterium
GCGTTAAAGGCATGGGCGTCTCGCCCGTGCCGTACTCAAAATGTGCCATCTTGACGGTTAGAATTAACGCAGACAATGAGATAATCGAACACGCACAATCGCGATAGCGACTGTGGAGCGCGGGCGTCCCGCCTGTGATCTTTGGGGGCATTTTGCAGAATGTGCGAACTAACCCATGAAAACCGCAAGACAAAACTCGGTCATTGTCCATATAGTCCATTTCGTCCGTACCGTCCATGATTGACAAAGTCTGCCTCTCAGGGCGTTCGCAGCACGATTTCTGCAATCGCTTTTCCCCGCATCTCGACCTCTTGGCAATGGTCGCACAAAACTTGAAAATATCTTGACTTTCCTATTCCCTTGCGTAACCTATGTACGGATTTGGCGTTATATACTATGCACGCATTTTAGATCGGAGGAAACATCAACACCCGAGCCCTCTGCCTATACCTGCTGATCATCGCCGCATGGCGACGCGCGGTGTTGTGCGCATTGGCCGCGGCGGTTGAATTTTGGCAAAAAACCGACCCAACCGCGCAAAACCAACCTTGGTTGGAGATGAAGTCTTCGGGGACGACATTCGGAAAGCACTTCGAACCGAACGGTAAAATGATAGCGCAAACTGACAAAGAGAACAAGCTGATGGGTTACATATATATCGCGAAGAATCAGCATACTCAAACAACCGGGGCCACGACTAACACAAGTCTGGGAGGTGTAGCATGACAAAAATGTGCATTCATATCTTTGTTGCGCTAATAATGCTATGTATAGTTACCAGATGCGCCGATTCATATGCGGAAGGTATAGATACGTTCTTTCAAAGGCGTGGAGAGTATCTTGGGAAGCAAGACGGCAATTATGTATTTCTAATTAAGGATAGCTGTGCTTCCCAAATTATTGGTATATTCAAAAAGGAGAATAATTCACTTAATATATTTAATAGAATACCCATAGATAATTGGAACACCACAGTATCAAGAGTAGTTAAAGGCCGATTTGTGTATGTTAAAAGCGAGTCGGGAATATATAAATATGATATAATTACCGGTGAACGCACATACATAGGTAATGAGGCAGGACGTATAGTATTTGGCAGTGATAAATATATAATTTCACGAAATAGAACAGAACTACTAATAAGAGACTATGAAATGAAAATCCTGGCAACGATCAAAGTCCACGATGATGTTATGAGACACGATTTCGGGTATTTGCCGAATGACCGCGTTATATATGAAAACATGGGGCATACATATATCTATAATATTATCACAGATGAATATACGAAATATGAAAATATATCATTTGGGTATCTCACTCCTTTACATTATCATTTTAATGAAAAAGTAAAGGGGCAGTTTGCAAAAATCGGTGTATTTCATAAAGAGACTGAATATGGGATATATGATGCCTTCTGGAATGGAAGTACATTTATTCAATATGGCGCTGAGCCTCAAGGTGATCCTGATTGCGGTAGCATTCCTGGGGCTTGTTATATGTATGAGTTTGAAATATCTCAGAAAACATTCAAAGTGTATGGCCCCTTTGGAAGGATAGTTGCCACATTTCGTGCTAATTTCAAGGATGTTCATCCATTAGTGTTCTATGAAGGCGGTATTGTATATCTGTATATTGGCGCACAATTCAGATTTATTAAGGCTGAACAGATTGAAAATGAAAGGTACTATACAGGATTTTGCGACTATGTATCAAAAACAACCAAGGATGGTAAATACATGGTTCTTTACGAAGACGGTCGAATTGAAACATATTATCGAAATGGGGAGCTATTGTGGAGGAAGAGTGTGCCTGAAGCCTTAAATGGTCTGAAAAAGGCATCAGACTACGGCGATGAGATATGGGTGCAAACAAGTAATGGACTATGGAGCATTACGCGTGATGGTGATGTAGTGCAAATATCAGATTTGAAGGATAAGGTAGGTGTATTGTTTGAGCACAACGGTAGTAGAATAGGGATTGTAGAATCTCGGATAACTGGATTAGGTATAAAAGGATGGTATACTTATCATATTACTGTGCATGTATATAATGTTGATGATTTGAGAAATAATCATCAGTGCAAACCAATACGCACGGTGAATGACAATGTATCGTCAAGGCGCGGTTGGTATCTAAATGAGCATTTTGCGTTTATCGGCGATTATGGAGTATTATACAATTATATTGATAGAAAGCCATATTATCTATCCGAAAAAATAGCGATAGAAAAGAGAAAAAAGGATTGGTATTTGTGGTGTAGAGAATTGACAATTGCGGGTGGATATGCAAATGACTGTGGAGTTATATATGATGTATTGCGGGGAAAGTATATTGACGAGAGCAAGAAATGGATGAATAGAATATGACAGAAGGAGGAAGAAGGTTATGTATTGGATAACCGTGTAAAGATGGCGAATAGTAGTTATATTGATGTAACGACTATGTGGATGATTAGAATATGGCAATATGATGATTATGTATATCTGCTTGATGCAAAAGAAAATATGTATATGTTACCAGGTGATAGATCTCGTGATAGTCTGATTCTCGAAAGGAGGCTCCCATCTGGAACTTACTATGTAGTCCACGATGGCGATAGGATAATATGTTTGTCGGAAGCATGTCAATTCATTGAATCTGTATCAGTGAGGGATTAGGTTATGAAATATGTATAGGCATAATGGATAGTTCAACTATGCGTTTTATCTGATACAACCCCAATAATAAACAAGCCCCTGCATCGCAGGGGCTTGGTTGTATTTCAACGCAAACACGAAGCGGATGATTAGTTAGGTGCCCATATCCCAGCGGGAAAGGTAGTCCTCTTGCTCGGCGGTGAGGGTATCAATACCGACATGCAATGACTTCAATTTCACCTCGGCGACTTGGCTGTCAAGCTCGGTCGGAAGATTGTGTACACCCGCTGGCAGCTTGCCCTTGTTCTTGACAACATACTCAGAGCTAAGAGCCTGAACTGCAAACGACATATCCATTACACACGCGGGATGACCTTCGGCTGCCGAGAGGTTCACAAGGCGACCATCGCTAAGCAGGAATATGCGTCTGCCGTCGGCAAGCACATACTCGTCAACCTCGCGGCGCACTTCCTTGTTGATCTTTGCCGCTAATTTAACAAGGTCACCCTTGCGGATTTCGAC
This sequence comes from uncultured Planctomycetota bacterium, assembly GCA_964571525.1. Lineage (GTDB taxonomy): Bacteria > Planctomycetota > B143-G9 > B143-G9 > B143-G9 > CAZNBY01. Next base: position 3,162 of record CAZNBY010000037.1, read on the forward strand.
ATCGAAATGACCGCTGTTGCAGACTATCGCGCCATCCTTCATAAGGCTGAAGTGTTCGTCGCGAAGCACCGCCATGTTGCCGGTCAGTGTGCAGAAAAGGTCACCTATCTTTGCTGCCTCGCTCATCGGCATCACACGGTAACCATCCATTACAGCTTCAAGAGCCTTGACAGGATTGATCTCGGTAACAACTACATTCGCGCCCATGCCTTTGCAGCGCATCGCGAAACCACGCCCGCACCAGCCGTAGCCAGCGACTACAACCGTCTTGCCGGCAAGTAGTATGTCTGTCGCGCGGATTATGCCGTCTATGGTTGACTGGCCTGTACCGTAACGGTTGTCGAACATGTACTTTGTCTCGGCGTCGTTGACGGCGATAACGGGTATCTTCAGCGCCCCGTCCCTCGCCATTGCGCGAAGACGGATAACGCCCGTCGTGGTCTCCTCCATCGAGCCGTATATTTCAGGCAGCAAATCGGGGTGGTCTTTCAGTATGGTGCTGACAAGGTCAGCGCCGTCGTCCATCGTAACATTCGGCCTTTTGGCGATGCAAGCTTTTATGTGCGAATAGTAGGTCGCGTTATCTTCTGCACGGATCGCGAATGTTGCGATGCCAAAATCGCGGACGAGCGATGCGGCCACATCATCCTGCGTGGAAAGTGGGTTAGATGCGCAAAGAAACACCTCAGCTCCACCGGCCTTGAGCGTGCGCATAAGATTAGCCGTCTCTGCGGTTACATGCAGACAGCAGGCCATGCGAATGCCCGAAAGCGGCTTCTCACGCTCAAAGCGGTCGCGTATGCTCTTCAGTACGGGCATATCATTGTCGGCCCAAAGTATGCGGCGTTTGCCCTCATCCGCCTTGCCGATGTCTTTAATGTGGTAGTCCATCGCTTATCCCTTCTATTTGTTAACGAACGAAAGTAGATCCGAAACCATATCTGTGGCCTCCCACGGGTGATCTGAAAGGCCGAAGTGCCCCCAGCGCGCGGTCTTAAGGTACAACGGGCGCTGCAAATCGAAGTGCTTGATTATCTTGCCGACGGAAAGCGGGAAAATCTCGCGAACCGCCGCCGCAATCTTCTGCTCTGGCACTGTTGCCGTGCCAAATGTATCAACAAAAATCGAGCGAGGTTCTGGGATGCCAATCGCGTAAGAAAGCTCGATCTCACAACGAGTTGCTAACTTTGCCGCGACGATGTTCTTCGCAATATAGCGGGCAATGTATGCACCCGAACGGTCAACCTTCGACGGGTCTTTGCCCGAAAAGCAACCACCGCCGTGACGACCCATGCCGCCGTATGTGTCAACGATTATCTTGCGACCGGTAAGGCCGGTATCAGCCCCTGGACCACCCTTTACGAATCTACCGGTCGGGTTGACGAGAAGCTGGCGATTGAAGTCGAAGCCTACAAGCATCTCTGCCGGGATGACCTTTTTCACTATCTCTTCGGCGACAAGCTCGCGTATCTCGGCGTTTGACGCCCAATCAGCATGCATTGTCGAAATAAGCACCTCACGAACCCGTATCGGTTTGCCGTTCTCGTATTCAACTGTCACTTGCGATTTGCCGTCGGGACGAAGCCAGTTGACTATCTTGTCCTGGCGAACCTTGGCAAGTCTATTGCACAATCCGCGCGCGAGGCTGATCGGCATCGGCATAAGCGAAGGTGTCTCGTCGCACGCATAACCGAACATCATGCCCTGATCGCCAGCGCCAAGGTCTTCGACATTGCCGCGATTGACGCCCTGTGCGATATCGGGGCTCTGCTCGTGTATCGTGTTGATTATGGCAAGGGCTTTCGCCTCAAAGCCGTCGTCAATTTCTTCGTTGTAACCGATCTCATCCACAATGCGGCGGATAATCATATTGATGTCAACCCAGCACTCTGTGGTGATCTCGCCAGCGACAAAGACCAGCCCCTTGGTTACAAGGGTCTCGCATGCCACGCGCGAGTTCTTATCACAGCGCAGAATCTCATCAAGAATGCCGTCGGATATCTGGTCCGAGATCTTATCGGGATGCCCCATTGTTACACATTCTGATGCGAACTCATAGCGTTCTTTCTTCATTGCATCCTATCCTTTCGTTGACTGAACCCGTTTTAAGACCAACTGAACATATTTCTCGTTCGCCCCTCTGTTGCGAGAGACGGATTTTGAAGCTTTATCGCCGATTGACGACCTAAGCTGATCGTCAGATGCGAGTTTTTCAAGGATCTGCAATAACTCCTGTGCGTCGGTCATCAGATGCAAACCCCCGTCGCGCACAAGCTTTTCGGTCACATCGCGAAAGTTCTCGAAATGCGGCCCAGATATTGTCGCTTTGCCCAGCACGGCAGGCTCGATGGGATTGTGCCCGCCGATGCCCGGTAACAGTGTGCCACCCATTATTACTATGTCGGCTGCACCGTACAAACGCGCAAGCTCTCCGACTGTATCAAGCAGAATTATATCAGTTTTACGCCGTTCGCTTCTGCATGACACAGAAAATCCGCAATCCGACAGCAACTCTAACACGCGCCCTTTGCGTTCCATGTGGCGTGGCGCAATCAACAATCGCAGATTGCCGCGCGTTTCGCGAAGCTGCAACCACGATTCGAGCACCATGCGCTCCTCGCCCTCGTGCGTGCTTCCCGCAATAACAAGAAAGTCGCTTGGTGTGAGGTTTAGCTCATCGCGGGCGTTTTCCCAACCTGCAGGTGGTTGTTTATCGAATTTTATCGAACCAAGAACCGTTATGCGCTCGGGTGGAGCACCCGCCGCCTCGAACCGTACCTTCTGCTCATCATCCTGCACACCGAATTCAGCTATGCGCTTCCATGTCGAATTCATAAACCATCTTACTCTGCGATAACCGCGCAGAGACTTTTCGGTCATCCTACCATTGACTACAACGACCGGTATGTCGTTTTTCGCACAAAGCCGCACTAAATTCGGCCAGACCTCCAGCTCGAACAGCGCAACGACTTTAGGCGAATGGGCGTTTAGAAACCGCTTTACAGAACCAGAGAAATCGTACGGAAAGAAGAAGACCGATTCAGCCCCAAAGCGTTTCACCGCGACTTCGTGCCCAGCTTTTGTACCGACAGTTACATGTACTTTCAATCCCAAGCTGCGCAATTTGTTGACAAACGGTGCCGAAGCTTCTATCTCGCCAACCGAAACTGCATGCACAAGCACATCGCTTGGCGAGCAGGGCAGGGCTTTGCGCGCCATTTTCTCGCTTATATGGTGCGGAAAACGCTTGCGCCGTATAAACCTGTAAAGAAAGTACGGCGAGCCTATCAGCAGCACGATTATGTACAGAATGTCAATCAGAATAGATGCTATATCGCTGTCTCCTTTAACAAAATCCGGCGACAAAGTCGCCGGATATGTACCTTGTCAAAACATGCCGAAGAAACTATTACTCAACAGGTTCAACCGTTTCTTTCGGGGTCTCCGCCTCTTTCTTAAGAGCTTCAGTCAGTTTTTTAACGGCGTCGTCAACTGCGAGAATCACCGCGCGGCTGGTGATTGTTGCGCCAGCGATAGACTGGATATCTCCACCGTCCTTGTCAACTTTCAGGTTGGCATACTCGCGGTCGTTGAACTGGCGTAGCCACTGCCGTTTATCGCGATCGGGATCGGTGTCCTTTTTACCGGTTAGTATATCAATTATGGACTTCTTTTCGGTATTCTTAATGTTCTCGCCAAGCCCCGGCGTCTCGGCAGAGCGCACAACCGCAATTTTAACGATCTTGAAATCGGGGCTTACACCGACCATAATCTCGATTGGCACACCAGATGTATAGCACTTATCTGACTTGCCGATCGTTGCGTAATAAACTTGATCGCCAGACTTAACTTCGAAATACTCAAGCTCGAACTTGGTCTTTCCCTCATCGAGCGATATTTCCTTCTTGAGCGTCTTCATCTCGATATTCTTGCCGAATATCTCGTAAAGCGAGCTTGCCTTTTTTGCCTCGGCAGCCTTTGCGATTGGGGCTTTTGTCACGATGTAAAGCCCCGAAAGGCACGCCGCAACAATCGCAGTGATTATGAATAGGGTTAGGGGGAATTTCACAATATCTTTCAAGCGCGTACCTCCCCGAACAATTTCGGCTTGCAGAACCTATCAATTAACGGTACCGCGGTGTTCATAAGCAGGATCGAATAGCACACCCCTTCGGGATAACCGCCATAGTTCCTTATTGCGACAGTGATAACTCCGCAGCCAATCGCGAATATGATCTTGCCCTTGATAGTCATTGGCGTTGTAACCATGTCAGTTGCCATAAAAAATGCGCCAATCATAAGGCCACCGCTGACAACGCTGAACAGTGGGTCGCCAGAGAACCAGCCGACATTGCCAATCGGCAGTATCCAGCTCAGCAGTGCGACGGAGCCAATGTAAAATGCAGGGATGCGCCAGTCAACGATACGCAAGAATATCAGCACAAGGCCGCTGAGGAGAAGCAATCCAGCCGAAGTCTCGCCGATGCAACCAACCTGATGGCCGGTAATCATGTTGGTGTATGAGATATTAAGCTTGTCAACTATGTCGCCAACGGTCGTTCCCTGTTGAAGGTTGTTCACCAACACATCGTTGACGGTTACGCCCGTTTCGGAAAACCCGTGAACTGCCGCGGTCTTTACAGCGTTAAGCGGCGATGCCTGAGTTATCGCGTCAACACCGTTTATGTTGGCGGTTGTGTTCATCAGGCTATTCTTCAGTGCACCAAAGCGCGAATCGAACCAGCTTCCACCGCTTGTTATGGGACCGCGACCAATAATCGGCCATGCGGCGAGAAATGTCGCCGAAGCATAGGCTGCACCGGCAACCGCGCGACCAACAAGTGCGGGGTTCCATATGTTGCAGCCAAGCCCGCCGAACAACTGCTTGCCGATCAGCACCGCGCTTGCGGCACCGATTATCGCCACATACCAAGGTGTGTTGGGTGGCATTACATAGGCGAACAGCATGCCTGCAAGCACCGCGCTACCGTCAGAAATGGTAACAGGAACCTTGCGCACTTTTTGGCACAGATATTCTGTTACTACTGCGGTCAGTACCGACAGTAACACGATGAATGCCGCGTACCAGCCGAAAACCACCGTGCCCATCAGTCCCGCGGGAACCAGTATCATCACCACCGTCCACATGATCGCGGGAACATCCTCCTGCGCTCGAATGTGTGGTGAGTTAGAGACTTTCAATAATGCCATTGGCTGTCTCCTGATGCTATTTGCGATTCTTCGCCATTATGCGTTGCTTGGCGAGTTTGATTTGTTGAACGATGAACCTGCGCGACGGGCATACATAGGTGCATACCCCGCATTCTATGCAATCAAGCGCGCGGTTCTTCTCCATCTCGTCGGTTAGGCCAGCGTCGGCCAGCAAGCTGAGTATTGATGGGTTGAGACCCATCGGGCAGTGGTCAACGCACCGCGTGCAACGGATGCACATGCGCGGTTCGTAGTCCTTCGCGTTTTCAATTATCGCAAGAACGCCCGAGTTACCCTTCGCAAGGGGAATATCAACTCCCGGTTGCGCAAGTCCCATCATCGGACCACCGAAGATTATCTTCTTGGTCTCAGGCTTCATGCCGCATTTTTCCATAATCGGCTGAAGCGACTGACCTATGCGGATACGAAAGTTTGCACTGCGCTCGACTCCATCGCCCGTGACGGTCATTATGCGCTCAATTAACGGAATGTTCAGCGCGCATGCGTCGTATATCGCAGCTGCTGTGCCGACATTCTGAACAACGCAGCCAACCTCCATCGGAAGCTTGCCGCTCGGTACCTCGCGGTTCAATATCGCCTTGATAAGCTGCTTTTCTGCGCCCTGTGGGTACTTAACCTTCAGCATAACAACTTCGATATCACCGTATTTTTGCGTGCGTTCCTTCATGAGCATGTAAGCATCGGGTTTGTTTGCCTCGATGCCTATATAACCCTTTACTCCGCCCAAAACCTTCATTATTATGCGAAAGCCCTCTATCACGCGGTCAGGCTCTTCGAGCATAAGGCGATGGTCGGCGGTTAGATACGGTTCGCACTCAACACCGTTGAGTATGGCAGAGTCAATCTTCTTGTCGGCGGGGGGAGACAGTTTGACATGGGTTGGGAATGTTGCGCCGCCAAGTCCTACAATACCCGCCAACTTTATCTTCTCTTTTAGCTCGTCAACTGAGAGTGTCGTCCAGTCAACCGAGGAATTGCAGCCTTCAGCCCATTCTTCCTTGCTGTCGTTTTCGATAGTAATGGCGTCAGCATGCACGCCCATCATGTGAGGGGCGGGGGCGACAGCCTTCACCTTGCCCGAAACGGGCGAGTGCGCGTATGCTGACACAAAGCCGCCCGGTTCGGCGACAATCTGCCCCTTCTTAACCTCGTCACCAGCCTTTACTACTGGCTTCGACGGTGCGCCGAGGTGCTGGCGCAACGACACATAGACGACATCCGGCGTTGGGGCATCTTCGATATGAGCCTCACGCGAAAGTTCCTTGTAGTCGTGGGGATGAACTCCGCCTTTAAAAGTCTTGACCACTTAGAGTCCCTCCTGCTGAGCGGGAACGACGAAACGGGACTTTGCCGGTTCCTTGTGGCGAATAGGCGATATGTCGCCTATTGCACCGGTGGGGCAAACTTCCATACACGCGCCGCAATTCTTGCACTTTGCATAGTCAATCGAGGCGAGGAAGTTTGCAACAGTGATTGCTGAATATGGGCATGTCTTTACACACTTCATGCAGCCGATGCAGCCATGCTTGCAGCAACCCATAGTGAACTTGCCGTTGTGCTTTGAATTGCACAGCACATGGACATCGCGCGATACAGGTGCGAGCGAGATTATCTTGCGGGGGCAGGTGCGGACACAAGCGCCGCAGCCCGTGCACTTTTCGTCAAGAACATGGGGAAGCCCATCTGCGCCCATGTATATCGCGCCGAATGGGCAAACCGCAACGCAACTGCCAAGTCCAAGGCATCCGTACTGGCAGGTGGTGAATCCACCATTGACAAGCAACGCGCTTGCGCAGTCCTTTATGCCTTGATACTCGAAGCGCGGCTCGATGGTCTCTTTCTGGCAGTGGATTATGGCGACCTCGCGCTCCTTTTCAGAGACCGTTCTTCCGAGTATCTCCGCGAGCTTTGCCCGCGCCTCGCTGCTGCAGACCGGGCAATCGGTAATCTCGCATTTGCCTGATACTACAGCCTCTGCAAAGCCGCTGCAACCAGGATTGCCGCACGCACCGCAGTTCGCGCCCGGAAGAGCCTCAGTGATCTTTTCGACACGAGGGTCAATTTCGACTGCGAACACTTTGCTTGCAACGGCAAGGCCGATGCCAAACAACACGCCTAAAATGCCAAGGATAATTATCGCAATGATTACAACGGTCATTTATTGCTCCGTGCTTATATCATTCCGGCGAAGCCCATGAACGCAAGCGCCATGATGCCCGCGACGATAAACGCGATGGGAACGCCACGGAAGGATTTTGGAACCGGAATGTATTCAAGCCTTTCACGAATGCCGCTCATAAGAAGCATGGCAAGCGCGAAGCCAAGCCCCGCACCAAGACCTTGAAGCAGAGATTTGGCAAGGTAAAAACCGAATGACGAGGATGTGTTGGCAAAATCGTTGTTTAAAAGCGCTACACCAAGAATCGCGCAGTTTGTCGTAATAAGGGGCAGATAGATGCCCATCGCCTTATAGATGGGAGGCGACACCTTCATTAACATCATCTCGACGAACTGCACAAGAACAGCGATTACAAGAATGTACACGATTGTGCTCAAAAACGACATATCGTAATCAGCAGGCTGCCCACCCATGATCAGGTAGAACAAGTTGCTCGAATGCCCTCTGAGCATAAACCAGTTGATGAATGTAGTCGCGAGCGATGCGACGAACATCACGAATATGACCGCCGCGCCCATCGAAAGGGCGTCGCTTGTGCGCTTCGATACTCCGAAGAACGGGCAAAGGCCGAGGAACTTCGAAAGTATGAAGTTGTTGATTAGCAGCACATTGAAGACTATGACAAATGCTTCTGTTCCGCTCATGGTCCCTCCGTTACGACTGCTTGAGGCTCTTGGATGTCAAAACAGACGCGCTGGCGATTTCGGCTTCACGCTGAGCCATCTGCCGACTGGTCTTAACATGCTTGCGCCATGCGATAAAGCCAAGAATCATGCCCAGAACAAGAAACGCTCCGGGAGAGAGGATGAACAGCGTTATGGGCTTTAATTCTGCATAGATCGGCATGTCAAAAATAGCCCCTGCGCCCAAAAGTTCGCGGAAAAACGCAAGAAGAACAAGCGCGACAACGAAGCCAAGGCCAGTGCCGATACCATCAAAAAACGACGCCAGAACTCCATTCTTAGATGCAAAAGCCTCTGCGCGACCCAATATAATGCAGTTGACCACGATTAATGGAATGAATATGCCAAGGCCCTCATTTATCTCCGTGGGGGCATAGGCATCCATCAGCATTTTTGTGATTGTGACAAATCCCGCGATGACGACGATGAAGCAGGGGATTCGTATTTTCTTTGGGAAGAACTTAGCGAAAAGCGAGATGACAATATTTGACATTGTCAGCACAAACATCGTCGCCAATCCCATACCGAGAGCGTTTTTCACCGAGGTCGTCGTGGCGAGCACAGGGCACAGACCGATGAGCAACACCAAGACGGGGTTCGATGTAATCACACCGTCTTTTATAGTCTTGACAATAGACATTCAACCCCCTGATCGGAGATATAGTTCAGTGTGTCTGCATTAACAAAACATCGGTCGAAACGGCATTTGAACTCGGTATGGCTACCGTCGAGGTTGAAGCCGATCCGGCCGGTTATGGCGAAATTCGCGCACTATTTGGCGATAAAATTATAGTTGCGTGGTCTTTAAGTCAATATAGAACGGGGTAAAAACAAACGGAATTCTGGCGAATCACAATCTACCTTGGGCTGGGAAGAACAAGTCGCAGTCGCATTGACGCCCCCAGTCAAGGCCGGTTCGCACTGACTTCGTTGCGAATATCCTCCACAGATTTCCCGTATGGAAAAAACAAAACATGAAGCAAAATCGCTCCTCCGCTAACCGCTAATACAGACAGGTTTGCGGAGAAAAGCAGCATGACGAGACCGAATATTCCGACCGCCTCGAACATCGCATGCTGCACGATCTTGCCTGTAGTGTATGATGAGAGGAGCTTTCTGTCGTCTGCGTCTGGGGCAACGCGCTTCATGAGTATCTTTGGCATCGAGACTCCTATCGCAGCAAGAATGAAAGCGTTTGCACCCAACACTGCCAATATCATCAGCTTAGCCTGTTCGAGGTCAACGATTGGCTTTGCAGCAGAGAAGTCGAATTTCATCGCTGTTATAAGACCGAGCCCAATCACAGCATAGATGAAGTGGCTTGAGATCATTGAAAAGGTGACGATCTTAAGCACGGAGGGCGAAATTGCCTTGTTGTTCATTCAAAGTTCTCCAGTGTGTTGCTTGCAAGCGAAATCGGGCGAAAATACACTATGTATATGGTGTTCACTAATAGCATATTCACCGTGCGTCAAAATCAAGAAACGAGAACGCTTTTCGCGCAACTAATAAGGTTGAGGAGACATGTGTTGAAATTATCCCGCGTCCGTTGCGACATCAAGGGCTTTACGCTTATAGAGGTGATGGTGGTGGTGTCTATCATCGCGCTGATCATCGCCATACTTGTTCCGACCATCGGCGCGGCGCGAAAGCGTGCAAAAGCGGCTCAGGTTTTCTCTGATTTCGATGCGGTCGCAAGAGCGTTGGAGGCTTTCAAGGCCGATTTCGGCTTCTTTCCGCCCAAGCCAAATCCGACACGAACCGTTCCCGGTGACCCTTCTCGCCACAATGTGTACATCTACTATTACCTTGTAAAATGCGACTATAACATGAACGGCATAGTTGACAATAATGAGCAGGAGATGATAGACAAGGGGCGCATTTACCTCGAGTTTCCCGAGGAACGCTTCGATTCGAATAAAAGGCTTCTCGACCCGTGGGGAACCCCATACGGGCTTCTGCTTCCGATTTCTGAAGGCGGGTGGTCGCCTGCCGATGGAATCACCAGCATGATGCCGTTCCGCATGTGGTCGAACGGCCTTAACCTGACGACTAATTCATCAAATCCCGGTATGGATGGCATAGACGACTATGTCAACGAAAAGATTGACTGATGAAGCATAACAGCCGCGTCGGCATGACGATGATTGAGTTACTGGTGGTAATATCCATTATCGGAGTACTGCTTACACTCATAATCCCATCAGTTGGTGTATATCGCCGCAGGGCGATGACGGTTAAGACAAGCTCAATCATATCGAACATATGCCTCGCGATGCAGAACTATCACCTTGATCATCGCAAGTATCCGAGCATTGACGGTAGCAGCGACTATTATGGAACGCTTAACAGCCTTCTATATGTCGCGCTTACAGGCGATGTCAATAAGAACATGTCCATCGAAAGTGGCGAGACTAAGGGCGCACCCTATCTCAATATTGCCGACATTGCATTGGAGCGGGACAGCGACAATAACCTATCGCCGTTCATCACCGACGCATTTGGGCGAAGGATTGGGTACTGGCCAAATCCTCAGTATCATAACAGAACAAGTTTCAACCTCTGGTCGCGCGGTTCTAACGGCACGACCGGCACCAACGAGAAGCTTGGCGACGACGGCAAGGACGACATTAACAATTGGAGGTAATGTGAAACGACACGGTTTTACAATTATCGAAATCATGGTTGTCGTTACCATTATCGCCCTTCTGATAGCGCTGGTGATACCCATTCTCAGCCAGGTCGGCGAGAGAGCGCGTACCGCAACCACAAAATCACTTATTGCCGACCTTTCTCGCGCTACTGAGGCGTTTAACGCCGTCTTCGGATACTATCCCCACGATTATCTTGATAACTTCAGCTATGTGTCGAGCGAGTCGGGTACGCAAAAGGAACAGGAGAAGGCAAAATCGTCGGCGGTGTTGCTGCTTGCGCTCACGCATAGTTTTATTGATAATCCCACGCTTGCATCTCAATCACCCTCAAGGGGCAGAGGGCCTTTCTACGACACCCTTCGCGTCGGCGAAAACGTCCGCCAATACACCGCAACAAACTATCCTACGATGACAGCCGATCCCAAAAACCCCCTTGCATTTTCGATGCTTACACCAGCCACGCTCGGTCTTCCTCCCTCGTCTACCCGCCCTGCGTTCGTATTGATTGATCCCTGGGGTAACGCGCTTGTGTACGACGAAAAGAAGGCAAACCGCCTTTACACCGATGGCAAGGCAACTCAGGGAAATTCGTATGAGAGAACTGATTATGTTGCAATTGACCTCGGAGACAGTGGTGGATGCTGCAGCCACGCCGTCAACCTGCCGTACATAATCTACTCTTTTGGCCCAAACGGAATTGACGATACCGACGGAGCTTCAACCTCTGGAGAACAGGCGCATGGCGATGACATCGGCAACTGGTAAAAACAGGCTCGATTCGGGCTTTACATTAATCGAACTTATGACCGTCGTGCTGATAATTATATTCCTCGCCGGTTTACTTCTCGGTGCGGGCACCTATGTGGTCAAACGCTCCGCAATCAAGTCGGCTGAGGCGCAGATTATCGCCATCTCACGCGCGCTCGACCAATATTCTGCCGATCATCGTTCTTATCCTCGTCCAACTCTTAATGTCTCTCTTTTTCCGCCAGATGCGACAACAGAGGAGAAGAATCAGCTATGCCCCGGGCTTGCCCTGTCGGCAATTTCTTCTCAATATTCATCTGGCAAGTTCGAATACTACACAGCGACTATAAATGAGCTTGATGTAAATTCGGACAATGTGCTCGATGCGTCCGACCAATTCAGCGGAGAGTACATGCTGCTTGATGTCTGGGGCTATCCCCTTTACTATTACACCGTCGCCCGTACAATAAACATCGGTGGTATAACATACACCGCTTATTTTGGCTCAGTTAATGTAAACGGTTGCGACCTTGGCTCTCGAGGGCCAGACCACATCCCCAATTCCGCAGGCGCAGACGGAGTGTGGGGCGCAACTATTACAGGCGACGACATTGCCAACTGGAAGATGTGATTAATGCGTTCGAACAGAGGCGGTTTTACATTAATCGAAATGATGATTGTCGTCGGCATAATACTGCTTGTGGCGGGTTTTGTCGCATGGAATTACTCTGGAAACCTGCGCCAGCGAAGGGTGCTTGCCGCTGCAGACCTGGTCGTCTCGTATCTCGAAACGGCAAAAAGCAACGCCATGAAGCAGCAGTTGTTTCCGTATCTCTTTAAGCAGGAGAACATTACATTGACCGAGGGGTTGCCCAACATCCCCCGCTATTGGCCATTTCAGTTGGTTGTTTATAAGGATGTCAAAGACCTCGGCACGAGCTTTCGTATAACGGTGCAGGCATCGGATATCTCAGGCTCGACAGCACTGCCTACTCCGACCGATGCCGACCCTTACGACCATACCTATGACCTGTACCCTATTGTCTCTCTGCCTTTCGGGGTAACTCTTATAGATCCGAATACTGGCACAGAATTGACCTTTGATGTTAGCACAAGGCCGCTCTTCTGGCGTCGCGAGATTGGCAGCTTCGCAACCGGCTCGGTAGTCGGAGCCAATTCTGGAATCGCCGTTGCTGATGCAATTGATCCAACGATCCGTGTGGTCGTGAGAATTGACCCCGTTTATGGCACAATAACGCTCATTGACGAGACAAAATGAACACGCACATTGCTTGCACAAATCAAGGCATTGCAGTCGCAGAGACCCGAAAGCGGTCTGACGCTGGGTTGACCATTGCAGAAATACTAATTACACTGCTTGTGCTTTCCGTCGGTCTTGTTCTAATCACTTCAGCCTTGCCCGTCGCATTGAAGAACACTGCCGCGACTGATGAGTCCGCTTACGCCCAAATTATCGCATCGAACTACATTTCAGTGCTTCGCGCCCTTCCGTGCAATGCAACCTCGTCGAATCTCGCAGATGGTGTAAAAACTGCCTTTTTTTCGGCTGGATACACTTTCGCATCAGGTACTACGCCCACCATAACCCAAGTCGTACCTTCCCTTTTGTATGAACCCGATAACAGTAGTTATGACAGCTTAAGCAGCTTTCGCGATGCCACTTTCCCATCCGGCAATTTCTTTGTCTATATCTCTTATGCGCCGACCATCTCCGCGCCGAACGCCAGGGCATATAATGTGTCTGTCCGTCGCGAGGGCGGTGTTTGGATATCATTCCCATTCATAAGGTGCGAATATTGAACAAGAACAATAGCGGTTTCACTATTCTTGAGCTTATTGTCGGTATGGGGCTGACCGTCATCCTTCTTGTGTGCGTTGCTTCCGCTGCCAACAGTTTCTTCAAAGCCTTCAACACTGTGCGCGATTCGGCGAGTATATCACCAAAACTCACCTCAACGCTTCTTTGGCTTTACGATGAAAACTACAACTACGATCCAGAGGCAGTACAACCGACATGGAACGCAGAGACATCAGGCTCGACTAAGCTCGTTCGTCTTGCCTCCGCGCCGTCGGGGGAGGGTGTATTGATTAACGACCTTCAGGATGCGACAATCAGCGTGAAGACTGATCCACTCTTAAGGTGGTTCTGCGATATATTACGACTGCACATTGAGTACGGCGAACCAATCAACTTGACGGTCGAATACGGTGTTCAAAGGTGCAAGAATGAGTAAAGAGGAACGCGGCGCGGTTCTGATTATTGTTGTCGGTGTGCTTGCCGTCTTCTTTATATTGGGCGTCGCAGCTATCCTCATATCATCGTCGGGTAAGGGACTTGTCGAAGGCGACCGTACCGCATATCTTGCGCGAAGCGCAGCCGAATCATCAATCGAGGTTTGCCGCTGTGTTCTATCCACCTTCCGCTCGCAGCACAGCAACGAGGGCAATGCGGTATCAGGCGAGATCATTCCGCTGCTCGAACACAGTGAGATTGACAGGATCGTGCGGGATTTCGAAAACTCACAAGCCCCAATCTCAACACTGCGGCAAAATGCCGATAAGAGTATATTTAACCTGACTAATCTGACTGACGCAAGTCCGCTTCAATTCAGCGGTTCAGCAGATTCAAAAAAGGTGCACGGCTATGCGTACTTGAAGACAGCGTCAGTGGATTCATCCGACATTGACCTTACTCCGCCTGAAGATACCACGCCGGTCAACCTTTTGGGTGCGGGCAAGTGGCTTATTAACGCATACGCTTGGGGACTGACAAGCTCCTTTACAACGAGCATATTACCCGCCGATTCATCCGCATTCGCATTTGCAACCCTTGAAGTGGAATTCAAGGTGCGCATTACAAAGCAAGACGACGATACATATATGGTTGATGTTTTCTTCCCCACAAAATGGAAGCTGTTATCGCGGAGGTTTTGCGACAGAACCCTTCGCCCCGAGTTCACCGACGGCACCATTCCTTGGCCCTTCGACTGAGCGAAAACGCTGCTCGAAACCCGTTTCGACGGCCTTTTTAGTTGAAGCCTATTGCAGTCATGTAAACTACTTGAGAAATGGAGCGATGCATGAACGAAACACGCGATCCGCTGCATTGGTCCTCCGCGATTACTTCAATACAACAAAATGAAATTAGACTTCGGGGCTATCGCATTGACGAGCTGATCGGCGCGGTAAGATTCACCGACTGCATCTACCTTGCGCTGCTCGGTGAACTGCCAGACCGTGCGACCGGCGACCTTTTTGAAGCGATATTTGTATCGAGCATTGACCACGGCGCGACCACTCCTTCCACGCTTGCCGCCCGCACCGCCGCATCAACCGGTGCGCCCATAAACGCGGCAATTGCCGCGGGCGTATTGTCCGTCAACAAGCACCATGGTGGTGCCGTCGAGGACTGTATGCGGTTTCTTTATAAGTGTGTTAGCGAATGTCAGCCACATACCGATGTGTATGAGTATGCACTTGCGATTGCAAAGGAGATGAAGGCCGCTGGAAAGAGGGCGGCAGGTTACGGGCACCGTGTGCATACCAATGATCCGCGTACACCCCGCCTGTTGGACTTAGCGCGGAAATCTGGAAAATTCGGCGCGCATTGCGAGTTCGCACTCGCTTTTCAAAACGCGCTTGCGTCTATCTCTTCAAAGCCGCTTCCCATCAATGTTGACGGTGCGATTGCGGCTGTGTTGTGCGACCTTGGTGTTGATCCCGTGCTCGCCAACGCATTCTTCATTATGGCGCGTGTCCCTGGGCTAACCGCGCATGTACACGAGGAGATCACGCGCGAAAAACCTATGAGAAGAATCCACCCTGCGGACTGCGACTACGACGGCGCGCCGCCAAGGTGTCTATAAACGGTAAGATCGGAGGAGTTATGCGAAATCGCCTGATTGAGCTTATTCCAGAGTTCAACCTCATCGCCGATGCGAATATTCGCGAAAAGACCATCCAAGTCTTCGAAAAAGCGCTTCGTAAAGGTGGTTGGGTACCAGACGACTTGTTGACAATGCCGTTCACGCTGCTGATTGACCCCTGTCCCGCCAACATGATCGAACACATCCGCGCGGTAACCAAAACCTCCCGTGCAGCAGCGCAACAGCTTATGGAGGTGCTTGGTACACGCATGCCATTCGATCTTGATATCCTGACCTCTGGCGCAATTTTGCACGATGTCGGCAAGCTTGTCGAATACGAAAAGCGCGATGGTAAAGTGGTGAAGTCACGACACGGAAAGATGCTGCGCCATCCGTTCAGCGGTGTGGGGCTTGCATATGACTCAGGGTTGCCTGAGGATGTGCTGCACATAATAGCGGTGCATGCGAAGGAGGGTGATAAGGCGCGAGTAATCCCCGCAGCTCATATCGTCCATCACGCCGACTTCATGTCCTTCGAACCTCTTCACAGTTAGGTGACTATGGAGAAAATGACATTTGCACAAAAGGCCCTTGCTCAGGCCACAAACACTGGTTTCGTTCAGGCCGGTGCAGTCGTTATAGTAGAGCCTATTGTCTGCCTTTCACACGACAACTCTGCCGCGATTGCCAAGAACTTCAAATCAATCGGCGCGAAGAAGGTCTTCGATCCATCGCGCATTGTGATTGTGCTCGACCACTGCGTTCCTGCAGCAGACGACAAGCATGCGAAAAACCATCGTGAGATACGCGAGTTTGTATCTCAACAGGGAATCGGGCATTTCTATGACATTAATGTGGGCGTTTGCCATCAAGTGCTTTGCGAAAAGGGGCACGCTCGACCTGGTGCAATAATAGTGGGAAGCGACTCGCACACACCCACTGCTGGCGCATACGGGGCGTTCGCTACCGGAATCGGACGAACCGAAGCCGCCTCAGTCTGGGCAACTGGCAGAATGTGGTTCCGTGTGCCCGATTCCATCCGCATTGAGCTTTCGGGGCAATTCCGCCCCCGCGTCTCGGCAAAAGACCTTGCACTAAAGATTATTGGCGATATTGGCAGCGACGGCGCGTTGTATCTTTCGGTCGAGTTCACTGGTCCCGCCGCCAAAGCCATGCCAATGGCAGAAAGGATGCTGCTGTGTAATATGGCTGCCGAAATGGGCGCAAAGAACGCGGTATTCGAACCGGATGATATCACTACCTCGAGCCTTGCCGGGCTTCCCGAATTCTATCCCTCCAGGCCCGTGTTTGCTGATCATGGCGCGGCTTACGAACGAGTACTAACATACGACCTTTCTGAAATAGAGCCTGGTCTTGCGTGTCCCCATTCGCTCGACCTGTTTGCACCTGCACGCGAAAAAAGCGGTACGGTGATACATCAAGCTCTTATCGGCACATGCACAAACGGCCGCATTGAGGATTTCCGCGAGGCTGCCCAAGTGCTTAAGGGGCATAAGGTCGCAAAGAGCGTACGCCTTCTGCTTTTCCCCGCCTCTATGAGCGTCTATCGCCAGCTTATAACCGAAGGACTTGCGGAATTCTTCATTGATGCAGGTGCGGTTATAATGAACCCTGGATGTGGTCCGTGCCTTGGCGCACATGAGGGCGTATTGGCGGCGGGCGAGGTTTGTATCTCCACGGCAAACCGAAATTTCAAGGGGCGAATGGGCTGCAATGACGCCTTTGTTTATCTTGCATCACCCGCTACTGTCGCGGCATCGGCGATCTCTGGAGTTATAACCTCACCTCTGAACCTTGGAGGCGCAGAATGAAGCTAAAGGGCAAGGTTTGGAAATACGGGGCGAATGTCAACACAGATGTGATTTTCCCCGGCAAATACACATATACAGTTACCGAACGCGCCGAGATGGCCAAGCACGCGATGGAAGACCTTGATCCGAACTTCGCTTTGAATGTCGTCAAGGGCGACATAATAGTGGCGGGGCCGAATTTCGGCTGTGGTTCATCACGCGAGCAGGCTGTCATTTGTCTTGTTGAGGCCGGAATTTCTGCGGTGGTCGCAAGCTCATTTGCGCGGATCTACTTCCGCAACGCAGTGAACGAGGGATTACCGCCGATTCAGTGCCCCGATGCGTTCGAAGCAGTTCAAAACGGCGAGACAATAGAGCTTGACCTTGCCGAGGGCGTGTTGAAGTGCGCTTCAGGCGTCTTTCATTTTCCGCCGTTCGACGGCGAAGTAAGAAAAATTCTGTCGGCGGGTGGCCTTGTGCCCTATACCCGCCGCTTCTTGGGCCTTGAATAGGCCAACGGAGGATATATGCCAAAATACAAAATCGCGTGGCTTCCCGGTGACGGTATTGGCATCGAAGTAATGGATGCGGCTCGAAAGGTGCTCGACAGACTCGATGTGAGCGCTGAGTACATACACGGTGATATAGGTTGGGAGTTCTGGCGGCATGAAGGCAATCCGCTGCCGCAGCGCACCATTGATTTGCTTAAGTCCACAGACTGCGCGCTGTTCGGCGCAATCACTTCGAAACCCAAAGAGGAGGCCGCCGCTGAGCTTGATCCCTCGCTTCAGGGCAAGGGGTTCGTCTATTCTTCTCCGATTGTGGGGCTTCGCCAGATGTTCGACCTTTATTCGAACATGCGCCCCTGCAAGGCTTATAAGGGCAACCCGCTTAACTACCGCGACGACATTGACCTTGTGGTCTTTCGCGAGAACACCGAGGGGCTTTATGTTGGCATAGAATTCTTCCCCTTCGGCGGAGACGTGCGCAAGGCGGTCGAGGCAGCAAATGCAAAAATGCGCAAGATGGCGTCAGTTCCCGACAATGAGATGGCTGTTTCGCTTCGAGTAATAACAAAGAACGGCAGCAGGCGAATAGTCGAGCAAGCCTTCGAATATGCAAAAAAGTACAACCGTGATTCTGTGACAGTTGTTGAAAAGGCGAATGTCATCCGCGAGACAAGTGGCCTTATGCTGCGCACTGCGCGCGAGGTTGCTAAGAACTACCCGGAGATCAAACTGCACGAGGCAAACATTGATGCAATGTGCATGTGGCTTGTGAAGAACCCGCATGATTACGGCGTCATAGTTACTTCCAACTTGTTCGGCGATATCATTTCTGACCTTTGTGCACAGTTGGTCGGTGGGCTTGGGTTCGCATCCGCAGGTAATATCGGTGTAAAATACGCGGTCTTCGAACCAACCCACGGAAGTGCGCCGAAGTACGCAGGGATGAACAAGGTCAATCCCCTTGCTTGCATCCTTGCCGCTCGCCTTATGCTCGATTGGCTTGGTGAGAAAGACAAGGCAGCCGCGATTGAATACGCTGTCGCGTCCGTAATCGAAGAAGGTAAAGTGCGCACATACGATATGGGTGGCAATGCGTCCACTACACAGATGGCCGATGCTGTTGTACAAAAGTTGGGGATGTAGAGTATGGGCTATACACTTATCGAAAAGATTATCGCACAGCATTCGCCTGATAAGGTCTATCCGGGAGCCATAGTCTGGATGCACCTTGATGTAAGGTCTGCACGCGACTTCGGCGGTGCAAGTGTGGTTAAGGACTTCAACGCGCACTACAAAGGCGATAAGGTTGCAGATTCAAGCAAGACCTTTTTCACATTCGACTGCAACGCTCCGGCGAATACTATCCCCTATGCCGAAAACCAGCGCATTTGCCGCATGTTCGCAAAGTCTCAGGGTATCAAGGTGTTCGATGTGCAGCGAGGAATAGGCTCGCATGTGCTTATTGAGGAGGGCATAGTCTATCCAGGTTCGACAGTTGTAAGCACAGATAGCCATTTCAATATTATGGGCGCAATCGGCGCCTTTGGGCAGGGCATGGGCGATTCCGATATTGCTTATGGTTTTCGCGCTGGCAGAACATGGTTTGAGGTTCCACCCACAGTAAAAGTCATCCTTGAGGGTACTCCTCCGGCAGGAACAACAGCGCGCGATGTGACCTTTGCTGTAATGAAAAAGTTTGGCTCGTCTGGAGCCTTGGGCAAGGTGTTAGAGATATATGGAGAGGCTATTGACCGCATGGAGCTTGCTGGGCGTATAACCCTCGCGTCGCAGGGCACCGAGATTGGCGCAATAAGTATTATGCTAACCCCCAATGACAGCCTGCTCGACGAGTTGCATTCGCTCACGGGTAAGAGGTTCTCAGCCATCTGCGCCGATCCAGACGCGGTGTATGAGGATATTGTTACGATTGATGTTTCCAAGCTCGAAACGCTTGTTGCCGCGCCACCCTCGCCGACGAACATAAAGCGTGTGGCGGATAACAATGATGTTAAGGTTGACTCGGTTTTCATAGGCTCTTGTACTAACGGACGATATGAGGACATCGCTGCGGCTGCTGATATCCTGCGAGGCAAGCGCATCGCCGAAGGACTTGTGATGTTCGTTGTGCCAGCAACTTCGAAGGTGTACGAAAAAATGCTTGCCGACGGCCTTCTGACATTGTTCTATGAGGCCGGAGCATTAGTATCAAATCCGTCGTGTGCTGGTTGTGCTTCTGGGCAGATCGGTATGACCGGCAGCGGAGAGGTGATGGTATCAACATCCAATCGTAACTTCAAGGGCAAGCAGGGCAATGGCCTTACCTATCTGGCCTCGCCGCAGACTGCCGCATACAGTGCCCTTAGCGGTTATATATGCAACAGAGGGAGATGAGGGTATGGCAGAGAAAAAGACCAAGATTACCGGCAGGGCTTGGGTGATCAAGTGCTCTGAAGGTAAGCTGATAAACGACATTGACACCGACATGATCTATCACAATGCCCATCTTGCCGTCACTGATGTATCTGCAATGGGACGCCACGCTTTTGGAAACCTTGAAGGCTGGAAGGATTTTCCGAACCGCGTCGCTGCAGGTGATATAATCGTTACCGGAGACAACTTCGGCTGCGGTTCAAGCCGACAGCACGCTGTTGATTGCTTCGTTTCGCTTGGAGTCGCTGCAGTAGTGGTGCGTTCGGTCGGTGCCATTTACAAGCGAAACGCCATCAATTGTGGCTTTCCTCTTGTAGTTGCCCCGCAACTGGCTGACGACAGCATTTTGTCTGGCGATACGATAACGCTCGACCTTGAAAGCGGTATTATTGAAGTGATGGGCAAAGGGAAGTTGACCGGATTGCCCTTCTCCCGTGTCCAAATGGATATTTACAAGGCAGGTTCACTTTTTGCCGTCAACACCGGCATATAAGACGAGGATTTTCGGCACATGTATGACGATCTGAAAAGCTATTCGAGTTTCTGCGAAGTCTGGAGCGAAAGCGCGAAAGAGAATTCTGACCGCACAGCCTTTATCTGGGGTGGTGAAGAATACTCCTATTTCGAAATCGAGATGATGGTCAACTCCTTCTCACGCGCGCTTGTCGAGCAATATGAAGTGAAAAAAGGTGACCACATCGCCATATTGCTCAACAACTCCGTTCCGTTCATCGTCTCATATCTTGCGGCGCAGCGTGTACGGGCTGTGCCTGTTCCGTTCAACACACGACTTAAATCGCAGCAGTTCGACCTGCTTTTCGATACTATAAAACCCGTTCTTATCATTACATCATCTGCTTTTCAAAATGCGGTAGAGCATCTGCTCGAGTCTCATTTGTGTGTAAAGTACCGTATTGGTGTTGACATCGAAGACCCAGACTGGGAAAGCTTCGACAATCTCTGTTCAGCATTTCCCGATGAGGTTGAGTTCGAGCTTCCAAAGCGTGATGACATCGCAACCATCCTGTTCACATCTGGCACCACCGGCAAGCCGAAGGGCGCGATTATAAGGCACGGGGACCTGCTTTGGAACATTTTCATCACGGCTGAGGTTTTCAAGTTTAGACCTGACGATGTGCACATACTCACCGTGCCGCTGTTTCATTGCACTGGGCTTGAGAGCATTTTCCCGACCTCAGTGTACTTTGGTTCGACCTGTGTTATTGACGACCAGATAAATCCCGCGTATCTCAGTGAGTTACTGACTGTGCATTCCGCCACCACATTTATAACAGTACCGACAGTGCTTTACCTGCTTGTTTCGTCATCAAGCTGCGTTCCCGAGCAATACAAATCGCTAAGGTTGATAGGCTTTTCAGGCTCGCCGATCGGCGCTGAGACGCTGTCGCGTGTCATCGAGCTTTTCCCAAATTGCGAGCTTGTGAATTTCTACGGTCTAACCGAGACGACTTCGATAATCACCTGTTGCTATCGTGATGATCTTCAAAAATTCCCGAGCAGTATCGGAAAGGCGTTTAAGGGAATTGAGATGCGAATTGCGGATAATGACCGGCTTTGTGCCCCAGGCGAGTTGGGCGAGCTTCAAGTCGCGCGCAAACATGTCGTCTCAGGCTACTTCAAGATGCCGGGAGAGATTGACAAACGGATCTCCGGTGGATGGTTTAAGACCGGCGACCTTGCGATGACGAATGAAAGAGGCCTTGTCTTTTTAAAGGGGCGCAACAACGATTTGATTATTGTCGGTGGAGAGAATGTCTTTGCGCCTGAGGTCGAAGGGGTGTTGAACTCGCATCCCGACATTCGCGAATCGGCCGTAGTCGGTATTCCAAACAAGGTGTTCGGCGAGGTTGTAAAGGCTTATGTCGTGCCTAAGCAGTCAGGTATTGTCAGCACGCTTGAGCTTAAGCGGTTTTGCTTCGAACGGCTCCCATCGTACAAAGTGCCGTTAGAGATCGCTTTTATTGATGCCTTACCCCGTTCGCCAAGCGGCAAGATACTGAAAGGCATGCTTCCCGGCGAACAACGCCAGTAAAGGAGCGAATATGCACGAGATACTCATGGGCTTCAGCCTTAAATACTGGGGTGATGATTCAGTTATCGAGGGAATCGAGCAGATTTCCACGGCGAAGTTTCCCGGCTTCGAAAGCGGCACAAATGTCGTCGCACGGTACGAAGAGCGCGTAGAGGTCTTCCAAGAGATACTCGAACGCACCGATGTCGAGCTTGTTTCAATTATCAACCACAGCAACTTTCTTATTGACGAGAAGATGGAAGAAGAGGTTGAGGTTGACATGAATGTCGTGCGCTTTCTGCATAATGTGGGCGCGCAGTTCCTCATCGTCACCTGTGGCCCGTCCCGCCCAGAGGGCAATACAGAAGAAGACTGGCAAAACATGATCCGCTGTATTGACGAGCTTGGGCATAGATCGCTCGACTCCTCGATTCAGCTATGCGTCATGCCTCATCACGGAACCATCTTAAGCACTGTTGACGATATACATCGCCTTATGGATAGCACAGAAAAAGATGTTGTTTTCTTATGCCCCGATACGGGCGAGCTTCGCGCGATGAACGCTGACGCTGCTAAGATCGTTGACCAATATCTTGACCGTATTCCGTACATTCGCTTTCGAGATGTGCTCGACAAGAAGTCAATAAACCGCCCCCGCCTTATCAACAAGATCAAAAAAGAGAAACTGACGATGGCAAAGCCCATCGGAGTCCCCCTTGGCACAGGGCTGTCTGACCTTAAGGGTGTATGGGATGTGCTCAATAACAGGGAATTTGAAGGATGGGCTATTGCAGCGATCGAAGAACCGCGCAACTCATCCTCAAAGATATTGAAGGACGCTTGCCGCTACCTTGAAGACAACTTCGAGGTCATTTTCTGACAGAGTTCTAACCGTTTTCTAAAAACAGTGCTGCGTGCTTGAACATTTGACTAATTGCGTATAATAGACTCAAGTCAACAAGGAGCGCAGCTTGCTCAACATTCCTGACGAGAAGAGAACAACTATGATGCCCTCGATATTCAACAGGGCTATGAGCTTCAAAGAGGCCGAGATTGTTCGGCAGATGGGGATGTACCCTTATTTCCGCGAAATTGAGTCCGAGCAAGACACCGAGGTCGTTATAAATGGCAAGACCGTACTCATGCTCGGTTCCAACAGCTATCTTGGGCTTACCAATCATCCGGCCGTAAAACGCGCAGCTATCGAGGCTATAAAGAAATACGGAACCGGTTGCGCTGGTTCCCGCTTCCTCAACGGCACACTCGACATCCACACGCAGCTTGAACGGCGTATTGCTTCTTTTGTCGGCAAAGAGGCCGCATTGCTTTTTTCCACCGGCTTTATGGCAAATCAAGGTCTTATCGCCACACTGGTGCAAAAGGGTGACTATATAATCGCCGACAAGCTCGATCATGCCAGCATTATTGATGGCGCGCTTCTTTGTTTCGGCAAGATGCTCCGCTTCGAACATAACGACATGCAAAGCCTCGAAAATGTGCTGTCTAACATTCCGCTTGAAGCGGGCAAGCTTATTGTCGTTGATGGTGTCTTCAGCATGGATGGCGACATTGCCAATCTGCCGCAGATTGTATCACTTGCGCAGCGATATAATTCGGGCGTGATGGTTGACGATGCTCACTCGATAGGAGTGCTCGGACCTAATGGCAACGGTACCGCTGCTCACTTTGGCCTGACAGACTCCGTTGACATAATTATGGGCACTTTCAGCAAATCACTCGCAACAGTCGGCGGGTTTATCGCCGGCGACAACGATTTGATAGATTACCTTAAACACCACTCCCGTGCGCTTATATTTAGTGCAAGCCTTCCGCCTGCGTCTGTTGCATCGGTTATGGCTGCGCTTGATATAATCGAAAGCGAGCCTGAAAGACGCGAAAAGCTGTGGGAAAACACCCGCATGATGCATGATGGCCTTGTCAATCTCGGGTTTGATACTGGCGATTCAACAACCCCAGTCATTCCCGTTCTTGTGGGTGACATGATGCTTACCTTCAAGCTGTGCATTCGATTGAATGAAGAGGGTATTTTCGTAAATCCCGTTGTGCCGCCCGCTGTCCAGCCAAAGGGTTCGTTGATACGAATTAGCTTAATGGCGACCCACACTACCGAGCAGATATCGCGTGCGCTCGATACAATCGGCAGAGTAGGGCGCGAGTTGGGCATCATAAGCTGACTCTAATGGAGCGATATACCGTTAATGAGGTAAGCGGCGGTGCGGAACTTGAGGAGTTTCTCCGGCTGCCGTTTCGCCTGTTCAAAAACGACCCCAACTTTGTTCCTCAGCTTCTCAGCCAACTGCGCGTTATGTTCGATACCGCGCGATATCCATTTCACCGCCATTCCTCGGTTCAGCCTTTTGTCTGCCGTAACTCTCGTGGAGACTTACTTGGCAGAATATGCGCTATTCACAATAAACGCCACCTTGAGTTTCATCAAGACGGGCGTGGTTTTTTCGGGTTCTTCGATTGCTCAAACGATCCGCATGTGGCACAGAGCCTGTTACAGTCTGCTGCTGAATGGCTCAAGGCGAGGGGCTGCACCCATATTATCGGCCCAGCGAGCTTCTCCACTAACGAGGAATGTGGATTGCTTGTCTCTGGTTTCGATTCACCCCCCGTTATAATGATGCCGTACAACCCTCCCTATTATGTATCTTTGGTCGAACAATGCGGTTTGGTTAAAGCTAAAGATCTATACGCATATCTTGTCGAGGGCAAAAACGGTGTACCAGAGCGTTTCGAGCGCCTATGTGGTCTTGTCGCAAAGAAGCACAGTGCTACCGTGCGTAAGCTCGACTTCTCAAGGCTCGATAGTGAGATGGAGATTCTTTTCGATATATATAACTCAGCATGGGAGCGCAACTGGGGTTTTGTGCCCATGACTCGCGAAGAGTTCTTCTTCTCAGCGGGCGACCTTTCGAAAATTGCTGACCGCGATATTGTGTTAGTGCTTGAGGTGAACGGTGAACCCGCTGGTTTTTCGCTTTCGCTTCCCGACATAAACCCGGCCCTAAAGGCAATGAAGGGAAGGATGCTGCCCTTCGGATGGCTGCACTTTTTGCTTCAACGCCGTCGTATTGATCGCATGCGTGTTACTGCGATGGGCATTGTAAAAGAACATCGCAAGAAGGGTGTCGACGCGCTGCTTTACGCCGAAACCTTCCGTATCGGCCTGAAAAAGGGTTATAAGACCGCCGAGATATCGTGGGTGCTTGAGGACAATCCCGACATGAACGCCGTCGCACAGCGTATCGGCGCTGTTCATTATAAAACCTATCGTTTTTACGAGAGGCCGTTGTGAAGGTCTTGGTAACCGGTTCGACGGGTTTTATCGGCAGTCACTGCGTCGAGACTTTATCAAAAAGGGGATGCTCGGTGCGCTGCCTTCTTCGCCCTGACTCAAAGGGCACTCCACCCTCCTTTGCCGAAACTGCAACCGCCGATTATTCCTCCGTTGCCTCCCTTACCGATGCACTTAGTGGCGTTGATGCCGTCGTACACTGCGGCGGAATTGTCCGCGCATTGAGGCTCGATGATTATTTCAAGGCAAATGTGCAGACCACCGAGAACCTTTGCAGAGCCTGTCTTATCAAGGGTATTGAGCGCATGGTCTTCATAAGCAGCTTGTCGGCTGGCGGGCAATCCAAAGCAGATACTCCACGCGATGAGACTATGACCGATGAGCCTTTGACATTCTACGGTCTGAGCAAACTTGCAGCAGAGCTTGTCGTTCGCCGTCTTATGCCTGCACCTACCTGTATCCGCCCATGCTCTGTGTATGGACCGCGCGAGCGGGATATCTTCACCGTGTTTCGGTATGTTGCTAAAAAGGGCATTGACCTGCGCCCCAAGGGCGCGTCTCCAAAGCTATCGTTTGTGCATGGTGCTGATGTTGCGGGTGCTGTATGCGCTTCGCTTCAAAGCAACAATACGATTGGAAAGACATATTACCTCAGCGATGGCGAAGTGGTTGACTGGGACGGATTTGTGAGCCATATCGAAGGCGCTGTGAGCCGACAGGCGAAGAAGGTTACTATTCCAATGTGGTCGGCGGAGCTTTACGCTCTTTTTGGCGAGTTCTACGCGATGGTAACGGGCAGAATGCCGATCGTTACGCGCGAAAAGGTCTTCGAAATGAGCAAGGAAGCGTGGACATGTTCGCCGAACCGCTTTATCTCTGATTCCGGATTTACGCCTTCCTTTAAGCTCGACGAGGGTGTAAAGATGACCGCCCAGTGGTATAAAAATGAGGGCTGGCTTTGATTCCGCATTCCCCAAGAGCCTTTCACTTCTCTCTCACAGATAGAATAACGCTTGCCTACCTGATATCAGTGCCTGTATATGTTCTTGCGATGGGCGCACCAAGCGATATCACGCTTCAGATCGCGGCAGTCCATATCGTCTTCATCTCTGCGATCCTTCTTTTTGCAAAAAATGTGAGCAGCAACTCGCATCCAGCTTTTCAGTTTTCGCGCGCATGGTATCCAGTCGTCATGTTCGTCTATTTTTACCCGACGCTCGGATACATCAATAGATTGCTGTTTCACGACTTTCTGGATGACCGCCTTATCGCACTTGAGACCTCGCTTTTTGGTTTCGAACCCGCAATGTACCTTCCGATCGAGTTCAATTCGCAGTTCCTTGTCGAGTACTTCCATCTGACATACTTTCTCTATTACCTTTACCTGCCCATAGTCGGCCTGATTCTCTACTTCAGCAGGCGCGAGCTGTTTTGCCAGTTCATATTCACCGTATCATTTTCATTCTATTGCTGTTATTGGGCCTTTCTGTTGTTTCCCGCAACTGGCCCGATACCGCTTCGTGCTGGCGTGTATTCTGGGTTTTTCCCATCTCTTATGGAGTTGGTGTACAAGATGGATATGCCCGGGCAGGCGTTTCCAAGCTCGCATGTCGCCATAGGAATCGTGGTTGCAATATTCGCGCTTAGGCACTCTAAGCTATTTGGGTTGATAATGCTGCCTCTTGTTGCGAGTCTTGCGGCCGCGACGGTCTATTGCCGCTACCATTATGCGGTTGACATGCTCGCTGGGATTGCTGTTGCTCCGATATTGGTCACCGTTGCCGATTCGCTGTATTCGAGATACGCCAATAGGCACGGCAGATCTGGTGCTTGAGCATTCGGGACTTAGGTTGCCTCCTCGCATCCTGCCAATATTGAAGTGTACAACTTTTGCAGAGAAGCTACAATGCTCGTCACTAATGGATACACCTCCTGAAATGGCTTGCATACGGCGTTTATGCGAATGTGCGCGGCAATGCTGACAATCCAGTTGTGCAAGGTCGAATTCCGCGTGTAGAAATAAATCCTAACAATTCAAAGGGGTGGTCTTTAGGCAGGCAGAACTGCAGAAATGGCGTAGATACGCCATTCTTGTGCCGTCGAAAATTCACCTCCCGGCTGATAATGCGAAAATCATGCTTATACAGCATAAACTTGAAACGCCAAAGTGTGTACTATTGTACACACATTTGTCGAGCTGTTGTGATAATCTCACCAAGTTGTACAGGTGCATTTGCATTGATACAATGAGATAATCGGCCTGTGAAGCCGCCTCAAGCGCGATTGTGCCATTTCTCACGAAATGAGTATTGCGTCCCCCTCATCTTAAGAACATGTGGTAGTATTACTTATGCAGTGCTTT
>CAZNBY010000038.1:0-30572 GCA_964571525.1 uncultured Planctomycetota bacterium
GAAAGCAAGCAAGAAAGGGGAACGCTTGACAGAAAGGCACCTTGGTGTATCCTTGCTCAATAGATTCGTTGTGTTCGGTAGTCTTAACACTTGATCGGAGGCTATCATCAACACCCGAGCCCTCTGCCTATATCTACTGATCGTCGCCGCATGGCGACGGGCGGTGTCGTGCGCTTTGTGAGCATTCACTTTTCAGCAAACTATTCAACTCCGTTCGAGGTCGAACATGAAAGTGCCACTAATACTGTCAATTTCACTACTGCTTTTTGCTGGTTGTGTTGCTACTAAGAACGACAGACTTACCATTACCCAGCAAATGATAGACAAGCTTGCTGCAAAGGGCCAAACACTTATTGAATCCGACAAATTGGTCGTGGAGAGTGATCTCACTATTCCCTTTGGTGCAAATATGCTCCTTTCGTCACCGCAATTGGCATTCAACAGCACGATTACAGTTCCTTTTGGTTCGTCATTGACTTTGACCGGCAGTATTGCCTTTTCCGGTTGCGTTATTGTTGAAGGAACTCTTGCTATCGAAGCCGCAACAATTACATGCGGCCTGCGGAAGGGCAGTGTGCCAAAAGAGGCAGTTATAAGGAGTACTGCCACAACAAAGGAGGAAAGTGATAAGGCTCAGCCGGTTCTTCACCTTACTAACTGCGCTTTCACCAGAATAGCTGCCTTGACGATTGCGTCAGGATACTTTCGAGAAGTCACGATCTGCAACATGACGGTCGAAAATTCCACCTTCTGCAATGACGCATTCAATTTGAAATCGGCTCAACTTGTGGTCGAAAATCTAAGATGCGAAGGTCTTAGTTGCCGTGGCAGCCTTCTTAATTGGTCGGGTGAGCGCAGCGTACTATCAGGCGTTTTTGTTACCAAGTGCGCCTTTGAGATTGCTGAAAAAAGCAGTGACTGCATCTCACTGTTTGGCAAGGCAAAAGTCCATGGCTGTTCGTTTCTAAGCAACCAAGGGGCTGTGACCTTGCTCAGTGTTGTCTCCAACGAGAGCTATATCGGGCATTGCACTTTTCGGAATAATTGTGTGGATCAGATCAATATGCTTGGTGGCCATTCCACTGTTTCAAATTGCGTTTTCAGCGATAATGTGTGCGCAAAGTACATTACTCATTGTGCTGGAGGGGAGGCAAGTATTGTTTCATGCATATATTCGAATAACATGTCAGAAGGTTCTGTTCTGCAATGCTCGCTTATCATGCTGAACATTAGCTCAACTGTGTTTATCAGTAATAATGCCAATATATTGATTGAATCAAATAAATCAGAGCGTATGTGCTTGTCTGATGTGAGGATCATTACGAACAATGCAGAGAGGGTATTCTCGGTTGCGTGTGACAAAGCAAGCCCTGAATACACGCTTTCGAATGTCGGTATATCGGGAAACTCAGCAAAAACTCTTGTTGCGGCAGATGCTGCCTTTGCTCGGTCTATCTTCGCCACTTCAGCAACATGGCGTGAGAATTCGGGCAACCTTCTGCTATATTCCTGCGACGAACCTGACAGCGCTCTATCGTCACAGATGGCGAAGGTTCTTGCTGATAATCAAGGTGTAAGGAAGATGTACGAGAAAGACCCGACCCGAAAACAAATGGATATGGTAAAGATGAAATGAACTATAAAAGCAAGACCGCCCACGCGAGTCTTAACGAGTATACAGGCATCAGCTTTGGTAAGACCACTGTCTCGAAATTCGTGCACAATGCAGTCGGCGAGAAGGCCAGAAACAACTCGCCCAGCATTGAAAGAGTGTTTGTTTCCAAGCTGTTCGAGCGAAGATGTGTTCAGAAAATCCCCGAGTTTAACGCTGACGAGACGGTCGTGAGAACGGTGGATACGGTTATTACATTGAGAAGCTGATCGAGGGTATTGCTGTGCCTCGGACAGCAAAATGAAACTCCCGATTGTAACCGATTTCGCATTGCCAATGGGTAGTGGAATGAGGCGGTGGAAGACAACAAGTATGCACTTTGGTAAGAAAGCATGCTGCTGAGTTGAAATCACTCGGTATCCGCATCCTATATTCACCAGTCTTTAGCGATCTGGTGAAATTGAAGACATCAGGATCGGTTTAAAGATTTGTGCAGGGTATAGGTCGAAACACAAAATCGATAGGAGGCATTGTGCGGCAGTTCAACCTCTATGATACATTTGGGGTACTAACCCCAGGTGTTTTGTGTGTTGTTGTGGCATGGCTACTCTTCTCATCTTCAAGGGATAGAGACCTTGCCATGCTTTCCAATTCCACTACACTTGTGAT
The DNA here is from genome assembly GCA_964571525.1 of uncultured Planctomycetota bacterium. Classification (GTDB taxonomy): domain Bacteria; phylum Planctomycetota; class B143-G9; order B143-G9; family B143-G9; genus CAZNBY01. The sequence continues at coordinate 2,282 of CAZNBY010000038.1, forward strand.
CGGAGTCGGCACATTTGTGTGCTATGTTCTGGGACAGTTGCTTCAAGGGATTAGCGACATTGTGGTAGGATTGTATTGGTGTAAAAAAGGCGGCATACCAATATCATGGAATTGGGATAGCATACCTCGAAAGAAGTCAAGATCTTTCATTCTGAGTGCTCAGAAGTGCCTTGTTGAGAAGCGTCTTCGTGTCTTTCTTCAAGATAGTTATTTTTCACCCATGACGCTTTCTCAGAAAGAATGGCGATCTTTGATTCGGCAGATACAGTCTCTTGTTTATGCTAGTGGTGTCCCAACGCATAGAGTGGATGCTTTTGGTGGGTGTTACGGCTTGTGCAAAGGTCTCATCGGCACGTTTGGCCTCCTCCTCTTTGCACAGGTAATTGCGATGTTTGTGCTTCCTTTTTCTTGGTGTGCAGTCTTTAAGTCTGTCGTACTACTGCTCCTTTTGTTCTTTTCCTTCTTACGGATGCATCAATTCGGCATTCATTTCGACAGAGAGCTACTTGTATGTTTTCTTGCTCTCCCTGAGTCGTTTTTCTCGCAGTACGCGAAACAGAGAGCAATTCAATCAGAATAGCAAAGGCAAAAGATCTGCCCTGCGTGCTCCTTGCACGGTTATTCATGGGAATCAGACGCAACGCCTCACCGCCCACCGCACCTTTTCTGTTTGAAACAATGAAAGCATAGCGTACAGGCAATTCTATGAGTTAGTAACCTATGTAGCACCGTATCCACATTTACAATTGAGTTGTGTCTGATGCGAGTATATTGGGGATGCCAATTACTATTGAAATTGTAGGCAAATCTTTCGCTTTGCAAAGGCGGTTCTGAGGAATTCTTCATGGCCATAGAAGAGAGAAGAAGAGCGCAGAAGACAGGATGCTTGTTAGCAACATTGATGATTCACAAGCCAAGCCATCTCAAACCACTGCTGCGATCTGGCAAAGGGGCTTATCTCGGCATAATGCTGCGGTAAGTTTAGCGCAATATCTCCTTGCTTGAGCGGTTATTTCTAATATGCGGGCGGGAAGGTGGGCAGAGGGTGCAGACCGCCGTGCGGTCAAAACTGACGCGGCGGCGCATCGGGCGGCGGGGAAGGCGAAAATATCGCGACCAAAGCGCGCGGACGCGCTCCGCTATGTAACTGCACAGATCGGTATCGGATGCGATTTGGCGGGGTTGGGCGACCATAGAACCTCCAAATGCTGGTGTACCGCTTAATACCGAGCCTTCTGCTCCTATGTTCGCCCGAATTTTCTTGAAGTTCGTTTTTTCTTAGGACTTTGTGTCAGGCTAAAGGGCGTATCGCTCACTCCAATCCTATTTCGCAACCTCCCGTTACCACCCATTTCGGGTCGGTTGTGTATGCAATAATCGCCGAGTTTGCAGGCACTACATCCTTGGGGAGAAGCAGATCCATCGAGCTTTTTCCGCTTTTACGAATTGTCACGGTCTTTAAGCTTCTCGCTACATGCGAAAATCCAACTCCACCATCATCTTCTGCCTTTTGTTCCTTCAAGCGAAGAATCAGCTTGCTTTCAACAACGCACATTGTCAGGGTGACAGGCTCTGTGATTCGCGAAATCTCGTATGCAATAGTGGCTTTGTCCTTCATTTTGCCTTTGTTGATAAGTTCGAGCTTAACCTCGATAAGGGCTTCCTCCTTTGCCGCAGATTCGATTTGCCTCTCCAGCTCAGCGACAGTTGGCAAAATCGCGCCCTTTAACATAAATGTCGGCAGTAGTGCCTCTTTCATCTCTTTTACCTTAAGTAGAGCCTTGAAGCGGTCGTTTGCAGCCTTAAGGCTGAACGGATTCTCGTATTCGCCGTCGCTCTTGCTATCGAGATAATACGATACGCGGTGAATCTTCGCACCTTCGGCTTGCAACTTGGCGCAGATTGCGTCAAGCGGTTCTTCGATGGTATTGCGCAACTCTGCACTTACAGGCGCGTAAGTCTCGACCAGTGTGAAAGGGGGAAGCGGATCGCCGAAGTCGGGCGCAGCGTTTAGGTCGGCGTATTCTGCACCTGCTATTATGCCAGTCTTTGCGTTGTACACATAACATAGTACCGAGCTGTTCTCTCGCACAAGGTCATCTGGCGCGACAAGTGCAGCCTCGCCCCTGCCGTCTTTGGCAACATCAAGCACAGTGAAGGTGCGCACTGTATTCTCGTGCTTCAGCACCTTGCCTTTGTTCTCACCAGCCTTGCAGTCGCTTACAAGGCCGCGTTCAACAACCGATATCAGCAGGCGGCTCGGTTCGGTGATGCCCGAAAGCTCGTATTTCACGGTGAGCTTGTTCTTGCCAGTGCTGAATGTTTGAAACTTGACCGATACCGCAGCGTCACTTCGCAGTGCCTTCTCAACCTCTGACGCCATCACATCGCTCTTGTACTCGCGCCCGTTGACCCCCACCTGTGGGGTGTACGATTGCTTAATACCCGCAAGCGCGAGAAATTCCTTGTGCCGAGCGTTCGCCTCCTTCGATGCAAAGCGGTCCTTCCAGCCAAGATAATCCCAGTAATCTGTGTGAAATTGCGCGTAGAATACACGCTTTCCTGCTTTAGCCTGCTGCATCCAGTATTCGGCCAACCTGGCCTCAGAGGGCGGGCAGCCGTTTCAGCCTTCAGATGTGAAAAGCTCGATCACCGCAAAACCCTTTCCCTCCGATGCTCGAACTTCTGCATCAGCGACAAGCATCGCGACCGAAAGCGCGACAAGCGTCATAAGCAGACACAACCGACATGTCGAGTAGTGCATACATATACCTCGCGGTTTGTTCTATGCGAAAATTGTACCAGCTTGCGCCAATGGTCAACATCAGAAACCGCATGCGCCATCCTACATTCGATCGAACTCAGTGATAAAATGCTACCGCCAATTGCGTTTGCGCAAAACCGCGTGAAAATAGTGTAAACTATATTGTGCGCAGTGCGGCAACAACCTCATAGTGCCGCTTTATGAAGGGAACCGGGATGCATCCTAATACGCCGCGAAATCTCCGCCCAAAATTCGGCATTCAGCTATTTGCGCTGATCGTCTTCGGCTGTCTATACGCTTATGTCGCCATCTTTCTATGGCCAGAATTTCGCGCAAAGGCGATGCTGTCGCAGATATCCGAGCTTGTCGAGGCCGCTAAGGCCGACGCGACAAACTACACAGAGATTAATATGCACTTCGAAAAGGCGTTCCAAATCTACGAGAAGATCAAGACAGAGTATAAGGGTACAAGTACGGCCGAGTCAATCTTCGGTGTGCGTTTTGTCTCTCCTCCAAGTGGCAATGACGGCATGGAGAACTCGTACAAAGAGCCTCGCCCATTCGCTGGCTACACAGACACGCAGTTAAACAATCTCAGCTATAAAGCGTACATGCGTTCTAAGGCAGAGAAAGACCTGCATGCGCTACATGAACTTCTGCTCGACAAGTATGATAACAACCCAGCCCGAACCTCTTTGAGGAAGATAATCAATAAGCAGATCAAAGCTGGCCTTCTCAAACATGCCTTGATGCTCTCGAGGCAGCTTGATGACGAACATATGCGAAAAGGTTTGCAGGTGGATATCGCTTTTGCGTATCTTGACAAGGGGGATTTAGAAGAGGCATACGACACCGCAGTTGACTTAGATATACTCATGGACCTTGTGAGAAATGTATTTTGGAGAGCAAACAGACTTTGCGAAGACGAAATTAGTACAAAGAAAAGGCTGCTTGACAGCGTAGCCTTTTGCCTTAAGGACACTTCTCTGCAGTACCAGTCAGAGATTTCAAAGCTCTCAACATGCTATGCAGCAATTGGCTGCTTTGAAGAGGCAGAGCGATATGCTGCCATGGTGCCAGAGCGTAAAGAGGCAAAAGTGAACTTGGCGATGAATTACGCTCGTTTCAAGCAATACGACAAGGCTATTGATATCGTGCGCGAACTCGACGAAGATTACACGAGAGCAATTGTAATAGAAATTTTGGCTTGTAACGATCAAATCGAGCGTGCGCTTGAACTGCTTCCCGCTTCAATAGAAAATATTCAATATCTTGATTCTATAAAACAAATATCTCTTTATTATGCAAGATCTAACGACATTGATAAGGCACTTGAATACGCGCAAAAACTGAACATTGCGAAGGTACGCAACGAACTTGTAGCTAACATCGGTGTTAAAGCTATTAAGCATGGTAATGACAAACGTGGATTGGAAATCATCCAGAGTGTGCACGATGCTGAATGTATAGTGAACAGCTACATCGAAATCACCTGTTTATATTCTCATAATGGGCGTGAGGTTGAAGCAAATGAACTTTTTGTAGCTGCAATGAAAATAATAGAAGAAGATATTGACGGAATTTTGCCTTATTATGTTATAAACAATGCTAAGTCTTTAGCTGATGCAGGGCTTTACGAATCAGCACTCAAGATGTCATCGCTTTCTGTGTTGGATGAGCAACTATCAGGCGTTTCGTATTGTGCCGAAAGGATGATTGCCGCAGGTAAGACGGACGGGCTTGCTGAAATCCTGTATGATGTGGTGGCACGCGTTATGAATCCCAGCAATTTTGGAACAGAATATGTCAAAGGCTCGAAGAAATGGGTGAGCGATATTGATCTGCTTTGTTACTATTGCGGTTTAGAAAGCGTGGTCTATCAGATCTCTCTGCTGCACCGCTACGATCTCGCCATGCGGGTAATCGAGTTGATTCCCTTTGATAGCCAAGAGGAAGACTACTACAACTACCTTATGATGATAACTCACTTCTTGGCTGGCAAGTACGACAAGGCTGTAGAGCATGCAAGCAAGCTGAAGGAAACAGACAACATTTATGCAGAGAGCATTATTAACACAATAAAGGACAGAGTTGATACTGACAATTTCGTATCTGCGCTCAAGATTATCAGCGTCTTGAGGTCTAATCGTGCACTGCTGGAAAACATGGGTTACATACAAAATATCTACGACGGACTAAAACGCCCATGCACTGAAGCCGAGAAGTTGATATTGCTTGAGATAGTGCGCCGCGAGTTCCCGATCAGCGAATTTTGGCCTCCGTTGGGCGATAAAGCGAAATGAACGGGCATTATGAAGTGATATCTCGAAGAAGTGAGCACGAAAAACCCCGCCTTTCGGCGGGGTTGTGATTTACTGGCGGGAATGTATGGGAATCGAACCCACCCAAGACATGCAATGCCCTGCAACGGGTTTGAAGCCCGCGGGATCCACCAGGACCCAGACACTCCCGCATGAATTGTAAGCAGAGAGCTTGTAAGCCGGCGTATGTCTTTTCAGACACGCGTCATCAGCTCACTAAATATAGCTCCTTTTCGTCTTTTTCGACAAATTCGCCAATCACAGCCGCATTATGACCTTCAGTATTCAGCGTTGCGACCATCTTGTGTGCGTTCTCTTTGGGCAGTGCGACCAATAAGCCACCCGATGTCTCGGAATCAAGCATTGTGTCAACGATCTCAGGGGGAATAGCCGCGTCAACCGACATTATATCCTTAAGATTGCGGTAGTTCTTAAAGCACATCTGCGAGCTATATCCCGCCTCAGCAAGCTCGAGCGCATGCGGCAGGAATTTTATCTCAGAGGTGTGAATCACCACTCCGATGCCACTTCCGCGCGTGATGTTGTGAAGGTGCCCAAGAAGGCCGAAGCCAGTAACATCAGTGCATGCATGCGCGCCAAGCTCGACCATCACCTCGGCCCCGCGCTTGTTGAAAAGCTTCATATTGGCTACTGCCGCCTCGATTGCATCAGCAGGGGAGGCTTTTGGTTTTATCGCCGTCGTTACCGGGCCTATGCCGATCGGTTTTGTCAGCACAAGCGCGTCACCGGGGCGAGCACCGCTGTTGCTTAATATCTTGTCAGGGTGAATCAGACCAGTAACAGCCATGCCGTAAACAATGCGCGATTCGGAGTATGTATGGCCGCCAACCACCAATGCGCCCGCCTCCGCCACCGCGTCTGCACCGCCATTGAGAATTTCCGCCATGACATCCAAACCCAGTTCGCTAATCGGAAAGCCCATTATGTTGAGCACTGACAATGCCCGCCCGCCCATTGCCCAGCAGTCACTAAGCGAGTTTGCGGCGACAATTCGACCGTAATCCTCGGGGTCATCAACCACTGGAGGGAAGACATCAACCGTCAGCACAAGCGCCGTGTCGGGTGAAATGCGGTACACTGCCGCATCGTCGCAGGTATTTGCGCCGATCAGCAGGTCGGGGCTGGAATGTTGCTTTAACTGGCCCAGAACCTGAGCCAGTTCGCCAGGCGACAGCTTGGCTGCTCAGCCAGCGCAGTTTGAGTAGTCAGAAAGAAGTACTTTCTTGTTGCTCATTGTATCTGTAAAGTCTCCAAGGCTTTAAGAAGAAGGGTGTCTTCGCCCTCCTGAAGTGTACGAAGATCAAGTATAACAGCATCGTCAGCGACGCGCGGAAACACAGGTATATCGCCGGTGCGGAGCAGTTCTGCAAGCTCTTCCGCGCCCACATTCGGATGCTTTATGCGAATTGTAACGGTTTTCAGGTCAATATCAGGTAAACTTCCGCCCCCAACAAAGGTGTTATCTTGCACGATAACTGGGTTCAGCGCGGGGTTGATGCGCCTTTTAAGCCGCTGCGCAAGCCTCTTCAAACTATCGAGGGGTGTTGCAAGCATGCGCAATACGGGTATCTCGCGCATCGCTGTCTGGGGGTTTTCGTATAGTGCTACTGTCGCCTCAAGTCCCAACACCGTCATCTTGTCAACTCGAAACGCGCGTGCCAGTGGATGCTCGCGAATCGTCGCGATATGCTTTGCCGAACCCATTATTATGCCGCATTGAACGCCACCCATCAACTTGTCGCCCGAAAAGCAGACAATGTCTGCGCCACCTGCAATTGACTGCGAAAGAGGATAGTCGTTAGGAAGTCCGAACGGTGAGAAGTCTATCAACTGCCCAGAGCCTATATCATCAATGCAAACCAGATTATGCTCGTGAGCCAGTGTCGCAAGCTCCTCGATTCCCGGTGTCGAGGCAAAACCGGTTATACGGTAGTTTGATGTGTGTACTCGCAGTATCACACCGGTCCGTTCAGTGATAGCCTTTTTATAGTCCTTAAGATGCGTTCGGTTCGTTGTACCGACCTCGACGAGTTTTGCCCCAGACGCCGCCAAAACATCGGGTATGCGGAATTTGCCGCCGATTTCGACCAATTGCCCACGCGATACAATCACCTCTTTGCCTGCTGCAAGAGCAGAAAGAACTAAATATGTTGCCGCAGCGTTATTGTTGACAAAGGTTGCAGACTCGGCTTTGAACAACTCGGCCAACTTCTGCGAGACCATTATGTCGCGGTCAAAACGCTTGCCCGTCTCGGGATGCGCTGCGAGTCGCATATATCCCGATATTCCCTGCGTAATGTGCTTAACAACAGACTTTGCATAAGGGGCGCGCCCAAGACTCGTGTTGAGGATTATGCCGGTTACATTGATCACAGGATAGTGCGCGGGCTTCGAACGCTTTTCAAGCCGCCTTATGCACTTGTCAACAATAGCCTGCGCATCAGGAGCCTCGTTAGCCTTGCCGTCGAGTATGGAGCGTCGGTATTCATCAATTACTGCCCGAACCTCGTTCAGCACGATGGGGCGTGCGAACTTGTCGAAATAGGGCGTAAGGGCGGGATGCTCCATGACGATGTTCGCCTGGGGCAGAAGTCGCAGAAGTTCGTTGTTTGCCATAGTCACTCTCCGGTCTAAGGAAGACCTTTGCGGCGACGAAGAATCCACTCGATTGTGAGAAACAGCACTGCAATTAAAAACACAAGCGGGTTCGACCACATAGGGCTGTGCCTCTTTGAAACTATCGTGTGTTCCTCAGCTCGCTTCATAAGAGATACAAAAACTGTGTCGGCTTTTCCCCATTCGGCGAAAAACCCACCGCTCATAGAGGCAAGTGATGATAGAAGGGCAAAGTCGGTCTCGGTGGTCGAAGTCTCTCTATCGCGTATTGTAGCAAGTATTTTTAACTCGTCACTTCCCAATATCCGGCCTTCTTTTTTAGCGTTGGCGATTATCGTGTAGTGGCCGTCAAGCTGTGGTGTGAATGTACCTGTATAGTACCCGTCCTCTGACCTTAGACGGATTATCGTCTCTTTTCCATCTATGTCTTTTACAACCGCCTGCACATCAACATCAGGTACGGGGCGTTTGTCTTTATCTGTAACATCAAGCCGAAACGGCAGCTTCTCACCCGTGCGTACCGAGGTGATTTCTGTCGAAAGCTCTACACGGTATTCATCTGTGTTTCGCGCCCCAACAAGGTTCAACGCGAGCCTTCGCCAAAAGCGCTTATAGATGGGCAGGGTATCGGCTTCCTGCCTCATTGCGTTGAAAGCCCAGTGGTAAGTTGTATCAACAAGCAACGAAATCGTCCTTCCGGATCCACTTTCGTAAGAAACCATCAACGGTTTGCCTGTGTCGCTTTGTGCAAGCAAAGATGCGGTCGGCTTCATTATGCCAACTCCGCAGTATCCAGAAAGCTTGGGCATGCGCGTGAATTTTTCACGTGCGGTACCGTATGTTTCTTCGTCGGAAAAGAACTTCAGATACTCCCTTTCAAAACCCTCAACAGTAGGCAGAAACAGGATTGGCTCGTTCGATTGCTCGTCAACATTGCTGACGGCGAAAGGCAGCACCCGCGAAAGGGGCGTAGAGTCATAACCGCCTATCCCGTATGCTGATAGGCCGCCGAGAGTGAGCAAGGATGCACCATCGGTGACGCAGTTTGCTATTGCCTCAAGGTGCTTTGAGCCTAACAAATGCGCGGGCACATCGCCGAGGATTATTAGGTCATACTGCTGCCACTTCTCCACAGGTATCTTTGTTTCGGCGTTCAAACCGCGAAGTATCATCGTGTCGAACTCAAGCCCGGCTATTGAAGACAGCGTCCGCTTTAGAAACAGATACTCATATCTCAGTCTGCTCTCGACCATCAGAATGCGACCTATACCGCGCCTGACCTTAAGGTATGCAGACATCTCATTGTTCGCGATGTTTGCCTCTGACCCTATCGGCTTTACCTTCACGGTTACAAGATGGTTGCCAGCGGTTAGAGGTTCGAGGTCGAACGATACGCGGCTCGTCTGGTTCTGCGCGTTTATCTGTACTTGTTTGACCTCAATAATCTTGCCGTTAACATAGACTTCGACATCAACCTCAACACCGCCAAGCCCGATAAAGCGCGTAACAGCCTCGACAGCAAATCGTTGATCTGAGTTGGCGTCAGTGGGCAATATAAGATCCTCAACAGAAGCGTCAATTAAGGCGTCCAAATCACCTTTTTCGCCGATTCCTATTGCGAAAATCGGCCTTGCTTCGAGCTTAAGGCTCGAAGCTGCCTTTGCAGGATCAATGCCCTTATTATTGCAACCGTCTGAGAGGATGAGCAGCGCGCCGGGTGTGCCCGGTCCGAGTGACGACCGCCAGTTTTCGATCGCATCGCCAATGGCGGTCGCAGGGCCGTCGGAGGGATCTGAGCGATTGTATGGCGCAAGAAGCACATCAAAGCGCCGCCAGTCAATATCGTATTTATCCGAAAGCTGTGCAAAACGAGCGCTCGATTGGTCGAGCAGCATTGCGATTATCTCAGCGCGTGATGGCGATGTGTTAGTGGCGCGAAGCTCCATCGAGCGGCTTGTGTCTATTGCTATGGTGAGAGGCTGCTTGAGCGTGGTTTCTGATGTGATGGCAATTCCAAGCCGGAATAACGGCAGTGCGAGCATTGCAAGCGCAGCAAACCGAAAGAACATAATCGCCGCAATGCCCTTGCGGGGCAGTGCGTGCGCGGATCGAAATAGCGAGAAGACAAGATAAGCGGCGATCGCGAACATCGCAACCGCGCTGATTGTTCCACCCCAAGGTTGAATTTCAATTGCGAAATCTTCCATCAAAAAAACGCCCCCGCATTGCGAGGGCGATTATATATAGGTTGTCAGTTTGCGCTATTCGTAATCGTGGTCTTTTTCTTCAAGGTCAACAGTTACACCGCCGTACCAGTTCGCAAAGAAGTTATACAATCCACCACCGATGTAGCCCATAAGGAATGCGAGCACGCCGAATATTATTGGCGCACCGACAAGACCGACCACACCGAGCGCAAGAGATGCTATCACTTGGCCCGTAGAACCGGTTGCCAATCCCGATATTCCACCGACAAGCCACACGGATATAAGAAGTATGAAACCTACAATAAGACCCACTGCAAGGCCGACTATAACAAGTATCCTTGCCGCACCGACAGGGTCAATCTTTCTTACTTCGTACTTCATTCTGCCTCCACTTCGGCTTAAACAGGCAAAAGAGATGGTTCCCTTTGCCGTTTATCTATATAGTATAATGACCAAAGCGCACTTTTCAACAAAAAAGCAATGCGTCTATTATGCACCTGTTTAGTCAGGTGTCCATGAACGATGGACGACAACAATTCCCTCCTCGGTGACCTTGAATCGCTTGCTGTCCTCCTCAAGATCGTATCCGATAAAAGTCCGCGGCGGTATCCGAACGCCTTTATCAATGATTGTGTTGCGTATCTTGCTGTGGCGGCCAATGTCAACATCGTGAAACAAAATGCACTTTGTGACTTCGGCATACGAGTTTATACGCACGCCCGGCGATAAGATGCAATTCTGCACTCGCCCGCCCGAGATGATGCAACCTTGCGATACCAATGAGTCAAGCGCGATGCCGACCCGTCTTTCGGCAAGGTCGGCAAACACGAACTTCGGCGGAGGGTACTGCTCCTGATTGGTGCGAATTGGCCATTCGGGATCGTACAGATTAAGCTCTGGCGCAGGCGACACAAGGTCCATGTTCGAATCGAAGTAAGCGGGTATTGAACCGACATCGCGCCAGTACTGAGCTGTCTTCTTGTTCTCGTCTCTAAAATTGTACGCAAAGACTCGATGGCTTGATATCATCGAAGGGATTATGTCTTTGCCGAAATCGTGCGACGAGTTTTCGTTGTTCGCGTCGCTGTTCAACAGCTCGATCAGGGTTCGCGTCTTGAAAATGTACACACCCATATTGGCAAGGCACAGATCGGGATTTGTCGGCATTGGTGTAGGGTTCTTAGGTTTCTCTTGAAAACCTATTACCTGCTCGTCCTCGTTGATAACCATCACCCCGAAAGACGATGCGGATGCCACAGGGCACTCTATCGTTGCGATTGTCAGGTCGGCGTTGTTATCCTTGTGAAACCGCCACATCTTCGAATAATCCATCTTGTAAATGTGGTCGCCCGAGACAATAAGCACATCCTCTTTCGCGTATTGGTCTATCAGATACAGGTTCTGGTATATCGCGTCTGCCGTGCCTCGATACCACTTATCGCCCAACTGCTGTTGTGGTGGGATTGGCTCGATAAAATCATCGAAATAATACGATAAGAACGACCAACCATGCTGCAAATGGCGGTGCAGCGTGTGCGAACGGTACTGCGTCAGAACGAATATCTTTCGTATGCCCGAGTTCACGCAGTTAGAAAGAGTGAAATCTATGATTCGGTATATTCCCCCAAACGGAACGGCGGGTTTTGCCTCAAGCTCAGTAAGTGGTGAGAGTCTTTCACCTTTACCGCCCGCTAAAAGCATCGTAAGCACGCTCTTCATTCTTGTCCTCCAGCGTACATAAATGGATTTACTGAGGCAAATATGTTGTTCTGCTGCTCAAGCTGCGACAGTAACTCATCATCACTGCTGTTTGTTTTTAACAGGCTTTCGAGCCTTAAGAAGTTCGAAATATGCATCCTGAAGCGCCGAACCGCATATGGGACGGTTGTGCCTGTCGAGGCGATGAAAGCCCAGTCGCTGCTTTGCGCTAAAAGCAGTTCACGCGCCATCTGGGTAAGCTCGCGTACTCTATGTGGGAAGTCTCGCACCGCTTCCGACATGCGCTCTTCAACCTCATGCAGATGGGGGTACATCCACTGATTAGAGTTGTTCAGCCAAACCTCAAAGTATCCCTTATCACCCCAAGACGAGGGGGATGGCTCGCACTGCGCTACATCGCTGCTTTCTATGGCATCGTTAGCGTCACCCATTACAAAGGCCTGCGGATGGGCAGATGCTACGCGCAAAAAGTTCTCCAGAAACAATGGACCTTCAAACCACCAATGCCCGAACAGCTCGGCATCATAAGGAGCAAGAAGCACAGGTGTACCGCTGACATTCGCGCGCAGAAAATCGAACTGCTTTGTTCTGTTGAAGTGGAAGTTCGCAGCGTGATCCGTTGCCTTCTGTGCCGCGCGGTCGGGGTTGTATGGCTTTTTGTCAGCAAGGTCAACATCTCCCGTCACGCGGAAGTACTTATACCCAAGATTATGCCGCATGCCCCCACCATGAAGGTAGGGCGCAATATAACTTTCCTCGGCATCATAGCCTATATCGCGGTAGAAGTCACGGTAGTTCTCATCTCCCGGGTATCCCTCGCGCGCCGACCATACCTGTCGAGACGATTCAATATCGCGACCAAGAAAATGCACTCCTGCCCCTGACCGTATCGGCGACCATACTCCATTGGGTGGGCATGGTTCAGCGAACATAATCCCGTGCGTATCTAAAAACGCGTATTTAATGCCCGCCTCGGCAAGATGGGTATCAAGACCCTCGAAGTATGCGCATTCAGGCAGCCAGATGCCGCGGGGCGCGCGACCAAAGTGGTGAATGTAGTTTTCGACCGCAACCCGCAATTGCGCCTTAAGCGATTCTTTGCGCGAGATGAACGGCAATATCGCATGGGTTGCCGAGCATGTGATTATCTCAATGTGACCAGACTCAAGCAGATCGCGAAACGCTGTCAGAATGCGACCGTTCCGGTTGTCAAAATACTCGGCAACGCTTGTGAAATGTTGAAGATGAAAAGCTGCCGCATTATAGAAATCAGGATTAGAGCGTGTGCGCATTAGCTCTTTAAAACCAAGGTCGAGCAACCCGCCCAGCCGTGCGCGATAGCGCGACATAAGCAGTTCATCCGCCAACATCTCGCAAAGGGGAGGGGAGAGCGTGAATGACAGTTTGAACGGCACACGATCGGCTTTGAGCCTCTCCATCATTATTAAAAGCGGTATGTAGCATTCGCTCATCGCCTCGTATAGCCAATCCTCTTCAAGAAAAGAGCTGTGCTCTGGGTGCCGCACAAACGGCAAATGAGCGTGAAGGTGTATTATCAGAACGCCGGATTTATTGTGCATTAGTTATTCACTTTACTGTAGAGCGTGGCATGGGGTAAGACATGGTTTCGGTTCGAAAAGACTCTGGCGGAACGCCAACAAAGGCTGAACCGTGCAGCAATTCCGACAGCTTTATCGCCTCTGCCTCGCCGATTGGATATCCGAACTTCTGCGCAAAATCAGCGGCTAATGGCGTTATGCCCGTTACGGGAGACTTAATCCACGGGCGCGGTGTGCGGAATCTGCCAGTGCGGCAGAATTCAATGTCTCTGTCGCCGAAGCGGGTGTGAAGGCGTGCGATGTATCTGTGCCCCGGTTCGATCTTTACCCACCAGTAGGGGCAAATGCGCGGCACTTCATAGTCAAATCGAGACTCATCGCTTTCGACCGATAGTATTATCGAAGAATCAGAAGGCGGTGCATTATCTGGATCGTCAAGAAGCCAATATATGCAGACCCAGAAGGGATCGCGAACAAGCGCGGCAATGCGATTAACCGGATAGCTCTGTGGCAGCTCAGGTCCCCAGTCAATGTATATGCCACCGCTTCGCTTTGGGCGTTGCTCGGTTATAGGAGGCGCGGCAAAGGGCGTTGAACGCTCTGTGCGCGGCTGAAACCATTCTGAAGAACCATAGCCTATTACCATGTTCGAACCTCGAGAGTAATTGAGAACTTATGTGTGTCGCCAGCATTTAGTGTGAAGGCGAAAAGCGGCATAACCGCCGCGCATTGGAACACCCTTTCAAAACCGCCTTCCGATTGCGAAATCGTATATATGGGGTATAGCCACATCTCTGTCTTAGAAGTCCAACCGAGAGAAACCTCGAACTTACGCCAGTCATCGCGAAGTGCCACCTTATCACGGTTTAGAAGCGATGCCGCAAGTTTGAAGCGTCCCAACAGTCCTTCTGCTCCAAAGTAGTTGTGCGTGTATGCGTCGCCTGCCGACATGCCGAAGTTCGACTCAACACCCATGCGCAATGATAGCTTTTCGTCGCTGCGGTTGTTCACCGAATAGCTGACGGTAAGCTTCGATCCTGATACCGCATACTCCTTTGTGATGTCGAGCGGGTATTTCTTACCATTCCGCCAGATGCTGCCGAAACGGTGAAGTTTTACTTTGTGCTTTGTTGTGGAGACTATCTCGTAAGGCTCGACGGTGAAGTCGCCCTCGTCATAATACCTGTTCATCTTAAATGATTCGATTGTAACGCTGTTCTGCAGAAAGTGCTCTTGGAATAGCGCGCGGTCATGCCAGTCATAAACAAGGTACTTATCGAGATTTGCCTCTTTCGCCTTGACGGTGTTATGAATGCTCTCGGCGGGTGCGTCGGGGTCGCCTGTCTCCACTGTCGCAGTTGCGACCCTGTCGTGGTATTCCTCAAGGTGCCTTGCGAGTGTGTTGGCAAGATTTACTCGGCAGGCGAGTATGTTCAACGCCCGCAACATACCGCCCTTCGACGGTTTTATATAGGCAATAAACTCACCCGAATTCAGGCGGATATCCTCGCAAAGGTCGGTGTCGAAATCGCCTTTCTCGACGCTTGGTATCTGGTTTTGGCTTGCCAATACCGCCTGTGCCGCGATAAGCCCATCATAGACTGCATCGCGCAAATGGGGCAGATACAAACCGCCGAATACGCCGTGCCAATAAGCGCAATCGCACTGGGCTTTGAGCAAAGAACGCCGCGCCTCGGCAATTCTTTCTGGTTCCACATCAGCGTCTTCGGCGCGCGCGATTAAAGCAGATACTTCCGCCTGAAGCGCGCTCATGTTGGCCGATTCGGGGTATCTTGCGCGAAAGCCCCGCCACGAACCGCCCTTAAGAAACGCTGCTGCGTTCTCTGCCGCTCCCACCGATTCGAGCCTCTTCTTTAGCGAAATTAGCTCGCGATGGCTCGGCACAGGCAACGCCCATTCGGTCATCTCGCGGTAGGAACTATCGGGAATACAGGCTGCGCCGACTGGTGGGCATGATTGTAGCACCTCGCGGGGCAGGCACATTTCAAATAGTCCCGAGTTCTTTTCCAACGCGTCGAGGAACTTATTCAACCAGCCATCAACAAAGACAGGCCGATAGGTGTGGGGCCAAAGCCCGAACTTCTCGCCGTCGTCGCCATAGCAAAGAACAGCACCGCTGTTTTTGTGTTTTTCAAGATATGCAATTGTCTCCTCGGGCTGAGCGAAGGGGATCATATACCGCAGCTTTTCGCAAATCGGAAAAACTGCGATCGAGCTGCCGCGATCCTCGGCGTAGAAGTAACCATTCAGCCTTGATGCAGGTATTCCGGCCAACTTGAAGTGATGGTCATCAAGCAGCGTGTACTTAAGACCGCACGAAGCGATATCGTGCGCGACGGATTGCTCCCACACCCTTTCCGCGAGCCACAATCCGGTCGGGCGTTTACCAAAACGCCGTTCAATGTACTCGTTCATCATCTCAAACTGGGCTTTGCGGTCCCTGTCAGCAAGCATTATTGGAATGGCCTCGTAAAACGCGCCGCCCAACATTTCGACCCGTCCGGCATCTGCCAGCTCTGCGATTCGGTCAAGGTATTTCGGTTGATTGGCTTCAAGCCACTCGAGAAGTGGACCCGATATGTGAAGCCCGAACCGGAACGACTCGCGCCGTTCTATAACCTCAAGATACGGAAGATACGACTTCTCGTATGCCTTGGCGAAGACAACATCAAAGTTGCCTATTGGCTGGTGATTATGAAG
The DNA here is from genome assembly GCA_964571525.1 of uncultured Planctomycetota bacterium. Lineage (GTDB taxonomy): Bacteria > Planctomycetota > B143-G9 > B143-G9 > B143-G9 > CAZNBY01. The sequence goes on from CAZNBY010000038.1 coordinate 18,210, forward strand.
TACGAAAACGAACTTCGTCTTTGTTGTCAATGTCAAGAGACCTTCCATTCGACGATCTGTTTGTATATCTGAGCATAGTCTGTCGCGCTACGGTTCCAAGACCAGTCATCCGCCATCGCCGTGGTAACAAGCTGCTTCCAGAGCTTAGGTTTTGCATAAGCATTGAGCGCGCGCTCTATTGTCTCCAAAAGCGCAGCGGAGGTGTATTCTTCAAACATAAAGCCGGTTGCGGTCTTATTGGCAATATTAGCCTCGTTCGCGTCAACTATCGTGTCAGCAAGGCCACCCGTCTTGCGCACTATCGGCAGTGTGCCGTACTTTAAGCTATAAAGCTGGTTCAGGCCGCAGGGCTCGTAGCGCGATGGCATCAAAAACATGTCGCTGCCAGCCTCGATACGGTGTGCAAGGCCGTTGTCGAACCGTATATTCGCGCTGATCTTCTCCGGATACCTTTTGCCGAAATCAGCCAAAAGGTCTTGATAGCGCTTTTCACCCGTACCCAATAAGACAATCTGCACATCGTGCTTTACAAGTTCGTCCATGATACCTTCGAGCAGATCGAAGCCTTTTTGCGCTGCAAGGCGGCTAATCATACCGATTAGCGGGGTCTTGGCGTTGACCTCTAAGCCGACCTCTTTCTGCAGCGCGGTCTTGTTCTTAGTCTTGCCGGCAAGCGTGGATGCGGTGAACTTATGCGGTATAAGCTCGTCCGTCTCGGGGTTCCACACTTCATAGTCAATGCCGTTGATTATGCCAAACAGCTTGTCGCTTCTAAAGCGCAATACATCCTCAAGCCCCGCTCCGTATTCGGGGGTTTGAATTTCTTTCGCGTAAGTGGGGCTTACAGTGTTTATTGCGTCAGCAAACACTATGCCGCCCTTCAAGAAGTTCAGCTTGCCGAAGTACTCAAGCTGGCGCCAGTTGAAGTATTCCCAAGTCAGACCTGTCAACTTCATATCCCAATGCCAGAACAGACCCTGATATGCAAGATTGTGTATCGTCAACAGCGACCCCGGGTTGCCGGGAACCTTGTCTTTGTAGATAGTTTTAAGATAAACAGTTATAAGTGCGGACTGCCAGTCGTGGCAATGGATCACATCGGTTGGTATATCGAGCCTTATAAGCGTTTCGAGCACCGCGCGCGAGAACAGAATAAAGCGCGACGAGTTGTCGGCGTAGTCGCCGTATGGCGTCGCATAAAGCTCAGGGCGATTGAAGAACTCCTCGTTCTCAACAAGATAGAGCGTAACTTTTGTGCCGGGGATAGTGGTCTTGTGAATCGTTACCTTCTTCTCTTGGTCGTCGAGTATGATCCCAAACGATAAGCTGGTCTTTTTAGCCTTTATACCGCTTTCGCGCACCTTGCTGTAGTACGGCAGAAAGCATATAAGTTCGACCCCGTTGGGAACAAGGTACTTTGGCAGCGCGCCAGCGACATCGGCAAGGCCGCCTGTCTTGGCGAACGGAACCATCTCTGAACAAGCCATTACAACTTTCATTCTAAAACTCCTTACTCTGTTTCCGATTCCCGAAGAAAACGCGCTGCGTCCTCGGGCGGAACGGGGTTGATGTAAAAATCGGTTGACCACTCGAATCCCGCTACTCGTATCAGGCGCGGAATTATCTCGATGTGCCAGTGATAATACGCCATCTCGCCCCGATCGAGCGGGCCGGTGTGTATGACGAAATTATACGGCGGGCGGTCTAAGGCAATATTAAGTTTCTGCAAGACATTCTTTAGGAGCCTTGCAAGTTCATTGATGCAATAGTTCGGTATGTTCTCGAACACCGACGAATGCTTGTTGGGCAGCAACCACATCTCGAACGGGAAGCGCGACGCGTACGGCGTAATCACGACAAAATTCTCCGTCTCGGTAACGATGCGCTTGCTGTCCTCTTGCTCTTGTACAATCATATCACAAAAAAGACATCTGCCGCGATAGTTGTAAAAATTGAGGCAGCCGTTCATCTCCTCCGATACGGTTTTCGGCACAACGGGCGTTACGATTAGCTGCGAATGAGTGTGCTGTATCTGCGCGCCTGAAGCCATGCCGACATTCTTAAAAATCGAACCGTAATGGAACCTTCTGTCGCGTTTTAAGTCAACAAGCCTATCACGATATGCCCATAGCACCTTGACGATTTGTTTCTCGTCAAGGTCTGATATGTCCTCAATATGCTCTGGTGTCTCGATGATCACCTCGTGTGCGCCGATGCCGTTCATGTGGTCGTAAATGCCGTCGCCGCGCTTGCCTAACTTGCCTTCTATGCCGAGGCATGGATACTTATTAGGCACGACGCGAACGCTCCAGCCCGGGCCGTTTGGCGCGCCTGAATCGCGATATGCTATAATCTCAGGCGGCGTCTGCGGCTCGTTGTGCTCACAAAACGGGCAGAAGGATGGTTTCATTGGAAACCGTTCGCCGCTTACGAAGTCGCTTGGGCGCTTGAATCGTTCCGGGGATATTATTATCCACCGGCCGATCACGGGGTCTTTTCGAAGTTCTGACATCTTCGCTCCTGTGCCGTTTGGGATATTATACCACCGCGCCGTATCTTTCAATACAATGCGCGCTGATATTTTAAGATAAGGGTCGCCTGTGAACGAACAGACCGAACATCATATACATGCCTCATCGAATAATTCCGGCGATCATGCTGATCACCACGCCAATTGCGGTTGCGGGTACCATAATCACGGTTCATTCCATGCGGATGAGCCTGAGAATGCAGCGCACGATCATCAGCACGATGACGCGTCTTCGCTTGGCGACGCGGCGAAGTTTGTGGTCAAACAGCCGCCTGTGAAGCTACCGCCTCCTTCACCAATGGAGTCGGAACCAGTTATGTGGTTCATCTCTATTTTCATCGTCTTTCTAACCTTCGTGTTCGCCACATATTATAGCGGTGAAGACAGGGTGATTAACTTTTCGGTCTATTTTCTAAGCATCGTGTTCGAGGCTCTGCCGTTCATGCTGCTGGGTACATTCGTCAGCGGGCTGATAGAGGTCTATGTATCGCACGAGCGCATTGCGCGGATGATGCCTCGCCGCTGGTATTCCGTGCCAGTCGCTGCTGCGCTCGGAATAGTCTTTCCCGTGTGCGAATGTGCGATTATCCCTGTTGTGCGCCGGTTTGTGCGAAAGGGTGTGCCGCTTTCGTGCGCAATCGCCTACATGCTCGCCTCTCCGACAATTAATCCCCTTGTAACGCTTTCTACCGGCGTTGCCTTTCAGTGGCAGCCCCTTTACTATCTGACTCGCTTCTTCGGTGGCCTGTTGATAGCGATACTTGGTGGCGCGGTGATAGGATCGTTATTCAAGGGCGATTCGGGCATAGTCGCCGAAAACGGCTCAAACGGCGGTTGTTCGCACGGGCACGGTTGCGGTTGCGGCGAATCAGGCGACCATGCAAAGAAGGGAATGTCGTCCGTCTGGCGGCATGCGGTTGCCGATTTCTTCGATGTTACCCGCTTTTTGCTGTTGGGCGCGTTCATTGCCGCATTTTTGCGCGCTTTCGTCAACTATGATTCTCTGCTTTCGATTCACACAGACCCGTTTCTCGCGCCGGTCGCTCAGATGGCGCTGGCCTTTGGCATGAATCTGTGCTCAGAGGCCGATGCATTCGTCGCGGTGACATTCACCGACTTTCCGTTTCACGCAAAGCTCGCGTTCCTGCTGCTCGGCCCAATGCTCGACATCAAGTTGCTCGCTCTGTATTCAAGCGTGTTCAAAAAGCGCACGATAGTAGCCATCGTGATTGTAGTGCCGCTGTTGGTGTATGGCGTCAGCATGTTGCTTATGACGCTTATAAAGTGATAGGGAGGTTAACATGCAAAAAACGATTAGAAAAATCCTCGACCGCCCCACGCTCGTCAAGCTGCTTGTGATCGCTGTCTGGGTCGCTGCAATGGGCTTTCTTGTTGTCACTGGCAAATACTCGCTCTATCTGCACCCACGCTACATTGTGCTGCCGATATTCTCAATCGGCATACTTATTGCGATGGCAATTTCGCTAATTGCAAATGCCAAGGTGCCCGTGCCATACGACGATGACGGCACGCCCGCCGCCGAATACAACGGCGAACACCATGCCATATCCGCGCCGTTTCAGCGGGTTTTGCTCTTTCTGCTGCCTCCCTTTCTGCTTGTCGCCATCGGTGTTCAGAGCCTTCGCGGGGCATCATCCGCGGCGTCCTCGGTTTCTATAAAGGGTTCGCAGTCCGCATCGCAGGATGTGCTACCCGACGCTTCAGAGGTTGTTGATGACGGGCAGTACTTTGAGATAGACGCGGACGGCATTTATGAAGGCTCTGCGCTCGATCGTCTTCACAAGTCTGTAAAGCTGATCGGCATGGTCTATACCGGCAAGGGTGTGCCAGAGGGCATGTACGCGCTTGTTCGTCTGCGCATGGTGTGCTGTGCCGCAGACGCTCGACCTGTGCCGGTGCTTATAAAGGGCGAAGCCCCTGCCACGGCGAAGCAGGGCGATTGGGCATGGGTGTACGGCAAGCTTCGCCACACCGAGCTTGCGGGCAAGCGCACATTCTACATCGAACCCGACCGCATCTCCCCCGCCATCGCCCCCAAAAACCCGTATCTGTATTAGACCAATAATTCTATGGATGGTGTATAATCATTTAGGAGTGCAGTGAAATTCATGTTTCACAAAAGACAGCATTGTTGCGATCAACAGTGTTGATCCTGTCTCCTTCGGGGGTGAATGATGCGGCGCATAATAGTCTTGGCTTCTCTTATACTAATGGGCGTTTTGATGTGTGGGGAGTCTTATGCAGAAACAGAGTCAAGACTGTCTGATTGGCTGGAGATCCCCGTTCTCTTAAATCGGCACCTTTGGGACGATAAGAACGAATGCAATTGGATAATAGGCAAGGAGAGAATGGGGGGTATCTCATCCAGTTATGCGGCTATCAAAGACATATATCTTGGCGAACCTGCAAAAATGAAATGGCTTGAAATGAACTGGGATTTGGGATGCCGAGATTGGCTCGTTGCATACTACCACTATCTACCCAATTCGCCTCGCTTTCAAGAGATCAACGGTGACGTTAAATCAAAGGTCGAGATGCTTCTTCTGAAGCAGGACATCTACTTTGGATTCGGCGGAGACTTTGAGCGAAATATAGGTTTGATGGGGGGCGAATGGAAGACGAATCCTATAATCGAATGGCTTGAGAACAACTGCAATATTGATGTCGCGTTCGACGAGGTTGCTCTCGCAAACCGTGACGAGATCGAAGTGCTGAAGCAGACTATTGCAATCGAAAAATGTCTGGCATGGCTTGAGAGAATCGTGAAGTATGATGACTTATGGATGCCGTCAAGGTTCGTAATCGCTCAGTTCTTTATGAGCAAGTTCCTTACAACGACAATGCGAGCCGATAGCCTTTCCTTTCGCTTGAAGGTTCATTCAACTCTCTGCAGATATCTTTGGGAGCACAAGGATATATGGATGAAAGCACTTGCCGTGGTTGAGTCGGAGAGAGCATTGGATTTCTACATAAACTTCAGAGACGAGAACTGGAAGACATATATTGGGATAACTTACGAATCGCGAGTTGTTTCCTTCTTCAAAGATTATATCACCCAGAGGAATGGGATGAAGAGATATTCGTCAGTTCCTGAATGGGAACTTTTTATGAAAGAGTATTTGCTTTCTGTCCCAGCGGAAAGAAGGATAGCGATCGTGCAGGATCCATTGGGATGGAGTGGTATTGAGCCTGAGAAAAGGTCATTCCTGGCAGGCTTGTTCACTTACTTTTGCAATGAGAGACCCAAAACACCAAGATTGTATTTCAAAAGACGTCATTTCTTTGCATCGAATCCACCAATCGAGACAGAAGTTGATGGCAAAAAGGTATTTCAAGCTTCGCCACGCACTCCCGGTGAAGCGTTTGAGTTGTTTCTTGCAGATGATTTCCTGCCATACGAAATGGTTCTAATGAGATTTTTCATCAAAGAACAGGAAGTCGAATCATGCAATATGCCAGACTTTTTGATCTCCATATCTCATATCTCACATCATGAAACAAGCATTACAGTGTGCTGGGAATCTAACAAATTGGTTCGTTTTTTTTACACCACTTTTAACAGAAAAGCTGCGTTCTGTGAAATCGAAAGGCAGTGGTTTGACCGTTTCGAGCATGCGCCGCTGTATAAGTCAATTGGGCATGGTGAGATCTCTGGAGAGATTCAAGGCTCGGTGATTGACACAAACGAATTGCTGGTCAAGAGTATTAAGCAGAACGAACGTGACGCAGCCATCAGAGTCACGGGTGTTACCGTCTCAGAACACAGCTTCATCGTGTACACCCAGATTGGCGAGAGCGATTTCTCGTTCATCCGTAGCAAAGACAGCACAGAATGGAGGTTATACGCAAGGAAATAGTTATAAGCATCAGCATTAGCCGTTCCCAGCTCGTTGGATGGATTGCATGTTTGCAGAACAATTCTCTGAGAAGCTTAAGGCGGGCGAGAAGATTGAGCTAAACGGCATAGTTCAGACCGAGAAGCATTTCAAGGTCTTCGCCTCATTATCGGGCAAGACAGTAACATTTACCCGCGAAAAGGAGGGGAGAGTCTGGACAGCGCAGGTAGAGTAGTGTACAATAGAAGTGAACCTTCTCGTCTTCTTTCTGGAGGTGAATGATGCGGCGCATAATAGTCTTGGCTTCTCTTATACTAATGGGCGTTTTGATGTGTGGTGTGACATCGGGCGAGGACCTTGAGCTTCGCGACTGGATAGATGTGCCAAAGATGCGCAATAGATACTTGTGGGACGAGAAGAATGAGTATCGGTGGTTTTATAACGACACATATGCTTCCCATCAGAACTACGCAATGGACAAGGAAATGTATATCAATGATGCAGAGATCAGTAAATGGATCGGAGAGAACTGGGAGCTTGGCTGCCGAGATTGGTTGATATCGTACTTTTGCATGCTACCTTCCTCAAAGAGGTTCACTGCGATCAACGGGATGCTCGACAACGCTGTTATGAAGCTGAAGGAGCAACAGGCTGAGCTGTTTCCCAAGGGCGGTGAATTCGAGATCTATTTCACGATTAAGGAGAAGGAGTGGAGGGGCAATCCACTATATACGGTGTTGAAGGAGTTGTGTGATCCCAAGTCTCTTGTTGAGGAGGGCAAATACAAGGATCGCGCACAAGAGCTTCTGGTGTTACTTGAACTGGGTCTTGCGGGCATAGAGCGGTTCGTCAAGTTCGATGAGCTATATCCCGCCGTTCGATTTATAGCGACTCAGCACTTCATGGAGATGTTAATAACAACCGAATACCGTATGGAGGGGTACGAGGACAAGCTTCAGATGCACTCGTCTCTTGTTCGCTACTTATGGGAATACAAGCATTTCTGGATGAAGAATCTCGCGGTTGCAGAGACAGAGCGGATACTGAGTTTGTACTGGAACTACATGGAGAAGGTAGGCAAGAACTATGTCGGCGTTCAGATAGAATCAAGGGTCGCAGACGAAGTATTTAAAAAATATTACAAAACCCTCGATTTCCGAACACCTACTTATAGCCGGATAAAGAATTGGTGGCCGATGTTTCGAGAGTACATGCAGTCTGTTCCCCTTAAGCGCAGAATTCGAATTGCGGTTGAGCGTGGAATACGCCCGGATCAAGACGGTAAGGAAAACATGCTTGACATTTTTTCATACTATTCAAATGAGCCGCATGCATCCCCACGCGTTTATCTGACAACTAAAAATGCCTCTCTGCATGGTCCCCCAAGGATTGTGATTGTAAACGGTAAAGAGAAAAAGGAAATTGATAGAATTGAAGGGAAGATGCATCTGGTTTGGGTTGAGGATGAGTTCTTAGAGCATCATGTTGTTGTATTTAGATATTTCCAACCGCATAGTATTATAAATTCGAATCCACAACTCATAATATTGGATAATCATGTAAATAAGGATACAAGTTTATATTTAATTGCCTGCGAAATGAATGGAATGATTTATTTTACCCAATACGAATTCAACCGTCAGCGCGAATATTTGAGAAACGAGATGTATAACATTGTTGATTCGAAGCTGCCAATTCACTGGGCAGCGACACCTGAAGACGATGTTCTGCTTGCAATACAAGACCCAACAGCATTGATCAATCCGTATAAGCTGTTGTCACAAGAGCTTGTTGAGAAGCTTAAGGCGGGCGAGAAGATTGAGCTAAACGGCATAGTTCAGACCGAGAAGCATTTCAAGGTCTTCGCCTCATTATCGGGCAAGACAGTAACATTTACCCGCGAAAAGGAGGGGAGAGTCTGGACAGCGCAGGTAGAGTAGTCGGCTGCGGGTTGTTGCTCACAAGTAGCAACGCATTCCACTTGCACAAGCCAGCCCCGATGTTCTCTCGCCCTATTTATCGTGAAACAGGCAATGGGTAAAGCCCCTCTCCTTTGAGCCTGATGTCTGCATAAAGCTTGTTTTATTGTCACGAGGACGGTAGTTCGTCATATCAAAGGGTTTGAATTCGGAGTATGTATCGGTTGCAGAGCCGAGGTCGAAGAACATGGCGATCGAGGCAGGCTGAGGCACGGGTCTTCCAGAACCTGCATCAGGGTCGTTGTAGCCATACGCCATTGCGTCGTTCTTCGCATCGTATTTGTCCTTGCCGTCTGCATCAATGAACAATGAGAAGGACGAGTTATTTGAATACGCGAGCGTGTATGATATTGTGTCGTACAAATCGTTTCCGTGCGCGTCATATAGCACCGCGATTGACTTGCCTGATGCATTGCACATTGAGTGAATTTTATAGCAGATGTACTTATCGCTACCCTTTTCGTCTATCAAGCATGCAATGCCCCTTAACAGGCTGTAACACAGACCGGATAGCGTGGACCCTCTCTCTATCATCTTCTCCTTGTTAACAGGCTTTTCGCCGGCAAAGTGTTCACGGTAAGTATCGTTGCCCGAAAAGTCATGTATAAGACCGATACCGAGCTGATAACCAAACGCAACAGAGAACCCGCTGCCGTGATATGTGTCGTCTCCAGAATAATCTGCAACTACTCCCACTCCACCCGGAAGACCGATCTTGTTGCCGTGTATATACCAACCGACACCAGCTCCAATGCATCGAGGGTCGGGATCCATCGCCTTGTCGAGTTGCTGCGCAGCAAGGTACTCGTCCTTGCCTGAATAGTCGAGTATCGCCCCAATGCCCATTGTCATGCCGCAGCCTATGGAGTTCCTTGTTGCTGTATAGAGGTCGTTTCCGCTAAAATCAACTATCATGCCCATCCCGAAGTATCCTGTCCCGCAACCGTACTCCTCAACCGCGTATGTGTCGTTTCCAGCGAAGTCAACTAACGCGCCGACACCGCACTCACCATAGCCTACCGATTTCCTCAACGCCGAGTAGGTATCGTTTCCGGCAAGATCGTAAACAAACCCGCAACCAAAGAGCCCCGAAGCAATCGCGCTGCCTTTATATTTGTCGTTTCCAGCGATGTCTATCACCATTGACAGCCACGGGTACAGCGCTGATTCGTATTCGTCGTTGCCGCCCAACTCGATCAGCAGCGTGGGCAGCTTGCCGTATTTGTTCGAACCAGTCCCGCCAATGATGATTGTCAGATCTTCCTTTGTGAATTGGCATATCTCCTCTTTACCGAGCATCTCTGGCAGCAGCTTCTTGCAAAGCTCTATATTGGTGGATGTTGCGATGCTGGCGAACATTTTGGCGCTCGAATACAATGCGGCGAAATCAATCTTGTGTATGAACCTGACCGATGAGATCTCTTGCGTGATTTGCTGCTGGGTTATATTGGAGACAGCAGGCTCGGTGAACCGGAACAAGGGGTCTGAAAGATGAAGCGACATATATGAGAAATCTTGATTTGAAAGGGAGGCGAAGGCCTTATCGCGCATCTCCTTTACCTTCAGAAGCCGCTCGAACAACTGCTCTATCAGCTCTTCACCTGTTGCTGCCACGATCGGCGCAAAAGGCTCGGCAGTTACGGGCGAGTCAAGCAGATTCGCATAGGTCTCGATGATGGTCATCAGTGATTCTGGCACAGGATTCAGTTTCTCATAAGGCGCAGAATACGCGCTGCATTCCTCGACAGTCGAAAGCGGCTTATCGTGAATTCTTCTCACAGTTTTATTGCATAGCTTCCCCGGCAGTTCAAACTCCTTCTCAAGCCCATCGCATATCGCCCTGATAAACTCGCCTTGCTTTGCAGCATAGGTATCATATTCCGGAAGCATCCCTGTGGACTTCATTGCCGCGAGTATCTCCTTGGCGGGCTTCCAGTTAATCTCTTTTGCGGTTGTTTCGGCGGTGGAATTTGGCAGAATTGCTATGGTCAGCGCAATTTGCAGACAAAGCAAGAGGGTAACAGAGCGACATTTGCTTCGCACGATTGATGCATCGCGCGATACATGAGGCAAAACACTTCCCAACATAACACACTCCCTGAATATCACTTTGGTTGTTAGACCTTGCACTCCATTCTACTGCGCATGGCCACAGTGTCAAACATCGCGTAACGGGGGAGGGCTATTTACGCTTTGTGAAGGTTCAAAAACTCCCTGTATCTATCTCCCATGTAGCGTGAGAGTATCTTTTCGTCGGTCTGCGTAAGGTCAACAAGTATAAGGCCATCTAACACATTGCTGAATTTCTCGTCAACATTGAAACCCAGCAGTTTACCGCCCAACTTCAGATACTGGCGTAAAAGCACCGGTATGCCGCGCTTTTCGTCCTCAAAGTCGCTTATAAGGTTCGATAGATCGTCAACATCGCGTAGCAAGGTCGCAAGAGGTCTGCCGCTTCGCACGCTCTTAATCGGCGATTTGAAGGGGGTGCGAGGTTTTACAAATCCGGCCAACTCATCTATGAAGTTGTATTCCTCAAGATAGCTCACTATCAATAGCTGCGAAAAGCGGTGGTACTTGTTATCAATGCTCACAGGGCCGAAAAGCATCTTGTATTCAGGGTTCTGCAGCACATAATGGCCGATTCCCTTCCAAAGCAGCATGAGCGGCGAAAACGACTTCTGGTACTTCGGCATCACAAACGACCGGCCAAGCTCCAACGACTTGCGCATCGAGTTCAAAAACGCGGGTTTGAACTTAAACAACGAGCTTGTGTACAGGCCCTCCATGCCAAAGCGGTCAACAAGATAGTCGGTGTGCCCAAGTCTGTATGCGCCGACTACCTCAGATTCCTTATCGTTCCACACAACAAGATGCACATAGTGCTTGTCGAACTCATCAAGGTCAATCTCCTTACCGGTTCCCTCGCCTGCTTGACGGAAGGTTATCTCTCTGCATCGCCCTATCTCGTGCAACAGGAAGGGTATCTGCCGCGCATAGGCGTAAAACACCGAGCAATCCCCATTCGTCACGAGTCTTTGCTTTAAGGGCAGGGCAGATACATCTGACAGTATCAGTTCCTTTGGGTGAGAGTTAACAATCGGTATCTGAGATTGTACAGCTTCGATTCGGGCCGAATCCGATTTTGTCCGTTTATGTTCAAGAATGTAGGTGCGATGTCTGAGGTAGTTCGAAATCTCCTCGTCAGACTGAAATTCTTCGAGCTTCTTAAACTCAATGGGGCGGCCTATTGACACATCAATTGTCTTGTTCTTCTTGTTTACAAATTCGCGGGGGAGCAGTGCTGTGCGGAGCCTTCGATGGATAAGACCGCTGAACTGGAAGAACATGCCATTGTTTCCGCTGAAGAAGACAGGCACGACCGGAGTCTTGGTCATCTTCACAATTCGCCCAAGCGCTGCGCTCCACTCGGGGTCGGTGATTCCTGTTCCGTTCAGTTTCAGATGCGAAACCTCGCCGGCGGGAAAAATCGCAAGCAATCCGCCGTTACGCGCCCAACGAACAGCCTCCGCAACCGGTCTTATGTTGCGGGCAATGGAGTCCTTTGTGCCGAATGGATCAACAAAAATGCACACCTCGTGCAGTTCGGGCACACGGCTTAAAAAGTGATTGGCGAGTATCTTCACATCCTTGCGCACCGAACGGAGCAGGGCGACAAATACAGCCGCTTCTATGCCTCCAAACGGATGGTTGGCAACTGCAATAGCCCCACCGGTCTTAGGTATGCGTTCGAATTCCTGCTCGGTAACACGGTAGTTGACATTTAGCGCCTCAATCAGCCTTTGACAGAAGTCCTTGCCCGTATCAGGCGAGCTGATTGCGCGCATGTAGATTTCGTTAAGCTCAGGGAAGTGCAGCAGCTTTTCGATAAGCGGTAGCGACATACCGACAAGCCTGCTTTTAAGCGAACCGTCACATTTGTCCCGACTTCGACGGTAGGAGCATTTTTCAAAATGATGAATGGCGTTAGAAAGCC
>CAZNBY010000039.1:0-30472 GCA_964571525.1 uncultured Planctomycetota bacterium
CACTGATTCGCTATTTCCAAGACCATCAGAGCTTCATCGAATACTTGGACAAAAAGCAAATGATGGGCGAGATGGAGTGGTATAACTCAGCTAACAACGAGATTTATTACTATAAGCTAATAGACAATCTCGACTCGCTCTCCGACCTCTACCGCGCATGCACATATCAGTATATATACGAATGTCTTGGTGGGCGCGACGCGATTGTGCACCCTTGGGTTTTGGAAGGGCTTGCCGAATATCTTAGCACTGCCGGCAACTTTTCTGTGGATGAGATGAAGAGGGGAGCAATGCACAAGATAGCCCGCGAAAAGGTCAAGAGCGACATAATATGCCGAAGATACCCACTGTTGCGGGATGTGCGCAGATACTACCATAAGAACTTCGAGTATCCCGATAAGACAGCTTACTATTACTCTTGGTCTCTGGTTAATATGTTGGTGTCGCCCGATTTTCCGCAGTACAACGATATCATCAAAAACTACATCTACGAACTGAGTGACTACACACGGCTGATTCTCAAGGAGATGTATATGAAGGGAGTAGTAATTGATTGCGTGGCGTCGGAGTGGATTGATGAAATCAGCGATGTTGATATCGAAACAGGGCAAAAGGACGGTGAACACTATGGCAAATACTACCTTATGCTAATGAAAGCGGCAAACGACGCGCATGCATCAGCCTTAAAGAATTTCGATATGAACAAGCTGCAAAGAGAATGGAAGGCCTACTACAGGTAGATTATGAGAGCCTTAGCCCAAACATCAACTTTGTATTGTGTACACAAAAAGGACAAGTTGCGAAGTATCAAGGTGGAATCTGTGTCGAACGATCTGACCTCGACCTTATTGAGCAGAAGGGAGGTTGAGACGAAATGAACTTGCAGCGAATATTGCTCCTTGCTGTTCTATTTGCGATTTCGGTTTCGTTCAGCGAGGCGACTGATACGAAGAGACTCTCAGATACGGATTTTGGATTTCAGATAGACATACCATCGAAGTGGACTGTCTTACCGAAGTACACGATAAGAGACTCTGATCCTCCACCAGATAAGTTAAGAGCTATAAAGGACTATACGCCTTTGCCGATTTGCAATTGGCTTATCCATGCCCAATGGCAGGAAGACTGTACATTTGCCCTTTTTGCGGTTGAAGCTAACAGCCTCGAACGGACTTTCTGGGTGGCAAACATGTTCACCAGAGAAAGCACCACAATGAAGTCACAAGCTTCAAGGTTCAAGGTTAAGTGCCAGTACACCAAGGCTGTAATTTCGTACGAGACACTCCTGAAAAAGAAGGAAGGGGATCAGACTGGCATACGAATTACACGATACGCCATTGCGTTTTACAACGACAACGGTGGGTTTATCATATTCATAACCACTCCTTACACCTCGCCGAAATTCTGCAGCGATGCGCTTGATTGCGCAAGGTCGCTTGCTTACCTTAAGAAAAAGAACCCGAAGAAGATCTCTGAGGCAGATAGTCTTGTTCCGAAAGAATGGAAGACCCTTGTATCACAGCACTATATCTTTCATTACAACCTGCTCAAAGACGACAAGATTCGAAGCATATTAGCTTGTGTCGAGAGATTTCGCTTGGAGATCGAATCAATCATTCCGCCTTCTACCAGATCTGAACCAGATAAGCTGATACCAAAACTGATGATCAAGTGCTTTAAATCCAAAGATGAACTTGAAAGATATGCGGAGACTGCGGAGTTTGACGATAGCCGCGATAAAGGGTACCTGAGGGCGAATAATGAAGTGGTGTTCTGCCCTTCCTCCGGCACTCGGGGTTGGCTTGCCGAGTTTTACAGAGACTGTGCCAAGCAGTACATGAACGCCTATGTGGGTGGTGTCAAGGCTCAGGTTCATAACTGGATTTACGAAGGTATTGCCCAGTACTTCTTTTGCGCTGGTATGTCAACAAACGACAAGATTGTGCCGGGTAACAAAAATCGCGATGCGGAGTTTTCGCTCAAATACAGTATTCGAAGAAAGAATGTGCTTCCTTTGGAGTTAATTCTCAGACTCAGGAAAAACGACACCAATTTGCAGCTCTACTCGTGGTCACTTGCTAACTTGTTACTGCAATCACCAAAAAAGTCATACAAGCGGATTCTTGCCAATTACTTCAGAGTCCTAAAGGAAGCACAGGGGCCGATTCTGTTTGAAATCGAGCGCAATCGCATTTATATTGAAGATATCTTTAAGTATGATTGGTTCGCAATCCTTGATGACAGCGACCCGATTGCTGCTGAACGCAGGCCCTTTGTGGATAAATACATCTTAATGCTGATTGATGCGGCAAAGCTGGCGGAGTTTAAGGCCTTTGAGGGTATTGACATGGCCAAGCTGCAAAAGGCTTGGACTGATTTTTATAGTAAGGATTAGGTTCTGCGTTTAAAGCTCGCTTCGTCCTGTTTTGGTCGTTGCGCACATGTTTGCTGAAAGCAACGATGCGTACAACAGGAGAACTTTGGAGGGTTTATGTTTGGAAAGAAAGTGCTGTTGCTGTGTTTTGTGTTTGTATTGCTCGCTTTCTCGCAGGCTATGGCCGTCGAACTGAAGGATTATGCAAATCCCGCTTACGGGTACAAGATCAGTCTGCCCGCAAAATGGGATCCGAAGCCAATTGGCGGCAAAAACGATTCTCACTCAGGCATATACGGCAAGATACATGGATATATAGCTGAAGAAAAAGTCGTTCCTCTACATCTGCTTGAAGGTCCACAAGGCTGCGAATTTCGTCTGTTTTACCTCAATGTTAAAGAACGAGATGCCGCAGAGACGATTGTGAATGAGTATGCTGAGATGAAAGAGTTTGGTGCTCCTAACTCTGAGGAGGAATTCAAGGTCAAATGCACAAAGACAAAGGTAAAGAGATGGCTATATAAGGAGGTTGAATCAGGATTCTTCGAAGAGGGCATGAACGCCCATTATTACTTCCTCGCAGAAAACCCCAATGGTTTCTTCTTCTATTTCTTCAAGTACTTCATGAATTTCAAGAAGTATGAAACCGACATAATGGAAAGCGCTAAGACTTTCGCCTTTATTGAAAAGAAGGCTGATAAGGCGGCAAAGCCAACATCCGATATTCCACCGGGCGGCACTGTGATTAAAACTACGATCTTCGATATCATACTTGCAGACGCAAAGAACTCCTCGCTGAAAAGTGTTGCCAACCACATCATTTGGTTCGACAAAGCGTTTTCATCCATCGTACCGCTTGACAAGGCAATTGAGGCAAAGCGCCCGCAAGGCCTGCCAAGGCAGACGGTTAGATGCAATTTCGTGTCAGATACTTCAGGCGGAGCATTCGGTGGCGAATCGCAAAGCATGCAAGTTTATTATGAACCTTTCGCGAACCTTATGACAATTGGTGTGCGGGGAAGATGCGATGATATGAGTGATTCGGTATATGAAAACGCGATCAAGATGTGTCTCGCCGACCGCGTTGGTTCAACGCAGATTATGATTCACAAATGGGTGAGTGATGGACTGGGCGACTATCTGTATCATGCGGGTATGGAGGCTAACTGTAAGGCTGTGTTTGGCGAGCTTAACCAGAACATGAGAAAGCAAGTAAAGGACAAGATAAAGCTCTGCGGTGAACCCCAGTTGTCACAGTTCATTGAGGCATTAGAGATGCCAACAATCCGCGATATGATGCGCGACAAAGACTACACTTATTGGGCTCTTGTCTATTTTCTCCTGAAGTCTAACAACAAGATTTACAAGGGGATAATACCAAAGTACATCTGCACAATACAAAAGGAGTCGTATCCACTTGTCAGCGAGATGAATTCACTTGACTTTTCAATGGAAGAATACGATAAGTACCTTGAGAGCAGAAAGGGCAAGGAAGAGGGAGAGGGAGAAGATGAAGAAGTTGAAAAGAAGTTCAAAAGATATATGGAGCTAAAGGAGCAGTGCAGTGCTGTCTCTAAGACGGCAATGACATTGGCTTTGGCTGGCATTGACCAAGCAAAGCTCCAGAAGGAGTTGACAGAATACTTCAAGTAACGCAGGCTAAAATTAGCGAAACGCAAGCGACTATTCGCTTGCAATGAAGCCCCACGCCGTAAGCCGGTAAGTGAACACGCCCTCTGCGCAATGGGCAGCAAAACCGTCATCTGTGGCTTCGAGCATATTCGGCCTTGATGGTGGCAACAGGCTAATCGAAAGGCTCACGCCTTTGCTGTCAATCGCCGACCATGTGTTGTCTTCGCTTACCGATACTTCAACGCCGTTGCAGACTGATATGCCAAGATATTCCTGCTCAAAAGCAGCTTTAAGGGGAGAAGAAGGCGACGGGGTTGGCGCATAGCTCAACTGCGCGCGCCATGTTGATATCGAAGTGCCACCACACGCTATCGCAAGCGACATAAGCGCGATAAGAACAAAGGCCGTTTTGCGAGTGCTTTTGCTCATTTGCCGCCCCCGGAAGTATAAATGGGCAGACCGAAACCGTCGGCGAGTATGTCCATCAGATCGTAATAGTTATCTATCACAAAATGTGGCTTCGTCTCGCCAACGCTGTTGGCGTACTTGCCCGAGCGTTTGTGCAACACTGTGATCATGCCTATCGAATTTGGCACATCAATGTCAAGCTCGGGGTTGTCGCCGACATACATTACATTGTCGGGCGATAGGTTGAATCTGTTGCACGCCGAAAGGTACAATCTCGGATTCCTCTTTGTGATTCCTACTTCCTCGGTGATAAATACTGCGTTGCGCGTAACATACTGGGGTAATCCCAGCCTTACCACCTTTTCGGCCTGCTTTACGGTTATCCCCGCGGTTATTATTCCGGTTACAAAGTTCGGTATGCGCTTCAGGCGGGTAAGCAGATCAATAGCGTCTTCGTAAGGAAACATCTCACGGTGCTTCGTGTTGTGATAGGCAACTATGGCCGCGGCGACTATCAACGATGGTGTGCAGTTCTCAAGCGCGGTGGGCGGCAAACGCAACAGCAGCTTGTCAAAGTGCTGCTCGTAGTTAGATGTGAACTCGTTGATTACCTCTTGAAGCTCATCGTACAAACGCTCGAACGGGTATTTAAGGCCGGCCGAAATCATCGCCTTGCACGCATTGGCGCGAGCCTTATTCGCGAACTCGGTACACGAGTACAGCGTATCGTCAACATCGAAAAAAATGCCTTCGAGCTTCTTCAAGCCGTAACCTCCACCGAACGAAAGTTATTGCTCATCACGCACCGGCCTTTTGGAGACAAAGTCTTTCCACCAGTTTATGGTGCGGGCGATCTCCTCCTCTGTGGAGTCGCGGCGTATCCTAAGTGCGTTGCGAATACCAGAAAGCCTTGCAAGAGCGCTTGTATAGGCGATATTTGCATCGAGCGACGCGGTGAATGAAAGGTTCGACGCCAACACCGAAATCGCGTAATCACGCGGCAACTCAGAAGGCAGGTTTAGAAGCGAATTCGCAGCGGCGATCCTCACCACCTCGGTGGGATGCCCCAGAGCCTCACGGCAAAACCGCGCGAAATAGACGCCATCAGATAGCTTTACAATTGACTCGCATGCCGCGGCTGCAAGTGTCGAATTGCCCTTGTTTAATAACGGAAACAGCAGCGGGAGCAGGGATGCATCGCCTGTGGTATGTGCAACTCTTGCAGCATCAGCAGCCATAACAAGGTCTTTACCGGTCAGGTAACCCTTGATTAGCTCGATTGACTCTTTGCTTTTCAATGCTGCAATATGCTCCATTGCGCTGTGACGAATTGCCCTTAAGGGATCATTCAAAAGCCCGGGCAGTATCTTCAGCGCTGTATCGCGCCCCATGTTGAATATGCCGGTTAATGCAGACAGACGAGTTTCAAGCGAATCGCCGTGCAACATCTCGACAAGCATCTGCTTGGCCTCTTCTGAGCCAGTGTATCCCAAAGCTCCAATTGCAGCAGAGGATATGTTGGGTTCGTCATGTGACCTTAGCGCGGAAAGGAACAGCACAGCCTTATCCTTGCCGGTGCGACCTATCGAATTCAACATCTCGGCGCTGAACAGAATCTCCTCGTCTGTCTTAGGTTCAAAGTTGAACTTCGATACAAGCAGCTCGTATGCCTCAGGACCGCCCGTTTCACCGAGCCCCATAACCGCCTGCAACCTTACAAAAATGTCAGGATCATTGATAGCAGCGGCAAACACAGGATATTGAGATCTGTCGCCGTGCTTCTGCGATATCTTTCTGAGCGTAAGCAGCGCGTTTTCGCGAACTCTTTCAGAGTTTCGCGACATAAGCTCGACAATCACACCGAACTCAGAAGGCGTGCCACAGGCAGCAAGCGCCGCCAAGTAAAACAGGCAGTTGGTGTCGTCTGATGTCCTTAGCATCTGTGCGAGCTTTGGTGCGGCTCTGCTGCTGCCGAATTTGCGCAAAGCGCTAACAGCGGCGCCAACAAGGTCAGACTCATCCATACGATCGAGTATTTGGGGCAGGGCGTCAATATTGTTCTGCGCTACTGCCGCGCTGATTGCGGCATTAGCGACAAATGGCTCTTCATCCTGTATCAATCGAATCACCGTAGAGCGACTCAGGTCATCTTTAAAGTATCCAAGCAGTACGGCAAGCTGTCTGCGTATTCCTGCGTCAGTGTCGTTAATAACTTTGGCTATGTCTGCGATATCCTTTATGGTCATCGTATTGACGAACTCGTTCATCTTTCGCAGCGCGCGTATTCGTTCATCGTTGTTCGTGGCCGTCAGGATAGTCTTCATCAACGAATTAAACTTCGACTCATCCTTTTTCTCGTCGGGATTGTCAATTGATATTGCGCCGACCTTGACAAGGTAATTCAAGAACCACTTTGCCTCATAGTCCCCTTGGTTCATTTCGAGCGCATTGCGAAAATGTTCTGCGGCTCGTTCGGGCGACTTTACATCAGATGCAGAAAGAAATTCCGCAATGCCCGTCATCACCATTTCACACGATTTGTAAAACCGCTCGAAGACATCTGTGTTCGGGGGATTGATTATGGCGCTCGATATCTTGTCGAACGGTGTGCGATTCTTAAGCAGATACTGAAGCTGTGATGCCTGGCGTACAGATATATTTCGAAGCGAAAGCTCTTCGATCTTCGGCGTCCTTGGCCGCAAGTCCATCGAGGGCTTGGCCTCAGGCCATTTGCAAATAAATCCCGAAACTACATCGTAAGCGGTGAACACATTCTGCTCATTCAGATACTCGCTGTGAGTCTGTAGCACCTTGTCAACCTCTACGATATCGAGCATAACTCCCTGTCTCTTAAAACCGATAAGCAGCGTGCCAAGGCGATAGTAAAACACATGAACCTCGGCAAATGCTGCCCGAAAATTGCCGATTAGCTCTGCGAAAGACAGCTCTGAAAGACCTGTTATTGGCAATATAACCATTCCGTCATCCGCAGTTCTCTCAGCGGTATCGCGGAAGAACTTCGGCGTCATCATTTCCCATCCACCGCTGAATGTGAACAATTGAGGCTCGAAGAAAACGCAATCGTATTTGAATTTGTCTGCACGAACAGCAAGCACAGGATCTATGGCACTTGCTACAACGCCACTTTCATTCAATATCCTGCCGCTATCGGACGAAAAATACTCTTGAAGGTTGAATCGAGCGCTATTGCGCTCGTAAATAGTCATTTTCTTAAAGCCTGATTTCCAAAGCGCGGATGTAGCAACTCCGGTGGTGTATCCCAGCACGACCGCCGAATCCCTTTTAGCATTATAGAAAGACGGCATCAATCCTGCGAGCTTTAAGTAACGGTTCTCTGCCGATACTCCACCCATGAATACCGAGTCGTCGTACAACTCAGTTCGAGAGCGGTCTTTGTCCTCGTTTTCAAACTTGGCGACCGTTAGTGTCGAGATGCTGCCCTCGTCGCTATAGCGAATATCCAGACCAGACTTTATGAAGAACAGCATCCTCTCTGATAATGTCCTTCCTGGGCTAAGAACCGACACAACAACAGCGCCACAAAGAAGCACTATTGACAGGCGCATTATCACTGGGGCTGTCAACAATTTGCCTTCGCGAATCAAACCGATCAGTCCGAACACCGCAATAGCACCGGCAAATATGTAAATCCCATCCACTATGCCCAGTTTGAGCGAGGTGGATGAGAAAATCACCCCGTGCATAACTCCAAGTGCGAATATGGCAAGGAACTTTTTGCTAACCGATTCGCCTACCACCCATAGGGCTGCAAGCGCCATAGCAATAGGACCCCAGATGAAAGCGGTCTTCATGAACATTATAAAGACAATTGATAACACACTGTCTGCGGGTAGCAGCTCTGGTACTCGACTGCCAAGCAGACCCAAGAACTCATAAGACGATGCAGAGCATATTACGGTCAACCCCAGCAACACAAATCCAAAAGACGCGAATGCTCTTGCGCCTAACTCGATTGTGTCGGGCTTTTTACCGAATAATTTGCGAATCGCGTTCAACAGATGATGCCCCGATTTGAACTCAGTTCGGCAAAACGCGAGGCCAATAAGCATGAACAAGAATATTGTCGAAAGCGTAACCGTTCCATTGATCGGCAGACTCGGCTGAAACATCGCATGTGCGCGAATGGTGTGCATCACTGCCAGACCAAGCGATATACCTGCGAAAGCCGTAATCCATTCGCCCCCGCTTAGTTTCTTAGGCGCTTCGTTTGCATCAACCTGTGAACATGAATCCCAAAGCATGGCGAACAGCACTAACAGCGTTCCACAAGCGATAAGGGCGACTGCTGACCCAATACAGTCGAAAAAGTATGTAAAAATCGCGCCGAAAATACCGCCAAATACCGCCCATGCAAGGCCAGTTGCAGCATTTCTCGACCCGTTACCGCTGAGCCTGCGCCAGCTCAGCACGATGAAGAATGTGGGTACACCGACAATGACAGACGAAAACAAAGTCTTTTGTGTAAGAACGAACAGCATACCGCTGTGAAACTGAAGGGATGGAAGCATCTCGCTGAGGATTAGAAAGAACGGAACAACTGTCGAGGCGAAGAACAATACTGAGGCTACTGATGCGGACAACCTGTTAGTTTTTATGCTTTTTTCGGCGATGAATGCGAAAAAGAATGCGAGAAATACAGAGACAAAGATTGAGGCGGTGGAAAACTCTCCACGCCCAATAAACGCATAGCATTCATAGCTTCCGCAGAACAGCGTAGCAACGGGAAACAGAAATCCCGCAGCAATAAGACCGAGCCTTCTTTTCCATGCTGCCAATGATAGCAAAGTCATCTCTCCATCTCCTTCTCAATATCAGCGAAGTATTTACGGACTTCCTCAATGCGACCACATGACATCTTCCCCTCCTTGCATGCCCCTGTGCGACATGCAGGGCCACAGCCCTTAAACAGCATCGGGGCAACCTTAAGCGCGAGTTTCAACATCTCGGTCGCTACGGCTCGTATCTCCCACTGCGCACGGTTGCAGCATCTCAATTCGAAAAAGTGTCTTAACTCCCGCGCGTTCATCGTTACAGTGATCTTAGTTGCTGCAGCATTGGGCAGAATGTACCTTGCATCCTCTGGCGCAACTCCGCTTGCAGCAAGCTCCTTGTATGCCTTTTCAGTTTCATTCAATGCCTTAAGAAACAACTGCTTTGCTTTCTCGTTTGCTTCTATCTGCGGAGGTATTATGCAGCCTACATCGTCGAACTTCACATATCTTTGCGATTGCTGTGAAAATGATGCGATTCTATGGCGCACAAGTTGATGCGTCATAGCTCTCGATACGCCCTCTATACCGTATGTAAAGGATGCGTGTTCAAACACTGAGTGGTGTCCCTGTGATACACAGACATTCAATAGGCGTTCGATCTGTGCAGGGGTCATGTTCTCTGAAATTTGCTCAATGTTTGCGTCGCTGTAACACAATCGAGCCGATGCTGCGACGACCCTTTCAGGATCGGCGGTGTGGCGAAGCAGAACAACAACAGGTTTCTCGATGTGCATGTTGCCTCGATTTGCTGCGACGATTGTGTTTGTCTGAACAGACTTAACAGAATTGTATCGCATTAGCGTCTTGCAGCAAGTTGCAGCCCTTTTTCTTTGACCGTATAGTCTTACCGCACTATAATTCGCGCCGTGATACGCTTATTATCGGCATCTGCCGTTACACTTCTATTACTTATACTTCCATCAAGCGCGTACGCCGCACTTGTCTCGCTTAACCTCGCTCAGATATCTGACATTGCGATTATCGGCGATGGCGATGATGTTGTTGATGGTATGGGAACACATTTCAACTCTCCCGAAGACCTTCAGTTGTTCGGCAAGTTTTCTGAAACCCGCAACGGTGGAAAGACGCTTGTTCTAAGCGGAGGTGTAACAGCAATCTGGGGGGATTTCACCCTTACATCGGCAAACGCTGTTTACGACAAAACTATAGGTTCATTCTATGCATCAGGCTCTGTCGTGGTTGTTCATGAGGATTTCGTTCTTATCGCAGAGAAGCTTTGGCTTGACCTCGAGGACGATTCAGGTTACGCGATAAAGGCAAAAATCTATGCAGGATTTGACCGTGGCGATCAGGCTGACGACCTTATGCTTGTCTTACAGTCAGAAGAAATCTGCATCATAAATGGCGAATTCATCGCGCGCGATAACAGGATCGCCTCTACCCCCCTCGATCCTCCGTCCATTTCGGTAAAAACCCCCCTTATCAGAATTGACCGTGCGCGCTGTCTTTCCACCGAAGCGTGCAAGATAAAGCTTGGCGATTTCACTGTCTTTTACCTTCCGGCGATGAAGTTAAACACAAGCTCTTCCGGTGGAGGTGGTGGCGAACAACCTTTTCGCATCTCGTTTGGCAGCACTTCCTACCTTGGCATGTTTATTCGCACGCAGGTTCGCGCTTTTTCTGTGTCGGGATTCACAAACTACGCCATTGCCGATTACTTCACAGAACGGGGCATTGGCGTCGGTTTGCTCTCTGTGTACAAGTTCGACGACCACGCAGGGCGGCTCCGCTCCTATTACATATATGATAATAACGATGACCAGTACTTTGAAAAGCGTTACGAGTTCGAGCTGACTCACCGAGGAACGGTTGATTTCGGCAGTATTTTCGATGATATCGAGCTTACTGCCGAGTTGCATCGCCGCTCCGATCCCATTGTACACAAAGATTTCTTTCGTTATGAATGGCTTGTCGAAAAGAATCCTGAATCCTATATCAACCTTCAGCGGTCATGGGACAGTTCATCTATTTCGCTGCTCAACCGCATGCGCGTCAACAATTTCGAGCATTACACAAACTACTCCCCGCAGCTTTCTTACGCCCTTTATGGCGCAAAAATAGGCTTTGGCGAGGTTCGTGTCGCAGTTGGGGCTGACCATCTTGAGCGAAAGAACCCAACTGGAATTAACGAACCTGAGACAGAACGCTTTTGGACCAATGCGGTTTATGAGTTACCGGTGAAGATAGCCGACAAGTTTGTCGTCACACCTTGGGTAGGAGCATCTTCAAGGCTCTATTCAGACGCTTCAAAGGGCAAGGAGCTTGAGAACTCAATGGCGTCAGCGGGGCTTGTGGTTTCTACTCGCCTTGTATCAGGAACATTTGGTCTGAAGGAAAACGGAGACGCCTTTCGCCACACGATTCATCCCCGTATTGAGTTGCTTGCGACATCAAAGCCAACCGCACTTGCAGGCGAAACTGATATCTACGATTACCGCGATGTATCTTACGAAGAGCTTTCTGCGAACCTTGTGCTGACAAACGCAATAGAATCGCGAAAGACAGTCAATAA
Source organism: uncultured Planctomycetota bacterium (assembly GCA_964571525.1). Lineage (GTDB taxonomy): Bacteria > Planctomycetota > B143-G9 > B143-G9 > B143-G9 > CAZNBY01. The sequence continues at coordinate 11,762 of CAZNBY010000039.1, forward strand.
CCGCTTGGTTTATTCCGATAGATTTTTGATTCGCATTGAGAACAAGTTCTATGCTGAATGTGACGCAAAGGACGACCTTAACTTCGGAAGAACAACCGGTGATCTGAACTCCTACTTTCGCATTGGGCTTGATAGGTTCTTTGTGATAGGCGATTTTGACTACGACTGGTACGACAAGAATCTGCCAACCTACGGAATGCGCTTCGGTTACAATGCAACAGATAGGCTCTCTTTTGAATGGGGCTTGCGCTATATAAACGATAACCCTTGGTTTTCTAACGAAGAGACTACAGATACGGATTTCACGGTCCGTTGGTACGCGACTCAGAAGTGGTATTATATTGCAGAGTATTCGCGCATTTTCACTCCCCGACACACCGGCGAGTATGAAGATGTTTCACTGACTGTCGTTAGGCGGGGTGCAGAATTTTCAGCAGCCTTCACATTCGGTGTTGACGAGGAAGGGAGCTACTTCTTCTTCAGCATCTACCCCAACTTCGCTTATACCATCGAGACTCGACTGAAACCACAAAATTACAGGTGATTTATGGCCGATGCACTTTTCCCCGGGACCTTTGACCCAGTAACCTATGGCCACCTTGATGTTATCGAAAGAGCCTCACACATTTTCGATAGCGTTGAAGTAGCAGTCGCGGCAAATGTATCAAAAAAGCCAATTTTCACAGTCGAAGAGCGCGTTGAGATGTTGCGAGAGCTTACCCGCAACTGGCAGAATGTTACGGTCACATCGTTCACGGGTCTTACCGTCTCTTACATGCGCAAGAAGGGTTTTCGCGCGCTTGTGCGAGGCATACGGACTTTTTCAGATTTCGAATATGAAGCGTCTTTGGCCAATGCCAACAGAAGGCTTGCGCCAGAGGTTGAGACTGTTTTCATAATGAGCGGTACAGACTTTTCGTTCGTTAGTTCGCGAATCATCCGTGAACTTGCAAGCCTTGAAGGGAAGATAAACGAATTTGTGCCCGATTCTGTGGCTGTAAAGCTGCGGCGAAGGCTAAGTGAATTGAATGGTGATGCTTCTTCTAAGCAATAAGTTCGCGGACTTCTTGACGATTTAATTGTATGCGGTAAAATTCGGGTACGGAGGCATTGATGAACAGAATCACCCAACATTATTTCGCTCCGGATGACATGCCCTTTGGGTCTTCCGACAGCGAGTCAATTTTCGACCAGATTTTCAACCTTGAAGAGAGCTTTCTGCCGAAGATAAAGGAGAAAGCTCCTGAGCTGACGCAAGAGCAGGTTGTCAAGAAATATCACAAGGTTCTGACGGTTGCGCGAGACATTGGCGCGTCGGATATTTTCATAAAAGTCGGTGTTCCACCGGCGATAAGGCTCGATGGGCTTATCCAATTCCTAAAGATACCCGAGATAACCGAGCAGGAATCGCGGTATATCATCGAGGAAATCTGCGATAAATACCAACTTGAGGAATTTAGAAACGAGCATGAGGTTGACACGGCCTATCAGGTCGCCGACATCGGACGCTTTCGTGTCAACATATTCCTTCAGCGCGGTTATATCGGGTTGGTGCTTCGTCTTGTCAAATTCGAAATCCCAACATTCGATCAACTCGCATTGCCCGCAGATCCGCTTGTAAAGATCGCTGGCGAGCGAAGAGGTCTTGTGCTTGTTACCGGCATCGCGGGCTCGGGTAAGTCAACAACTCTTGCTTCGTTTCTTGAATACATCAACACCCACATGAACCGACATGTTATTACGGTCGAAGACCCGATTGAATTCATCTACACCGACAAGCGCTCAATTATTGACCAGCGCGAAATCGGTATGGATACTCGCTCGTTCGTCACCGCACTTAAGCATATTCTTCGCCAGTCGCCCGATGTGATACTAATCGGCGAAATGCGCGACCAAGAGACGATGGAGGCGGCCATCAACGCTGCCGAAACAGGCCACTTGGTCTTTTCGACACTGCACAGCACTAACGCAGCGCAGACGATTGACCGTATCATTAACTTTTTCCCGCCACACCAGCACGCGCTGATACGCACGCAGCTTTCAACCATTCTTAAGGGCGTCATTTCTCAGCGCCTAATAAAGCGCACAGACGCAATAGGTCGAGCACCCGCGGTCGAAATCATGACAACCTCTCCAACAGTTAAGCAGGCAATTGAAGAGGGGCGCTTTACAGACCTGCCTAAGATTATTGAGGAAAGCGCTTACTTCGGCATGCAGAGCTTCAACCAATCTCTAATCTCGCTTATTCAGCGAAAGATGATCACCCGCGAAGACGCTCTTGCAAATGCGGACGATCCTGATAAGCTGCTGCTTGCTTTCCGCGGCATATCTAAGAGCGCCGGTTCTCAGATGGATATCTCCGAGCAGCTTCTTGCGGACGAAAAGCGCAAGCGTCGCTCGCAAGATCTTCTGGGAGGTAAGTAACAGATTTACCTGCCGAAGACTTGAAATTGACAGCTCGAATCGTATTTGCAACAAATTTCTGCCACAACTGTCTATAATTGTGGTGGAATAACGGGAGTGTTAGCATGAAGGGTTCCGGTCTTAAAGTACTCATAATTCTGTTCGATATAGTTCTGCTGCTCGCATTAGCTGCCGCAGTCTATTTCTCTTATTTCGATAAACGCTATTCGGTCAAGGTACCTGATGTACTTGCCGAAGCCTCTATTACTGTTCCTCGCGCGTTGAACAATCAAGCGGGTCTTAGCGGAACGCAGATAGAGCGCATTTCTACGGTCCTTAGCCCCATAAAGGTCGAGAAGGTCGAACCCGGCAAGACCGATCCGAATTCTGATACAAAAGAAAGCAAAACCGAGCTTGATAATCTCATAGTGCTTGGCGTTATCGAAGATAAGTCGGCCCCAGAAGACAGTTGCGCTATTCTTTACGACAAAGAGGACAACAAGCAGGAAAACCTGTATGTCGGTGATGAATACAAGGGTTGGAAGCTGAAGCAGGTGATTGACCGGGTTACAGTTCTTTTGGAGCGCAATGGCGAAGAAAAGACAATAAAGAAAACCGACGAAAAGGTTGCGATGGTCACTGGCGCAGCAAAGCCCGGTGTTCCGAACCCAAATCCAAATATGCCTGGCATGAACAATCCTGCCAACCGTTTCCCAAATCAACCTAACAATCCCAATATGCCCAATAATCCAGCGGTTGCAAACCCGAATGCTCCAGCCCGAACAACAAATGTTACACGCAATATTCGTCGCGAGTTCTTGAAAGAGCTTTCGAGTAGCTTCGATGCCCGCATGCAAGAGGTTTATGCAAAACCGTTTGTTGTTAACGGGCGCTCTGTAGGGATGCAAGTTTCGCGCATTGACCCAAAATCACCGCTCATGGCCTTTGGCGTACAGCAGGGCGATGTAATCAAGAGCTGGAACGGCATACCTATTACAAGCGAAAAGCAAGCACTTGATATCGCCGCAAAGTATCGGCAGAATGTTGACGCAATACCGTCTGCTAACGAGATCACTGTCCTTCGGGGCGGCACAGAGATTCGACTCAACATACAATTACGCTGATGCCACGATTCTACATCAAGCAAACCCCGCGGCAATGCGGGGTTTTTTTTGTAAGATTGTCTTTAGGTCAGGCTGCACGCCGTTATTCGGCAACTCGATTTACAATTTCCAGCGCGATTTTCAAAAAGCTGTAACCGTTTTTTCAAACCTCCGTTGTTATAGTGTATCCTAACAAAAAGAGGAGGAAGAGTAAATGCAGAAAGTTATCATCGCCTTTGTTGTCATCATTCTCGCCGTTGCTGTTTACTGGGTCTATTCAACAAGCAAGTCGAAGGCTCCCGTTACACCGTCGGGAACTGAGGCTCCTACGGTAGGCTCAGGTGAGGTTGTCGTCTATGTCGCACACGACAAAGACTACTGCCATGAGGTTTTTGCTAAATTCGAAAAAGAAACCGGTATCAAGGTCAATGCACGCTTTGATACAGAGCAAGATAAGACGGTTGGTCATGTGAAGAGAATCAGAGAGGAAAAGAACAACCCTCGTTGTGATCTTCACTGGAACAACGAGCCTATGCATTCAGTGAGCCTTACGCGCGAGGGACTTTATACACCGTACGAGTCAAAGTACGCGTCTGAAATTCCTTCGACCTTCAGAGATCCCAAGAACAATTGGACCGGTTTCGCCGCTCGTGCTCGTTGCGTTATTTATCATACTGGTACATCTGGTGCAGAAAGAGTTAAGTCTCTTCAGGACTTTCTCAATCCTGAGTTCAAGGGCAAGCTTTGCATCGCGAATCCAGGCGCAGGCTCAACACAAACGCACTTTGCCGCCCTGTACTCAGTTTGGGGGAAGGCAAAATTCGAGTCTTGGATTCGTGGGGTTTTAGATAACGAAACAAAGGTTCTGAGAAGCAATAGCCAGACTGCCGAACAGGTAGCCAACAGCCAATTCTGGGCAGGCTTGACTGACACAGACGATGTTATATCGCGTATGGAGCGCAAAATGGCATGCAATGTGACATTCCCCGATGCGGATAACATCGGCACATTGATATTTCCAAATACACTCGCGCTTGTGCGTGGCGGTCCTAATCCTGAAAACGCGAAGGTATTGTTTGACTGGCTGCTCAAAAACGAGATGATGTTCTGCATCGCAGCGTCAGCTCAGATCCCACTTCGCAAATCCTTGAAAGCGCCAGCCGGTCGCTATTCGATCAACGACATTAAGGCAATGGAGGTTGATTGGAACAAGGTTGCAGATGTAAGAGACGATTGCGTAGCGTTGCTTAAATCACTCATACCGTAGCACGAATGAAGTATATTTCGCGGCCTCTGGCCGTACTTCTGCTGTTTATCCTGACCTTCCTGCCGATCGTTGTTATTTTAATAACCTCGGTCTGGCAGGAAGGTCATATTACGCTTAAGCTGTTCAATGATGCGTTCAGCGACAAGTTTGTCTGGATGTCACTTCGCAGCAGTGCCGTTCTTGCTGGATTAACCTCGTTGTTTGCGGCGGTTCTTGCGATTCCGTGTGCATGGTTTTCAGCCCGTACTGATGCACCGCTTGGACGCATGTTCCCCTATGTCGCTTTCATACCGCTACTCGTCCCTTCACAGACTCTTGTCTATGCATGGATGCAGCTAATGATCGTTCTGGGCGAGACGGGCAAACCACTCATGAAGTTCTATAATGCCCCTTTCTGCATATTCGTGATGGTGCTGTACTATTTCCCTGTAATCTTCTACGGCGCATATGCTGCGTTCAAGACAGCGGATACTCTTTCAGAAAAGACCGCGTTTCTATATCACAGACCTCTTCGTGTTTGGGTCAGGGTTGTCCTGCCTGCTGCCGCGCCTCTTATCCTTGCTTCCTTTGCGTTTACTCTTCTTCTATGCTTTACGGAGTATTCTATTCCAGCCTTATTGACTGTCCCATCCTTTATTGGTCAGGTCTTTGCAAATATCTCCAGCACAAACGATATTGATGGTTCTGTGGTCATCTCAATGACGGCATTCATTTTTGCTGCAATTGGTGGCTGGTTCATATTCAAGCGGTTGCCATTGGGCTTCTTCTTCAGTGAATCTCGCGTAACCTCAGAGGTGCGCTACTCGCTTAGCAAATTCAAATATGCTGCCACCGCGTTGCTCGGGCTTGTGTTCGCTTTGTCTGCTTTATTCCCCATACTTATTCTATTAGTAAGGGCTTTTTCGCTTTCTGGCGATCCATATAGCATTGAGGAATCTTACTTTTCAGGTCTTAAGTACTTCCGCGAGGCAATTGCGGTTGCTCGGAAGGATATACAAGCAACCATCATGACAACCACCGCAACCGCTATGTGCTCGGTAATAATCGCGTTGCCAATTGCACGGTTGATTGTAACCGCTGGAAGGCGCGCAATGTATTCACTGTTCGTTCTTCTGGCTTTCTCCTTCCTGCTGCCTGGAACAGTATTCGCGGTTGGGATGATACGAATCTACAATATTCCTGGTCTTGACTATATCTACACAACGCAAGCTATCATTTTTTTCACCCATGTGGGAAGATTCTTGCCACTTGCCATACTAATTTTGGCAGGTGGTATGCTTCGAGTCGGCACAAAAAGGGAGTTTGTTGCAAGGCTGCACGGTGTATCTGACATTAAGGCATACTTCAATGTATATCTTCCGTCGCTATTCTTCGAGTTTTGGCTTGCGTTTCTTGCTGTTCTGGTTTTCTCGATGGCAGAGCTTGGCGCAACCACGCTTGTGTCGTTTGCTGGCCCGACAACCCTTACAAACTCCCTGTATATAATGATGCACTATGGCAATGAGGAACAGGTCTCGGCGCTTGTATTGATTCAAGTCGCGATCATTTTCATACCGATAATGATGTTCTCACTGCTGTATTTCCCGAATCGAAGGCGGAGCGTGACAAATGCCTGACATTGTTATCTCAAACCTTACAAAGACCTATGGCTCTGTAACCGCTATTGCCAATGTCTCGCTGAACATCTCGCATGGCGACTTCTTCGTGTTGCTCGGACCGTCCGGCGCGGGCAAAAGCTCGATAATCAATGTCTTCACAGGTCTTATTGCTCCCGACAGCGGTTCTGTGACTATTGGCGGTGTTGAGATTGTTGGAAAGGGCAAGTTCGTTCCCCCACAAAAGCGCGGTATTTCAGCAGTGTTTCAGGATGGCGGGCTTTGGGCGCACATGACTGTCGAAAAACACCTTCTGTTTGTGCTCGAAGGCAGACTCGACAAAAATGCTGCAAAGGCAAGAGCAGCAAAGTACCTTGACATTGTCAAGTTAACCGGCAAAGAGAACCGCTACCCGCATGAGCTTTCAGGTGGTGAACGCCAAAGGCTCGCCCTTGCCCGTGCTCTGGTGGTTGAGAATAAGTGCTTGTTGCTCGATGAGCCTTTTGCAAACCTCGACCGCCCCCTTGTGCTCGAACTCATTGTGGATATCACCACATTACATAAAGAGCTTGATCTGACCACATTCTTTGTTACGCATCAGCAGGAGGACGCGTTGTTCCTTGCAACCAAAATGGCGATGATGCGCGATGGACGCATAATGCAATTAGGATCGCCAATAGAGATATACTACACCCCCGCGAATCTCTATGTCGCGAGCTTTTTCGGCGACAATAACATGCTGCTTTGCAGCCCAACACCCGATGGTTACACCTGCTGTCTTGGGCCGATTTCTGCAAATATCTCATGCAAGGGAAACGAGAAGCTGATTGCCTGTGTGCGCCCTTCCTCGATTTGCGCAAGCAGAGAGGGGCAGGGGGTAGAGGGCTCTCTTGTGGCTTCACATTTCAAAGGTGATTATTGGATTGGTGAATTTGAACTGAAAGGCGGTGAAAGGCTGCGCGTCAACATGGGTGCGAAACCGCCCGAACCCGGAAGTTATCGTTTGTCAGTTTGTGGCAGATACACAGTATTACGCGACTCTCAATAACTGCCTATCTAAAACCAAATGCCCCGCACCTAATTTTGGTTGCGGGGCATTTTCTTATGCGGGTACCCAATTCAACGGAGTTGATGCAATCACTGCCTTGCGCCGACTCCCTTTTCAAATTTCATTGCCGGTGGGTCTTCTAACACGCGTGTGTATTCATCCTCATTCGAATAGAAGTAATCGAACTTGAACACGAGCTTCACCGATCCCTTCGCAATTGGATATGCAAACTTCTTCGAAACCGAACCATCCGGCTTAATATCCATCGTCTTCATGTTACGCGGAAGGTTAGAGCCTTCTCGTATAATCCACTTAGTCATTTCGCCATTCTGCGCTCCATTTTCATCGTAAAAGGTCACTTCCACCCAGATTGCGCGGTTGTGCCGTTCTGCTGGAAACAGATGTCCAGAACGGGTGTTCTTGATTGTCACTTCTACACCATCAGGCTTAAGAACAGGAAGGAACTCGTAGCCTGTCTTTATATAAGTGTAAGTATGCGAACCTTTCCAGAAGTGCACTCTGGTCTTACGAACCGGACCATTCGGCACAAGGGGGCGCTCAATTTCGTCCATGTGGCACGATTTGCAGCCCTCGCCATTCTTTTCGAAGCTTGAGCCGCGCCAGTCGTCATATTGGTTTGGATGGCACTCCCAGCATTGCGCGTCTGTGGCAATATCTTTGAAATATACGGGCTTGCAGTTGTCAATCATCTCAACTTCGCGACCCTTGGGCCCTAAAATTCCCTGTGGCGCCCAGTGGCAGGTAAGGCAGTTTATGCCGCTGTCAACATCCTCTGATTCATCGCGCGCGACAAGTCGTGGTGTCTTGCCGTTAAGCATGATAGGCTGGGGAAGATGGCAGGATTTGCATTCTTGGTCGCGGTAGCAACCCCAAGAAAGCTGTACCCACGGGTCGGTCCACGCCATACGGTGCCAAGAACGCTCCCATTCCTCAAAATAATCGGGGTGGCATTCGCGGCATTCTTTGTACGATGTGAATGTGTTGACTACATTGCCGGCATTGGCTGCAAGCGATGGTTTCGGCGGGCCTTTCTTGGGATCTCCTGCGAAGATGTACACCACAAAGACCACCATCACGACTGCCAGAATGACGGATGCTATCTTCAGCGCATGGTTCAAAGTCAGCCTCCGAAAAAAGTAGTGTCAATTAAGAAACGCAATTATAATGGATGTGTTTCCGTTTTGCCAAAATTTTGCCGGATGCGTGCCATAGGGAAATAATTGCGCAAAAGTGTAACTTTTCGGCCGTATTTGCGTTATTCGTAGTGAAAGTCCTATACTCCAACCGGCAGAAGGAGATTTGCCCATGAAAAAAGCCCTATTGTTCATCGCCGTTTTGCTGGCCATCGCAGTTTGCGAATGGCAGCAAGCAGACAGCAAGTGCTGTCCTCCACCGCCTGTGACAACCGGCGGGGGTCGTACTGTGCCTCGCACAGACAGAACATCGCCTCCATCATCAGGTGGCATCACACTGCCTCCAACAACAGTGATTATGACATCTGGCGCACCGACTGCACCGTCTGGTAACCCAACCGGCCCAGTTACCGCCACGGAAGCGCCCTCAGGTCAGCGTACTACCGTCGGTTACTCAGGTGCACCAACCACCGGTATGACTATCCCCCCAGCACAAACCACTCAGGCTGTCCGCTCTGTCGGTGTATCCGCCATAACGATGACACGCTCTGCTGGTGGCGCGTCAGGTAGCGGTGGTGGCCAGACCACGATTGCACCAACCCTGATCTCCAACCCATTCAATAACGCGAGCGACATTATTCCTACAGAAGAATTCGCTTGGGAAGACTGGTGGGAGCAGAACCTCGGTTACTTGCTTGCTGAATATCCCGCCACGAAAGAGAAGGACTATGCGACATCGCTTCGTCCAGACGATGTACCGCGCCTTCTCGTTCTTCTCGCCTACCGTGGCTTGTTTGACAAGGGAATACATCAAGTTGCCATCAACGGTCTCCGTGAGCTTGGCCCCGGTGCGGTTGATATGCTGATAGCGATCGCAAAGGGTGACTATAAGTTCCCGAAGGAGTTTACAAAGGCAAGTGTGTTGCAGCAAAGGGACTATGCTCCTCTTGCTACAATGGCACTTGGCTATCTTGGTGGCGAGCGCGCAAAGGAAGCCGTAGCTCAGGTCCTTATGAAGGATATGGGCTATAAGTCAGAACATGCTGCGGGAAGCCCTGCCGATGAGCTTTTGAAGAAACTCGTCAAGGATAAGAGCGACGATGTGAAGTTCTGGGCATGCCTTTCGCTTGGACGCATCGGCGATCAAGAATTTCTCCCGATTCTTAAGGAAGTGCTCGCGACTGATAAATCACGCTTTGTCCGTGGCGCAGCAGCAGAAGCAATCGCCATGATTGGTGGCGCAAAGAGCATACCGATTCTAAACGAAGCCATCGAGACAAACAAGGCTTATTATCAGGTAAAGACCTTTATCGCCGCCGCACTTGGTTTCGTCGGCGCTACCGATCCCATAGATGACATCAAGACTGCAATGAATTCGAGCGACGGCAATGTTCGCGTTGCTGGCACTTGGGCACTTGCATCAATCATCTCTCGTCGCGTCCATGCGCACCGTGAGTATGAGGAGCTTCTTGATTTGTTCGTCCTTACTCTTCGCAAGGAAAGTGATGATGACATCCGTCGCTCGATGGCGCTCGGATTCGCACTCATGCCCTGCGAAGAAGTTCTTCCCGCAATTAAGCCGTTCCTTGTTGATGCGCGCGACGCAGGCGTAAAAGCTATCGCTGCGCTGACAACCGGCTTTATTGGCTCACCAGAATGCGTAAAAATGCTTGCTTCGCTTCCAAACGATACAGAGCCAGTTGTCGAAGCTGCACGCGCATACGGCCTTCTGTTGCTTGCTTCATCCAACAAGACAAAACTTGCTGTTGATCTTATGAACACTGAAAGCGAAGTTTTGAAGTCTGTTGGTATGATGCAGGCATCTAAGGATCTTGGTGAAGAGCTTTACCGCAAGATCAGCGAAGATAAGCGCTCAAGCGACGAAATCGTTCGCCGCGCGGTCGCCTATGTGATGGTTGTTCACCAGGGCGATAAGGGCCTTGCCGCTTCTCGCAGATTCATCAACGGTAATAGTGATGCCATGAAGGCGATCGTCTTTACTGCCCTCGGCATACTCAACAATTCAAGTGCTCTCGAGGAACTTACAAAGTACGCTCGTATCAAAGATAAGGAAATGAAGAAGAGCGTTGATATCGGTCTTGCCTTGATGGGTGGTTTGCCGCTCATGAAGAGCATGGAAACCGCTATGAAGGATGGCAAGCCCCAGGTTCGTTCCGCGGCGGTCGTTGCTCTCGGTTCCCTTAACCGTCCGGAAGCTATTGACGCCATCCTTGAAGTCATTCAAAAGGAGCGCGATTTCAAGGTCGTGTCATACGCTATCTCATCGCTTGCATCTGTGACAATTCCTGAAGATCAGGTTGACAAAGTTGTGAAGATACTCAGCGATCTTGTGAAGAGCAAGACGGCTCAGGCCATGATTCGCGCCAATGCAGCCTTTATGCTCTCACTCTTCCCCCAAAACCGTCTTGCGTATGAGACCGTGCAGCTTGCGCTTGATTCAAACGACAGCGATGTACAGGCTATGGCCGCAGTTTCACTCGGCATGTTCAAGAATCCGTCAGCAGGCCGCAGCATTAAGACACTTATTGCGAAGAAGCGTGGTACGCCTCTTGCCTATGCAGGTTATCTTGCAATTGGTATGATTGGCGATAAGACCTTTATCTCTGACCTTATCTCTGACTTCGAGTTCGCCAACGGTCCCGATGAGTTCCTCGCAATGTCATTCGCGATTGCAAAGTGCGCCGACAAAGAGACCTATGTCAAGCTGTTGCCGTACCTTCGCAATCAGGATGTTTACCTCAAGGAGTTCAGCGTTAAGTGCATAGGCATGATGGAAGGTCTTACAGATGAGGCTCGAAAGGAAATCATCGAGAAGCTCACAGATCTCGAACGCGAAAAAGACGCCATGATCGTCTTCTACTCAAGCCTTATCCGTTACAACCTTGGCGACCGTAAGGCTCTATCTGTAATGCTGAAGGCAGCTCATGACAACCAGTTCTATCTTGATAAGAGAACAACTGTTGACTGGTTCGCTCTCATGGAGCTTGTCAACTCAACTCTGCCGCCTTATCGCAAGATCAAGACCTATATTTGGGGCGACGAAGAGTAATGGTGAATACAATGCCTAAGCAACTAATCCGAATCTCTCTTGTTCTGCTTCTTGTAACAATCGCATGCGTGAGCGTAACGGCCGAAACCGTTACGCTCACCATTTCTGCCTCTATTGACGGTTCGCAGGTTACGCTTGATGACAAAAAGGTCGGCGAGACTCCGCTCGTAATTCAGCTCGAGTCTGGCAATCATAAGATCCTGATTACCTCGAAGGACGGCAAAGAGAAGCTTGAAAAGACCTTCGAGGCGAAGGCCGGCGAGCGCATGGTTATTTTCTCGGATTTCAAGGCAAAAGAGATCAGCATCTTCACTTCTGAAGCTCAGATCGCTGAGTTTATAACAAACGCAGCTAACCTTGTGAAGTACGAGGAATATGTCAAAGAAGCGCAGGAATTCTATAAGGAAAAGAAGCTCGACTGGGCGCTTGAATCACTTGAGAAGGCTCTAACCTTCAACGAAAACAAGACTACCCGCGATCTTCTTATCAAATGGCGCACCGAGCGCCTTCCATCAAATTTTGTGTACCTGCGTGGCGATAAGTTCATGATGGGGCAGAAAAGAACCGAGTACCCAGACGACTATCGCCATATACCAGAGCATCCGGTTATTGTGTCCGACTTCGCCATGGCGATTTACGAAGTTACTAATGCCGACTTTGCGGCGTTTGTTAACGATACGAACTACCGTACATTGCCAGAAGATGCTGGTTCTTCACCTATATGGGACGAAAAGAAACAGCAGTGGGAGTTTGTGCCTGGAGTAAGCTGGAAATCACCAAAAGGCAAGAACTCGAACATAAAAGGCAAAGACGATTTTCCTGTCTGCCATATTACTTGGGTAGATGCTGACGCTTATTGCCGTTGGCGCTGCGCGAAGGAAGGTTTCAAACCCGGTTCAATTAGACTGCCAACCGAAGCCGAGTGGGAATTTGCGGCTCGCGGTGTTGAAGGTCGCAGTTTTCCTTGGGGCGATAAAAAGCCATGGGAGGATAAGTCCTTCGCAGTTATTGAAAGCAAGGAATGGAGCAAAGTTGGATCGAAAAAAGCAGGAAAGTCTCCAGAAGGCATTTTTGACCAGATCGGAAATGTCTGGGAATGGTGCTTTGACCGTGGCGATAGCGAATACTACCAGCAGTGTCTTGATAAGGGAGTGGTAGTTGACCCGATGGGACCACCCACAGGCCCGCTTCGTTCTTTGCGTGGTGGCGGATATGATTCTGACCCCGATTCCGCACGCCCGACAAAGCGTTTCTTTATGTTACCCGAAACAGGCTCGATGAATGTCGGTTTCCGCATCGTTGTAGTCTTCTACTAATCCTTTCTGTGAAGTCAGGTACAAAGAACCCGCCGCAATGCGGGTTCTTTTTTTTACCCTTGCCCTTCTATTATGGGTTTGATGGCATATCCCCACTTCTGGTGCTAAACTGCGAGGTTGGTAATTACATCTGTCAGACTGAAATCCATTGAATTATCGCTTCAGATAGGTATAATCAGTGCCGTTTGAATGGTCAACTCTTGCGCGTGATTTACATCATCGTGTATAATAAGAAAGCGGAGTTTCCAACCATCCTCTAACCCGTCAAACTATCGCGGGAGACAAACCCATAGATAGTGCGGGAGTGTATAATGCGGATGATACTCGCTGCAATCATCACTATATGCGCATTGAGTACTCTGCCCATAAAGGGTGAAGAGGCTGTCAAATTCTACTTGACCGTCAATTCGCCGATAGAGGGTTGTAAAGTGATGATTGATGGCGTTGAGCAAGGCATAACACCTCTTATTACTGAACTGCAACTCAGATCCTTCCAAGTCGAGATTCAAAGTCCAAGCGGTGAGCTATCGCTAAAGGAACAAGTATCCGATATCTCTGAAGACCGCATAATATTGCTTGCAGACTTCGAACATCGAACCATCAAGATATACCGGACGAGCCAAGACATCATCGAGTATGTCAGCATGGAGTCGCGCCTTAAGCTATTTAGGACTCATTATTCGCGCGCACTTGCGCATTATGCAAAGAAAGAGATGCTCTGTGCACTTGTCGAGATTGATAAGGCGCTTGCGGCTGTCTCGGAACCTTATGCACGCCGATTGCTTCTAACCCTTCGTAAAGACATGTTGCCTGCCAATTTTGCTTACATTGATGGCGGACAATTCAATATGGGGCAGAACGAACTGGAATTTCCATCAGATGCTGCCTCTATGCCGAACCACCCCGTGCTCGTCTCTGATTTTGCCATTGGCAAGTATGAAGTTACAAATGCTGAGTTCGATGCATTTGTTAAGGACGCTAAGTACATGACAACTGCCGAAAGAAAAGGCTCGATACCGGTTTTCGATAAGGAGAAAGGGCAGTGGAAGCTGATTGCAAACGGAAGCTGGAGGAATCCATTCGGTCCCGAAAGCAGCTACAAGTACAAACCTGAATTACCGGTATGTCTGATCAGTTACAGAGATGCAGTGGCATATACACAATGGGCAAACGCGAAGTTCAACTCACCGGTTTTCAGATTCCGCCTGCCTACCGAAGCCGAGTGGGAATACATTGCCCGAAACGGTGGTACATCCAGATTTCCTTGGGGAGACGAGGCAGATACACAAGGCAATAAGTATGCCGTGGTTTCAACCTCATGGTTTCTGAAAGGGGGTTCTCGTCCAGAGGGAGCTAACAAATCGGGTGTACATGACCTTATTGGCAATCTTTGGGAGTGGACGCTTAACTACGCAGATACCGAGTATTACAAATCGTGCCTTGATTTCGGAATAGTAGTTGACCCAATGGGACCTCAAAGCGGAACGCACCGCGTTGCGCGTGGCGGCGCATTTGATTCTTCACCCGAATTTGCTCGAAGCACAAAGCGGTTGTTTCTTCGCGAGGATGAGATACTCTACAATGTTGGATTTCGTGTAGCGCTCGAATACACGCTCAAGGTTACTTCATGCGAATAATATTGCCTATCCCTGCGCAAATGGTTTAGCTTCGTCCCTTGTATCGTTATAAACCTGTATAAGCCGTTTTACAAGATGTTCTGGGTCGCTGTCGAATATAATACGGCTGCCTGTCGGCTTGTGAATAACGCGAATGATAGTGCGAATCTCGTCAACAATTCCCCCCGTTCCTTCCAAAATGCCGATTACCTTTCCCTGATCGTATGCAATGGCAAACTCGCCCAAGGTACCGCTGCGCCCACCACAAATTATAACCATATCGCATGACTGAATGTTCGTAACCTCACGCCCCATAAAGCCGCTGCCGGTGTATATGATCACATCATGGTAGTCAACAGGCGAAAAATAGCGTTCTACATGCTCTTTTTCATCTATTGCGGGCGATACTCCAAGCGTAAGACCGCCAACCTCCTTCGCGCCTTTCATAGCTTCGTACGGAAGACCTGGACAAGCACCAGTCAGCACCGCGCAGTTCGCTCGTGCAATTGCGCGCCCAAGATTGTATGCTTTGCGCAACGCCGCTTCGCTGATTGGGCCGCTTGCGGAACCCATTACGCCTATCACTTTTTTGCGAAAGTACTTTGAGCTTTTATCTGGGAGCATTATCTTTCCTGATCATCTTCACTTGTCGAATATCTCGACATTGATTTCGATTCTTCTATCAATTTGTCAGCATCGGCGCGTGTCGCCTCAATGAGCGTAAATCGAGCGCTCTGTCTGTCAATTGCTGTGCCCGGGTATAGGTTCTCGCTGAAAAAATCAACCACAGGTGTTTGGTACCAAGGTCTTCTGAGTCTCATTGTGCCCACAAGTGTAACATAACCTGCCTTCTCAATGCGTATTGCCATGTTGCCGTAGTGCGTGAAGGTCATGCTTACCGGTGTGACCCCTATCAGCTTGTTGTTGACATACACAGTCGCCTCTGAAGGGTCGCTTTCAATAGTCACATGCCTTTCGACACATCCTGTCGCACAGAGAAGAAAGGTCGCAAGAATGAGAAAAAGTAGCGTTCTTGTCATAATCGCACGATGTCAACTTTGTCGGTCGAAGTGTCCCATATAGCAATAGAAGGTTCGTTGTACAAATAACCGCAGACCTCACCCGGGTTGATGAAAATCAAACCGTTTTCGCGCTTAACTTCTGCGCGATGGGTGTGGCCTGTTACAACAATCGAAGTACCCTCCATCAAGGTCTTTATCTGATCGCGCTTATGGGCAATTGCCACGAGCCGTCCATCTATCTCGACGAAAGCAGGAGGTTCGCATATCGTGGGAATGACAAGCTTTAATCCCTCCTTTTCACCGTCGTTATTGCCGAACACCGCCGAAATGGGCAGCACTCTGGCGAAGTATCGCGCAGCGAACGGCGCGATTATGTCTCCAGCACAAATAAGGTGTTCGCATTCCGCCGCCATAATCACAGAAGTGGCCTTACGAATGTAGTCAAGCCTATCATGTGAATCGCTGAATATGCCGACGCGCATACTACCTCTTACCGTTTGTCTCGGTCTTCTGCATAAAGATTTGCTCAAGATTCTCTATCTCTTTGTGGAATTCGTTGAATCCATCGAGCGACGCATATATGCGCGTCGCACATGAGTGCAATATTCCCACTGAACGAAGCATTGCCTCTCTATCATCAAGAGCCTTTTGCTGTACCAACAGCTCAGCGCTCTCGTAGATTGATTGTATCGGGCTTCGCACATCATGACGGACTTTGATCGAAAGCTCCTTCAGTTTCGTCAGACACAGCGTCGCCTCTTGAATCGTCGAATCGGTTGTCTCAGAATCCTGAGATATCCTTACAAAATCGAATTTGGCTGGGTTGATTTGCTGAAACACAAGGCAGAAGCGGTTCTCTTCAAAAATCCTGCTTAATACTTCATAACATGGGGTGTGGAAAGAGAATACATAGTGTGAGAATTTTCGGTCAAAGGCGGCCGGTGTCATCATGAATGTGAATTCTGCACATTTCGATAGCTCAACAAGAGATGCTTCGATTTGTGGGCGATCATTGCTCTCAAACCCTATCAGAAGTGCGTGCATTCTTGCTCCTAATAGAAAAAGGGGACGGTTTCCCGTCCCCTATTCTCAGGGATTTTTGACTATCGGCAAAGTGGTTTGAGCAGAGTTCTGACCATGCCTTGAAGGGCAGGGCTGTTCGATTCGCTGTTCGCTATGCAAGGTGAAACTGAATAATAAAGCGAAATGAGGCTCGAACCAGTTAAACCGACCGATACATTTGTATCGCGGAGATTCGTTAGTGCTACTATTCCAGCGTTCGACATGTTGCCAAATGCTGCCGTTGCTATAAAGCAACCACCGCCAGAACGGCGCGAGGCTTCGATCTCCTCTGGGGTTGGCAGCGGCTTAGAGCTGATGTATTTGATCTTGTTGCTCTCAACATAGATCACGCTCAGTTCAGTGCCTTTGTAGTCTGCAAGGGCGGGCATCCAGCCGGAGTTTGTGTTAATGGTCAGCACAGATGTCTGCCACAAGATACCGTCGTATGCGGCGAATTTAAGGCGCTGTCTGCCGATGTCCTGATATGTTATGCGGGCTTTGCCTTGGGCGTCGAACGAAAGGTTTGGATGGAATCCGACATCGCCACTGTCATCAACAATCTGATACTGCCATGTGTAGTCTGTGTTGCGTTCGGCGAATTTCAGGCGATTGTTCGTAAGGTCGTAATACACGACAGCGGGCTGGTTAGAAATGGGATTTATCGCTGCAAAGCAGTAACGACCCACATCCGGTGTGCCGTCTATTGTATCGTTGATCCACTCAGCGTCGTAGAACAAGTAACGCAGTTTGCCAGTCGTGGCATCGTAGTACACGATAATCGGTTGCTCATCGTAGTAAAGCAGCGATAGATACTCAATTACTCCGGTGAATTCGTGCACTATTTCAACCAGATAGTCATTCTGAAACTTCTCAGCATACTTGATCTTCGGGCGTGCAAGGTCAGAATTGTCAAGGTACGCAACACCCCACTTGCCACCCTTCGAGAAGTTAATACTGCAGTAACGGCCACTACCTTCGTTCGAGTCAACCACAACAATATTCCAAACGCCTCTAACGCGCTCAGCGACCTTCAATGTGCGGTTCGTCTCGTCGAAGTAAGCTATGCGGATCGTGCCTTCAGAATCTATCTTCAAGTTGCAGAACGCACCAACATCACCGAACGAATCAAGAGCCTGATTCACCCACTCGTTGGTTGCAAAATAGACAACACGAAGGTCTTTATTGACTATATCCTGATAGCATATCCAAGGCGAACTTGTCAAAGGTGAACGCTCTATGTCGAGATAGAATGGGATCTCTGTTTCGCCCATTGTGACATTGATCGGATCGTACCACTTGTAGGGGATGTAATCCCAACTCCAAATGATCGTTGTCGGAGCATTTACGGTGATGTTGAATGTGTTTGTTGTGTAAACGGTCTCTTGCCCATTTACATCCAACACATAGCCCTGATTCTTGTGATTAAGATAGAAGGTCGAGGTCATGCCGGCGAACGACTCACCAGGGCGTACCCAGTAGGTGCCAGCAGGTGGATTAGGTGTTCCAAATCCCGCAGGATTGTCTATTACAACCTGATAGCGAAGCTCCCACAACCATGTGATTGTGGAGGGCATCGTCATGGTGATATTGACTGTGTTTGCGGTACCTGATGCCGGGGTCGAGCCACTACCGGTGAAACCGATGCAGTATGCGCGAAGCCCTGATTCAATTTCGCCGAATGCAGGAACTGATGCGGCAACAGTGGTGTTAGCTACAATTGTCGAAATACCGTCTGCAGGAATCGAACGAGGCATTCCGGCTTGATTGAAGACCGTCAGGTAGAAGCGACGCTCCCAGTTCCATGTAAGAACATTGGTGTAGGGGATATTGTTCGCGTCAACATTTAGAATTGTGAATGTTATGTTTATCTCGGTACCCGACTGTCTGAAGTATGTTTGGCCTGTTTCAGGATTTGTTGCAAGGAAGCCAACGCTGCCCTGGCCGGTCCAACCTGTGCACATGAACAACTCGCCGGGGATGCCTATTACTGTGCGCTCAATGAAAGCGTTGATAACCGCTCCGCTGTAGTTAATGCTCGTTCCGATAAGATGCGTG
>CAZNBY010000040.1:0-30368 GCA_964571525.1 uncultured Planctomycetota bacterium
CGAATGTTGGCCCCTACACGGTGCATTATGACGGCTGGGGCTCGATGGCTGTGCAGACGATGGGCAACGCGGGCACTTGGCAAATGCTCGAGTGCGACGCGATTGGCGTTGTTACGGCGAGCCAAGCGATTGTGGGCAGTTCGCTGATTGGCGTGCGCGGTGCATGGAACGACTACTTCGACTGGTATGGGAATGAGTATGGAAGCGGGGGAGTGCATTTTGATGCTTTCAATGTGAACTGTCTTTCCAGCAATGCACACTCGTATAATATGCACAACCTTGGATTTGGAAGCGATATAACAGACATAATTGCTGGAACATTAACAGACTCAATAGTCACAGGTAGTGCTTTGAGTACAGCACTTGTCTCATCCTTCATCGCCGTTGTGATAGGAAATCTTATAATTGTTGGTTACGATGGTTTTGTAGGAATTGGGAAATTGCAGGATGTTGAAGAGCCAAGCTTCAAACCTGTCTCGAAATGGTACGATTGGGCACTCAGGCTATACAATTTTAGTGTAACAGTATTAATCTACGCAAAGGTAGGTGAAGTAAGAGGAGTAATGCCAATTGCACTAAGAACTCTTAAGATTAAAGGTCAAATAGTAGATTCTGGTCGTGAATATGGTGAGCACTACAAAGACGGTGAGGATGGTCTTGAAAAGATGATCAGTAATCTTGAAAAATCCTACAAATTATATTCAAGACTCGATTCTTACGCTGAAGAATTAATCGCTGATCGAGAAATATGTGACTACAGAGGAATGATATCATTTATCAAAGATTATGATGTTATATATAAGCTTAAATATGACTTTGACGCTATTGCCTCAAACTATGTACTTCATGATAACGTGATACATTTTCAAGATTCAGGTTCTGCGGCAATTCATGAAGATGGAAGAGAAGTTACGCTTGCACGGAATAGCCCATTTACAACAACAATAATAGATGGAAAATTTACAGAAAGAAAGGCTGTTAAGAACGGCGTTCCAGCAGTCGTAAGTCGAACTCCCAATAGTTGCGATGTAATTCCTCGCAGCAGAACATCAGGTGGGCGATTGGATCCCTCTGGGGCAGCGACATGGAGAACAACTACTGAATAGGTGAAGACTATGGTAAATAAAAGAAAGATAATCTTCGTTATAACATGCATTGTGCTGACAGTAGTGTCATTGTCTATTCTTTTGCTTCAACAGTGGGATGCAAGTCCCGTTGCTGTGACTTCTGAAGTCAATCAAAAGCAGAAGCCAAATACACTTCTTAATGAGGATGTGTTTAAGCGTGGAATCGAGGTGAGAGATGTTCGAGATATGACGCATATCATTGATTATGGTCATTCAGCAAACGGTGAAGGTGTTCGTAAAGCTTTAACCATATTGCAAACCAGAGTCAAATATTTGCCAAATGCTATATTGTTATATGGATTGGGATCTGGTGTTAGCTTTATAAAAATAGGCACGATGGAGTGTGAGAGAGTATTAATGCACGAGCGAGATCCATGTGTTGCTGTATGCAATAATGGCAATGTTGTGGTTTATGATTACCAGAATAATTGCGTCGCAGTTTATAATGTTTTCGGTTCACTTGTGCGATCCAGCAAGCTGCGTGGTTCGAATGAAGCAATATATAGGACCTTTCCGAAGACAATTTGCGTGACTCAAGGGGCAGAGTATGCTTATATATCATCTGGTCAAAATATCGAAAAATATAATATTGCGACGGGTATAAGAGAAGCTCTATATTCACCTCAACCCATCTCTATTGAATATGACGGAGCAATTATTACAAACGCTATAAGGCAAATGGATATAGATGAAGAATCGCAAAAAATTCTTGCAACAATGTTTAACAGTGAGATGATATGTATACTGGATATGAATCTCGAAAAGCTATGCGAGACAGCTGTATGTGATAGGCATGATGCTGTTCATGGTGGAATAGAAGCTTACTTTGTCGGATTTGATGATATGATATATGTTGCAACGAGAAGAATGGGATCATGCTCGAAATGCCAGGAAAGTGAGTTTGGTTGTGGCATTGTTAGATACAATGATGGTTCAATTCTTCAGTGTATGAGTGGCATGATATGCTGGCCTATTGGACTTTCTGCTAATAGACGATACATTGTATTTCGAGAATATTTTCCGACAGATGTTTATAAAGGATATCCGACGAGTATGGAAGAAAGTAATGCAATGTGTCGAATATGCGTTTATGATTGCGTCGAAAATGTAATTGTTCGCTCTAAGGAAGTATTTGTAGAGGGTGGTTGTATAAGTTCAGTTAGTGTTGATGATAGTGGCTGTAATGTGATATATTATGATGGCGGAATTAAAGGATTTAAGCTTGATAGGAAATAGTGTGTTTGCGATGGATGGGTTAGAGGGAAATGGCTTGTCGTTTGTAGAAAATGAAATAAATTCACTCCTGAGAGAGTGAGTTCGGAGATGAAAAGGTGTGCACACGGATTATTTTGGGCGATTAATATGAGATTCACAAACACCTCCTTGCGGGGATTGTTTGTTTTAACAAGTTGCTGTGAACTACCGTGCAAGCGAAACCATCGCGTCCCACGCGAGTATTACGATAGGCAAATTACCGCAAAAGCCGCGAAGCTATGCGGCGAATCCTACTGAGGTGAGCCTATCCCGATGCTTTGGTGACTTGCGAACAGCAGAGAATATTGTCGTGTGAAATTCACTTGACACGCTCGCACCATGGTGTATGCTTGGTCAATAGATTCGCTCTGTTCGGTCGTCTTAACACCTGATCGGAGGCAATTATAAACATCCGCGCCCTCTGCCTATACCTGCTGATCGTCGCCGCATGGCGGCGGGCGGTGTTGTGCGCACTGGCTGCGGCGGTTGAGCAGAATTTGGCCAATGATGGAAAGAATATAGACCGCAACGGCAAGACGGCCCCATTCTGCAATATAAGCCACCCGATCACTTTACCCAATAGACTTATCTGCGAGGTTGTTGAGATTTCAGCCTCAGATCCATATGAGAATGCGGTGCGCCACGGGACTGCTGGGTTAGATCAACTTGCAACAGTGTGTATATATATACATCGAAGGTGAAATTATGAAGTTCAGTATAAAATCAATCGCTATGATCAGTTGGATTATTATATCAATAGGCTTGTGTTTTGCAGTCAAATCTGTTCTCGCTGGGAGCTTTAGTGATGCTTTTGGTGTCTTAATCGGTGTTCTAATTGTAGCTATATTTTCATATTTTCTTATAGTGTATTGGAAAAAAGTAGAGGAGATACGGCGTTTATTCTTGCGGCGTTATTCAGCTCGGCAGTCGCCTCCTTATGTATATTAGCGCAAATCGCCGAGAGGTATGGTGATGTGAGAGTTAGTGTTAGAGTGATGTCTTCTGTGATTCTTATTGCAAGTATATGTATTAACATATCAATTGTTATTTATGTTGCAATGATTCGTTCAATCAAGGATAAATAACTGTGTTTTATAAAAGAATCTTATGCATTAAATGTGCGCTTCATCATTGAGTAACTGAAGTTTTGTTTTGTTGGCCAACGAGGACATAAAATGCACCAAAGTCTATACTTCAGAGCCTGATGGGGTCGTGAAGTATTGTGCTTGTCAATACATATCCACTTTGTCTTAAGGGTGGTTCAACAGCTTATTCCACCACACGCATTAATGCAGAGCGAACCCAACCCCGCCTTGCGGCGGGGTAAGGGTTCTATCATTGTCTCATCAATCACCCATCTGGGCGTCGTATAAATCGCGGTAAACTCGATTGCCAGAGGCAAGTAGTTCTTCATGTGTACCGCAGGATGACTGGTTGCCATTTTCGAGCACA
The DNA here is from genome assembly GCA_964571525.1 of uncultured Planctomycetota bacterium. GTDB lineage: Bacteria > Planctomycetota > B143-G9 > B143-G9 > B143-G9 > CAZNBY01. The sequence continues at coordinate 3,834 of CAZNBY010000040.1, forward strand.
ATTATCGAATCTGCATTGCGAACCGACGCGATTCTGTGCGATATTACTACAACGGTCATCTCTGACAAATCTTCGGATAGCGCGTTCCACATCATTGCCTCTGTCTGAGCATCGAGAGCGGAACTGCAGTCGTCGAGAATAAGAATCTCTGGTCTGCCTGCCAGTGCTCTTGCGAGAGAAAGGCGTTGCTTTTGCCCGCCTGATAGCGTCATGCCACGATGCCCCACAAGGGTCGCCATGCCGTCAGAAAACGCTTTCATATCATTCGAGAACTGAGATACGCGACATGCCCATTCGACATCTTCCTTGCTGATTTCTGGCCTGCCGAATATTACATTCGCCTCTATTGTACCGGAGAATAGAAGGGGCTCTTGCGATACATAGCCGATATGGCGACGCAGGGATAAAAGGCTGAACTCCTTTATGTTGACGCCATCAATGGTTATCTCGCCCTCTGTCGCGTCGGTAAGGCGCGGTATCAAACCTGCAAGAGTGGATTTGCCCGCTCCGACTGGACCAACAAAGGCGACGGTGCGCCCCTTTCGTATCTTGAAATTCGCGCCTTTTACCGCCCATTGTTCGCTACCGTTGTACTTAAATCCGACATTGCGAAACTCGATGCAGTCGTCGAATTTAACATCGGTGCGGGGTGACATCTGCTCGCGAACATCCGGTTGTTGCTCCTCAAGTTCTCGTATTCTGCCGATAGAGACAAGAGCCTTGCGAGCCGCAATCAACAACCAACCAAGCTCGAACACGCGCGGCATGACCATCATGTAAGCGTAGATAATGCCGACAAACGCGCCCAGCCTCTCAGGTGACGGGTCCTTTATGACGCGAAGGCCGCCAACAATAAGCACGACAACCATCACAACGCCCGGTATCATGCGATAGGCCGACTCGACAAGAACGCTTTTCGATGCAACTTCGATCTCGGTTGCCTTGCGATCTGATGCTACTCGCTCGAAAGCCGAAGCCTGCTGATCCTCGCGCCGATAGGTGCGAAGAATGCGAATGCCCGAAAAACAAACCTCAAGCGTGTTGTTCACGCGCGAGATGAGCTTCTGCAGGCGATCGTACATCTCCCACAGTCGCGCATCGGTCTTGCCGACAACTAATGCGAATAGAGGCATCGGCACCACCGCGAACAGCGTGAGGAGCGGGTCGCGGGTGAGCATGTATATTGTGCCCGCTATAACATACAGCGCGGCCTCGTATGTGCGGAAAATCTGAGAACACGAAAACCACGATACCTTATCGAGGTCGTCTGTGAAGCGCGTTATCACATCTCCGGTGCGAAACTTTGTAAAAAAGCCGTGCCCCATAAAGGTCAGGCGATTGAACACAGTTGTGCGGACACGCCATTCAATGCGCATATTCACATATGCTCGTGTGCGCTGAAGTAGTATATAGGTCAGCACAGAGCACGCGCCTGTCGCGAACAGAAGAGGTATCGAGACCGTGTAATCAGGCAATATGCCGGTTTCGACGGCCTTCTTCATATCAGACACTATCCACTCAATCACCACCGGCATCGAGAAAGTTATCACAGCGTTGATCGGTGTGAGAAAGACCAAGAAGATGAGTCTTCCCTTAACTTCGGCAAGGAATCTGCCAAGCCAGCGAAGGTGACCAGCGGCATCCGCAAGTGTCTCTTTTGGCATACCGGTGAAGCGGAAGAAGGCGACCACCGCGCCGACAAACAGTTTCTTTATCGCGCTAAACATGGTCGTCCTCGCTGTGTATATTGTTTTCAAACTGCAGATAGTGCATCGAGGCGTACTTGCCGCCAGCGGCGAGCAGGTCAGCGTGTTTTCCCGACTCGCACAGTTCGCCGTCAACTAACACAAGTATGTTGTCTGCCCGTCGTATTGTGGCAAGGCGATGAGCGACGATGATGCCAGTCCGCCCCTCAAGAATTTTGTCAAGCGCAATCTGTATCTTTCTTTCGGTTGCTGGATCAACAGAGCTTGTCGCCTCATCAAGCAGAAATATCTGCGGATCGAACACCAGTGCACGGGCGAACGAAAGCAACTGCCTTTCCCCCTGCGACAGGTTTGCGCCACGCTCTGCAAGCTCTGTCTTTATTCCGTCAGGCATTGACTGTACGATTTTCTCGGCTTGAACATGCTTAAGCGCGTTCCATACCCTTTCTTCGCTTATGGTGTCGTCCATTAGGCGAAGGTTATCGAGTACCGAACCGGGAAACAAGAATATATCCTGCTGAACCAGCGAGAACTTCTCGCGAAGGCTGTTCTGTGTCAGATCGCGGATGTCTATGCCGTCAACGGTGATGCGTCCCTTCTGGGGATCATAGAACCGCAATAGCAGGGCGATGATTGTAGTCTTGCCGCTGCCTGTCGGCCCTACAAGCGCCCAAGTCTGCCCCTTGGGTATTGTAAAGCTGACATCTTTTAAAACCCACTCGTCGGGCTTATAGCAAAACCACACATGCTCGAACTTAATCTCGCAGTCGAACTTCGGCCAAACGCGGGGTTCTGGCGGGTCAAGGATTTCGGACTTGGTGGATAGTATGCCGAATATCCTTTCGCCCGCGGCGAAGGCGCGCTGCATCACATTGACCTGATCCGAGATCATGCGGATAGGTGCGTAGAACTTTTGTATGTAAGATATGAACATCACAACAAGGCCGACCGTGATTGCGCCAGAAAGAGCGGCTCTTGAACCGTACCATAATGCAATTCCTATTGCAACAAACTCGGTCAGTGTGACACCGTTCCAAAACCAGATTACCAGCTTTTCTGCCGGATACTGGGTCTCGAACTTCTCGCGGTTTTCACGATCCATCTCAACTGCGACGCGCTCCTGTTGATTGAATGACTGCACGACCTTCATGCCCTGCATGTGCTCTGTAACAAAAGCACATATATCGGCGACCTTGCGGCGTACACCCAAAAACAGGGGGCGCACCTTGCGCATAAAAAAATAGGTCGCAATTAGAAGAAGCGGTATAACAAACACGATTCGCACCGTCAAGCCCGGGGAGCTTATGTACATAATTGCGACTATGCCAAACAGCATGAACAGGTTTTGAGCGAGCATCACGGTGGTGCTTGTGAAGAACACGCGCACCGCCTCTGTGTCGGATTCGACCCGGGCGACGAGCCTTCCGACTGGGTTTTCGTTGTAATAGCGCACCGGCATGAAAAGCAGCTTGCGGAAAAGCTCCATTCTCAGTGTGCGCAAAATGCGCTGCCCAATTGTCTCAAGGTTAACTGTCAGCGCCCATGTTAGGAATATTGCACAGCAAAGTATGCCGGCAAGCGAAGCGGCGCGTAGGATAAGACCAGTGGAATCGCCATTTGATATATCGAGGTCAATTGCGAGACGAACCAAGACTGGCTCAATTATCGAGGCGACCGCAAGTGCGGTCATTAGCAGCAAACAATAGGCAAGCATCCATCTGTGAGGGACAATGTAGGGCAGCATGCGCTTTAAGAGCGCACTGTCGAATGTCTTGCCGAATAATTTGTCATCTTCGTGATGTGAAAAGTGTCGCATAAAAGTCTGTATCCTTGCGCCACGGGGCCGTCGAGACCCCGTGGCGCGTTGTTATTATAGGTTCTTCGAGAAAGCTGGATATACACCGCTGAACGAACAAAGTAAAGGTGAGTTCATTTCTTTGCACAGCGCAAGGGTGTATTCAGGTTCATTTGCGTGCTCAGACACGATAACGCTGAGACGCGCACTAAGCGTTGTCCTTGACATTAGACACCTGCAATACTGCTACGGTATGGTAGTTTTGCACGGCGCAGTCTGCCGCATAGCGCAAAAACGCACAATACCGCGATTGTTGAATATGGAAAATCAGAGGTAAAAGGCGAGTGCGCTGAGAGAATTCGGGGCAACGGAGTTTTCCGTATCGCCGAGCTCAGCGCGGATGCGGTTTAGAAGAGGATGCTCATTAATCTACCACATTTCGTTTTTTCGTGCTTTTGCAGCCCGAAACTTGGGTGGTGAACACAGAAAGCTGTTTCACCTGAATTTGTTGCGAAGGAATGCGAATTCTATTCCATTGTGTCACCTGTCAAGATTATGATGCTTAGCGCAGAAAAATTCGAAATAAATGTAAATTAGAAAACTAAAAGAGGCATCTCTGAGGCAGATTATCGAATTGCTCTCTGTTTCGCTCTTCACGATCGGTCGGCATTTCGACAAGGCATGCATCGAAATATGATCCGCTGACAGCTAACGCGAATCGGTCATCAAACTCGGTAACTGAGTCTGGTTTGCGCATTTTAGCTTTTCGGTATGGTCGTAAATACAAACTTGAGGGCAGGGCGGAATGGTCTGAGAGCAGAAGCGCAAGCGCACGGCTTGATTGCAGATCCCACTTGATTTCGAGCGAGTGCGAATACCCCCTTGCAGCCGCCTCAATCTTGCCAGCTTTAGCAAAGATACCCGCTATTTCTGCAAAGCGAAATGCAAGGTAATCAAAGATCTCAGGTCTTGATGAAAGGCCACCCCGTAATGCGATTGAAGATAGAACATCCTTTATGCTCGTACCAGCCAATTGCTCAATCAAGCTACTTTGAGTTTTAAGCAGTTCACCCTCCACTCGCGCACTCAGCAACAGGGCAAGAAGTCCTCTATCACCGCTGTACAGCATCGCGTTTGCCCGCTTTTTGGTCAATTTCTTTGTCCCAGTCGCGTAGCCATCTTTGTCGGTATCGTACCTTTCTGGATAAAGATAATAGAGTACCTTTAGCGCATCGCACGAAAGCTCAACATATCCCTCTTCGATTACCGAGTCGAGCATTTCCTGCGCAATTGGCTCTTTCAAATAGGCGAGCCACATAAGTGCGCGCCGCCGCGAAGGCCAGTCCAAATCTGTGTTCTTTAGTATTCTGTGCGCAAGAGGAATCTCTGCCGCTGACCCCACAAGAAGCAAATCAAGCGCAAGCGTGCCCATTGCGCCACCCGATTCAGCAAGCTCGCGAAGCCTAAGGCTCGGTTGCTCACCAAGCTCGATCATAAGCGACATAACGGGAAAAAGAGTTGATGGTTCATTCGAAAACAACAGCCTTCTTAGCTCGGGCAGAGCGTCTTCTCCCATATTCATCAACGCGTTTCGGGCGAGCATGGAGAAGTATTCATCGCCTTCAAGCCACGCGCGAAGTAGGTAAGGCAGAAATTCAATCGGCAGCTTGTAGCGTGCACCGAGATACAAGATATTCTCCATAAGCCTAATCGCCTCTTTTGAATGCACAAAAAGCGGCCTGTATATGCGCAGCATCACTTCAAGGGTTTTTTCATCGCCCCAGACCGCGGCAGCTTCATAAAGCAACAAGCGCGAGGTCGAGTTACCTCGCTCAATCCGTTCGGTGATTAGATGGGCGGGGATACTGCGGGCGCGCAGCACGAGTCTTAGCGCTGTATGCCGAATGTCATCGCGCGGTGATTCAAAAAGGTCGAGCATCTGCTCTGCTGTGCCTTTTAACGCGGGGTATGGCACGAATTGATCATGCACATCAGCGGATGTGCTTTGCGATAAAAGAGAAAATATTCCGAAAATTATAAATGCGACATAGGCCTTTCGCCTCATGGCGCACCGCCTAATCGTCGTGGTCGTGGTGATGGTCGTGAGTAGGTTCGGGCGTTGGTGACGGGCGAGGGCTGCTTGTCTGGGACGGCGGGTTATCCGGCGTCGGCTTGCTTGTTGGGCGTGGAGGTTCGCCTGTGCGTGGTGGAGTCTTGGTCGGAGGCGGCGGAGGTAGTGGATCTCGAGTGCGCGACGGCGGTGGTACCGACGGGTCGGATGTAGGTACCGGCGTTGCTGGAAGCGTCTTGGACGGAACAGTAGGAGGCGTGTGCGTTGTAGAAGGCGGTGGTGTGGGTGGTAGCCTTGGCTCTGAAGTTGCGGGAGTTGCGGACACGGGCGGTGGTGTGGGTCGAGGTTGGGATGTCCGCTCAGTTACTGTTGAAGAAGGATCCGGGCGCGGTGTAGATGCAACAGGCTGACCACAGATGTCAATAATTGTCTTCTTCATGCCTTCGATGCGTTTGATGTTATCCTTACGGAACAAGGCAACCTGATTGCGACGCTCTTCTGATGATGCATTCCAGTCATAGTTTGCCATTGGTTCAAGGCCAGCGGGGAACAGCGATAGCCATGCCATATATGCCTCGCGCCGCAGATCTGACGCGTTTGCACCATCTGTTTCCATAACATCGAAAAGCACCGGCGAGCTTATTGACATAGCATTGAGCCACGGGTCGCCCTGCTTCTCAATTTTCCAGCGCTCTATCGCCTTGCGGAGTGCCGTGCAACTGCGTTGTGCAAGCAAAAGGTCGGGGCTTTGTATGCCGTTCTTTATCAGTTCGTCAATGCTCGAAGATATGATCCGGTGCGACACGATTGTCAGCACCGAATCGAGCAGATCCGCATTGTTTTCTCTCAGCAACGGCAGAAGCTCTGTTAATAGAAGCACGCCATTATACAGGTTGAGTGATTCGATAGCGGTCTTTCGTAAATATATAGTGTTAGATGATCTTGCTACACTTATTAGAAGCACTTTTCCTCGCCCAATCTTGCCCATCGCTTGAAGTATAGCGGTGAGATAACGGAGATTGGAATTTACCCGATATTGCTGTGTAAGAACAGATGCAAGTGTATCTGCATCGTTTGGGGGTACTGAGATGAACAAGCGGCAGATTCGGCATTTGAACTCGGTGCTGACATCTGGTGCGCGAAGCAAGGCTACCATCTGTGCCTCGGCCTGTCTGTCGCCACCCAACAGCGTCAAAATGGGGCCCCAATCCTCCACACCCTCACGCATTTCGGCAGCCCCGCTGGAAGCAAATGATGCAAAATAGCTTCGTGAAAGAGGCAGGATCAACTGCATCTTGCTTGCGGTCTCTGTGCGAAGTGCTGCATCCTTTGCCGAAAGCACAATCTCGGCTATTGCCGCGATTGCCGATAAACTCGCTAACTTCACATTTGAGGGTGAATCGTCGGCCATGTATGCAGATGTAAGATAGTAAATACCGATTGGTGAACCGGTTCGACCAAGTCCATCCGCAGCGGCTATGCGAACAATGGGAGAATACTGTGGGCGAAGATATTCTGAAAGATAAAGCACAGTTGATTCGTGTTTGTATGCAGATAGCGATTCAAGGTTCGATGCAATTGCTATTTCGTTGTTCGCGTTGCGTAGCTTTCGTACAATCTCTCTTATCTCACGCGTCTCGGGCGGTGTGAGCGTTCTGCGAAAGTACAATTCCGCACTGGTATGCATCGTGTAAAACACGGTTAAGCATGCCAGAAACAGAAACGCAATAATGAGTCGTCCGAGTTTAGTTCTCATTTTTCTTACAGAGGAGGCGGTCCGAGCGAGATCGGACGCCCCTTGTACTCGAATGCCTCCGCACGCTTCAGTACGGCGTTAACAAGCGTCGCTTCAAGTCCTCCTTGCTCGACTATCTCGCTGCGGTTCAAGCCGCATCTTCCATACAAGTATAACACTCGATCAGCGTTTGCATAGGTAAACCCAAGCTCACTCTCGTCTGTCTGACCTTGCCAAAGGTCTGCGGTGGGCGGCTTTTCGATCACCGATCTTGGAACTCCGAGATGCCGTGCAAGCTGCCGCAATTCAGTCTTAAACAGGTTTGCGACAGGATTGAATGCGCAAGCGAGATCGCCGTGAAGCGTACCATAACCAAGGGACCTTTCACTTAGGTTCGATGTGCCTACAACAACGCCTTGATGCTCTGCGCTTGCATCAAACAGAGCAATCATTCTTGCGCGCGCTGCAATGTTGCCAATGCGTATTTTCTCCTTAACCGTCCAACTGTCAAGCGCACCGTCAACAACTTGAGAAATATCTCTCACAACAATGTTTTCGTCAAGTGCTTTTGCTGTTGCGCAGGCGTCTTGATAGCTTCGTTCGTCGCTTGAGCGATAGGGCAACCAGTACAACTTTAAGGGCACTTTAACGCCGCTCTTCTTCAAAAGAAAAGCGACGACTGCCGAGTCTATGCCGCCTGAAAGCCCGAGCACGAGAGACCGTGCTCCGGTCGAATCGGTCATTTTGCGAACAAACGCGCAAAGCGCGGATTGTGTTAAATTGCAGTTTATATCTGGCAGTTCGAACAACTTACACCTTCCTTCGAGCATGCCATATCAGCATGAAATGTGACGGCGCAAACTTAAAGCTACAGTTGCAAAAACTCAATCGCTATATCGTCGCGTGTTACCGACAAAACAGCGCATGACGGCTCGCCGTCCTTTGGACGAGTGGCGGAACCTGGGTTGAGGTAGTAAACCCCTTCAATTTCGCGCGCGAATCTTCTGTGCGTGTGACCGAAAAGCAGAATGTCTGGCATTGTGGGATGAAACAAAGGCAGTAAATTGGCAGGTGATGTAATTTTGCCCCAACCGTGAGCTATCGCGATCTTGCGACCTTCAGATACAAAAAGAAACTTTTCAGGCGACATATCGAACTCGGGCGATATATCGCAGTTGCCTCGCACATGTATCGTGCTTTTTATCGAACTGAGCTTTTCGATTATCCTTATCGAGCCTATATCTCCGCAGTGTATAATCAAATCACAGTCAGCAGCGCGGCAAAGCAGTTCATCAGGCAAAAGGTCTGGATCATCAAGGTGCGTGTCTGACAAAACAAGCATGTCAGCCATTTTTGCGCCTCTTGCCCGTGTCTTCAGAAATGAACCTCAGCGATTCGCGTAGCACCGCGACTATTGTAGTCTTGTCGAGTTTCTTATCGAAAAGGAAGTTAAGCAGAGCTGAAGCTTCGGGCGAAAGCTCAGCGTTTTCTTGTGCTGATTGCACGCCTTTTTCGGCGGCGTTACGGGCCATCATATCGCATTGTTCGTTTAATGGATTGCCCGAATGACTCCGCACATGCCTATAGGTTACCTTGCGCGCCGATGCAGCCTCATAGAGCTTTTTCCAAAGGTCTGTGTTGGGAATCTGCTGGCCGTCGCGGATAAAATTCTTCTTCTGCCAAGCGAATATCCATTTGCCAAGCCCGTTTATTAGGTAGGTCGAATCAGAGAACAATACGATTGTAGAACCCTTAGGCGTTGCACAAAGACCTTTGAGCGCCGCAGTGAGTTCCATGCGATTATTAGTCGTTCGGGGATCGTATCCGCTTTCTGAGACGATGCCTTCTGGGGTCTTCAATACAAATGCCCAACCACCGGGGCCGGGGTTGTCCTTGCATGCCCCATCTGTATAAAGTTCGTAGTTTTGCGGCATAGGTAAAAAAAATGGAGCGGGTGAAGGGAATCGAACCCTCGTAGCCAGCTTGGGAAGCTGGTGCTCTACCATTGAGCTACACCCGCCCTTATGGAGTTACGATTATACTCAAAATACAGACCAGTGTCAAGCATTTCCGTTCGGCGCGATCATCGTCAGCATCGAATCAAGTTTATGCGTCAGCAACACAGTATAGTCGTTGCGTGTCTCTTCTGGAAACCTATCTTTATAGTCTCGCAAATCGCACAAATAGAAATGGACATCAAGAGGCTGAACGACATTCTGAAGGAATATCTCCAAAGCCTCATACGACTCATCTATCCGCCCACCTGCCAGAAGGAACGCGCTTAGATTGCGAAAATCAACTATCTCTGCCCACTCGCGCATGCCTTCCATGGTGGTATCAATTGCTCCCTCGATGTCGTTCACAAGAAATTGATACCAGCTCTTTGATACCGAATTTGCCCTTGTGGTGGGTGAATCCATGTGCTTCTGCGCTATCGCATCTGCGTTCTCTATTCGCCCAATCGTTCTTAAAGTACAGGCATACGGAAAGGCGTACACATCGCTCATCTTGCTGTAGAGGTGTTCGAGAGGCACAAGGCTCTCGACAAATCTATTGGTTGCTTGAAGATATCTTGCCCGTTCGAAAAGAAGGTCTTCATTATTCGGGTCAACCTTCGCAGCTCGATCAAGGTAGCTTTCAGCTTGTTCGAACTGAAGCGTGGATAACGCGAATCCTGCGGCAGACAGCAGCGTCTTCATGTTTTCCGGCGCGATTGATAACGCCTGACCAAAGCTGAACTGCGCGCCTTTTAGGTCACCGCTTTCCTCTTGTATCCAACCAAGCAAGGTCCAAGCCGAATGATGCTCGGGATTAAGCGAAATAACCTTGCCGAGATATTGCTTTGCGCGGGTAAACGCGGTTTTATCTCTGCTTTCGGCGATCATTTGTGCTGCAAAATATGCGCTTTCCTCATCAAACGAAACGGTCTCAAGGTACTTTTCAAGAACCGTTACGGCTATATCTCTCATTCCGCGATTGTAAAGAACCCAAGCGTAGTTGTAAATGTATGTAGGTTCAAGCGGATAGCGGCGTGATAGGCTGTAGAAGAGTGACTCTGCCTCACGGGAATTGCCAAGTGTAAACTCCACCAACCCAAGGTCGTTTTCAAGCATCGGTTCGTCGGGAAGGTGAGCGCTTGTATCAAGTATCACCTTTTTGGCGGTGTCGTAATCCTTGCGTTCAAGCAGCATGCCGATGAATTCGCGTGCAAGAGCCACATCAGCAGGTGATTCGGTAAGCGCGGCGCTGTAAGCCCGTTCCGCTTCATCATACTGCCCAAACTCAGCCATCATTCCGGCATATACGCCTAACAGCGCTGGTTGGCGCAGCTTCCACGCTGCATCGCCGAATGTCGAAAGGCTCTTGACCGCGCCGTTTGATAAATCCTCGGTCAGCATCAGGAAGACAGAAACAAGCTCGTCCTCGCGTGCCTTAGGGTTGATGACCGGCAACTCTTCCAATAGAAACTTTTCGACACTTTCGATAAATCCCTTTCGGGTTCGGTAGTCGAGCATTACTCCAACGGCCTTAACCCAGATTGCGCTGTCTCCGGGATCAATCAAAGTTGCGCGTATGTATGACTTTATTGCGTCGGCAGGTCTTCCGCGTTCGTAATAATAATCCCCAAGATATTCAAGCGGGAAAAATGCGTTGCCTTCTGATTCCTTCACTGCACGAAGCAGAAGTCTCTCTCCCTCTTCCTCGCGGTCAACCTGAATGTATAGTCTTGCAACACGCGCAAGGTCCTCTGGCATGGCATCCTCAGACATGGTGACATCGCGAAGTTCTTCAAGAGCCCTTGCCTTATCGCCCAATTCGAGTAGCGTCTGTGCATAAGATATGCGTGCTTGAAGGTACCACGGGTCGTTGTCGAGGACTTTTCGGTAATGCGGAATCGCTTCTTCGCGCTTGCCAGTTCCAATCAGAAAATTGCCGTAATTATAGTTCGCAAGTGTATCATCCGGATTCGCGTCGAGCGCTCTTTTAAAAAGGTCCTCGACCTCTGACTCTGGTGCTTTTTTCTCTTGAAGCAGCAAGGCAAGATTGTTGAGTGCATGAAAATGGCGGGGGTTAATCGCAAGAGCCTTCATATACGCCGCGCGGGCGCGATCGTTATTGTCTGCATCTGAAAGCAGGTTTCCAAGAACATAGAAAAATTCGGCAGAAGACTCGAATTTAGGCTCGTTTTCGAGCATTGTAGAAACCGCAAGCTCGTACTCCTCCATGTCATTTAGCACACCACAGAGGTCGAGCAAAATGTTGAGAGATCTATCTTCTATATTTTGTGCCCGCTTAAGCACAGTCTCTGCCTGTTCGAGCATCTCTGCAGCCCAATATGAACGACCAAGCGAGTGCAGCCTTGTGGCACAGTCTGGGTATTGCTCGCTAAAGCTCTTTGCCTGTTCGACGGCTTCCTCAAAGTATCCACCTGCGATTAGGCACTCGACTATCTGATAGTCAATCGAAGGGTCATCACCTATGAGGGAACGGGCGGTGTTGAATTCGTCAATGGCAGCCTCAAACTCGTTCATCGAAAAAAGCACATTTCCGTGTGCTCGTAGCAAGGCGGCCTCCATCGGATTGTTTTTCAACGCTTCGGCGACAAGGGCTTCGGCATCGTCGCTTTTACCTCTCATAAGCAGAAAACGGCTGTACATAGACACAACATCGGGATTGTTCCTTGCTATGTTGTAAGCCTCTTCGAAATATGCTTCAGCCTCGTCATAGCGTTGACGACCAGACAGAAAATAAGCATACTCAAGCTTGGGGGCGATGTCGTCGGGGTTCGCCTCTATCTTGCTTCTCAGGCTGTTTTCGCTTTTGCTTAAAATGTCGTCGTTGTTGTTCATCTGCTGCTTTACGAGCTTGCTGAATACAAATCGTATAATGAAAACGGGCATACTCAATGCCCGTTTATCAATCTCGCACATTATATTCGATTTCGCAATAAAGCCCTTATTTGTCGCGGATTGTATAATGAGGTTGATGAAGCAAGATATCAGGCTGAAAGCCATCAAATAACACCCGTAGCAGGCGACTATGCAGAATCAAAATCCCGTTCTGTGCGATACGCATTGCCATTTGACAAGCCCCGATATACCGGGGGGATTTGACTCCGCACTGGAACGGGCATTCTCAACCGGTGTTGCGCGCATCGTCGTTGTTGAGTCTGTGCAAGAGCTTATGGCGGATACGGTGAACAAATGCAATAGCGACGAGCGTCTTGTGCCAGCCTGCGGCTTTCACCCCTGTTTCCTGCCTGACAGTTTTGACGGTCTTGCACTGCTTGATGAAATTGCACCTAAGCTGAAGGCTCTTGGCGAGATCGGTCTTGATGCGAATTCCCCCAACATGGATTTTCAGCAGAAGTTCTTTATTGAACAATTGCGCATTGCCAAGTCGCACAATCTTGCGGTTCTGGTTCATTGCCGACGCGCCTTTGAGCTGCTGATTGATGCGTTCGAACATATCGGGGGCATCGAAGTGCCAGTTGTTCTTCATTGCTACAGCGGAAGTGACCAACAAGCTCGCCCTTTTGTTCAAAGGGGGTTCTACTTTTCGTTCGCGGGTGTGCTTACATTCACAAATGCGAAAAAACCGATCAATGCAATAAGGGCGATACCACACGACAGGATACTTGTTGAAACCGATTCGCCCGACCTAACTCCACAACCATTGCGCGGTGTTCCTAATGAACCCGCCAATCTTCCGCTTATCGCCGCCGCCGCCGCACGGGTGCTGAACATGCATTACCATGAGTTCGCGAAGCTGAGCTATGAGAACTCGAAGCGTGTATTTGGCTTCCACTAAGATGCTTTGAACAAATAGGATGATACAAGCAAATGACTCAATTCGATATTCCAAACTCTCTAATAAGACTTGCTGCTCTGATTGGCAATGATGGGATCCGTAAACTTAGGGGGGCGCGGGTTGCTGTTGTGGGTCTTGGCGGCGTCGGTTCATGGGCTGCTGAAGGCATTGCGCGGAGCGGTATCGGCACGATAATACTTGTTGACGGAGACCGGTGCGAGCACAGCAACATGAACAGGCAACTCTTTTCACTGAACTCCACTATCGGTCTGCTTAAGACACAAGCTGCAGAGAAGAGATTGCTTGATGTCGCTCAGGATATAAAGATAGAAGTAATACCTGAGTTTTTATGTCAATTGAATCTCGCCTTGCTTTTCGACTATAAACCGGATGTGGTTATTGACGCGATAGACCGCATTGATGATAAGGTTGCCTTGCTGAAAGGTTGCATCGAGCACGGTTTGCCGGTTGTAAGTTCGATGGGGGCAGGGGAGCGCATTTCCGCAAACAGAATTATGGCTGCACCACTTAGCCAAACTTATGGGTGTCCGCTTGCGAAAAAACTGCGCAGGGTACTTAATGGTACAGAGGCAATACAAAGAGTTACGGCTGTGTTTTCGCCCACTCCCCCAATACAAAGCGCATCTGCGGGTGAAGGTGACGCTCCATTTCTGGGCAGTGCGGTGTGGGTGACGGCGCGTTTCGGTTTTGCGTTAACCGAGCAAGCTGTTGCGATTTTGCTCGCTTAGCGATATTTCGTATTGCATTATTTGTTTTAGCGTGTACAATTACAACTGACTCTGATTTTACAGCGGAGGATGTATGAGAATTGTCTTTCGAACACTTGCGTTCTGTCTGCTCGCCTCGGTGTTATTCCTGACATCTTGCGGCAAGGCTGAGACAGAAGTTAAGGGCACTGTTAAGGGCGAGGTCATCGTCGAACCCGGTCGTTATGTCATAAAAGATGTGCTTCACATTGAATCGGGTGCGAGCTTCGTCGTTCCCGCCGGCAGTGAAGTGCGTCTCGCTCAGGGCAGTACGATCATTGTCGAAGGCTCGTTTGCCATCCGCGCCCTCGCTTCAAAGCGTGTTTCGTTTAAGGTCGAAAACAGCAAGGGCTTTAAGGTTGGCACTGGCTTCAGCGATACTCGCTTGATGGTCAACAACGCAAGCATCTTGCTCGAAAACTGCGACTTCAAAGGCGAATGGGCTGAACCTCTTGTTCGCGCTCGTGCAGCCACTGTACGCATCTTAAAGAGCACTTTCACATCGGGCAATAAGCCGGTTCTTGACTGCGATGGCGCAGGTCAGGTTGACTTTGTCGCCAACCGCTTCTCGAACCGTGATATGGTCACAAACACAGTTAGAGTCCAATCATCGGGTTCGGTGAATTTCTCTGAGTGCGTGTTTGACAACTGCTCACTTGCAGAAAATGCCGTAATCCTCGATGGAAACGGTTCGTGCATGTTCAAGGGCAATCACTTCCGCAATTGCGAATTTTCGGGTGCGCAGACCTTTGTGGTTGGCCGCTTCTATGATGTTACATTCATTGAAAACGAATTGCGGGCATTGAATCTCGTCACTGCTGGCGGTACTGGCTTTATGGTAGAGGCTATGGATTCAATCACCCTGATGCGCAATGAGTTCGCGCGTGTTGCCGGTGTAGGTGCTTCTTCAACAGCGCTCCGCTTCCGTTCAATGCGCGCTCAATTGAATGGCAATAATTTTATTGATAACACTGCCGTGACGCTTATTACCGCAGCTTCAAACAACATCGCGATCAACGCCGACAGGTATTATCGCAACGAGAAGTCTCCTGTGCTGCTTGCTTTCTACGGCCGCAAAGGCGAGATGCCATCGAACCTTGAAATTCTGAACTGCCGCTTCCGTAAGAACACCCCCGCAACATATTTTGATGTTCGCGCATTTGGAAACGCAACCATCCACAAGAACATCTTTGAGGGCGGTGACCTTGACGATACCGCTGCGACCTTCGTCAACGCGATGGGTAATACTGACTTCTCGTTACACGCTAATAAGTTTTCGAAGATTGTCTGGCCTAAGCTTCTGAATGTTGATCTTCAAACTGAGCTTATTGCTGAATGGGCTGACAACGGCAATCTTATTCCTTACACTAACATCGTGAGCATTGGCGTAACACAAAACGAGTTCGATAAATCAATCGTCAGCCTGACTTCTACTCGCCCCGAGGGTGAAACCCCGGCACTTTCTTGGAATGTAATGACCAACATCTTTACAAAGAGCGACCTTTCTAACCTTTTGCCCGAAGCAACCGGGCAGGTCGGCGCTGTTGTTCGCTTCAACAAGTTTATGCGCTGTGATGAGGTTAAGATTACCCAATCCGGCGGTGGAGCGAAGACTGAAATAGACCGCAATGTGTTTAACGGCCTGAAGGTCTTGACGCTTAACAGCAAGGTAACTAACCCAATTGTCGAGTTCCGCATGATTTCGAATTCATTCGAATCGAGCAGCGACGGTATCATCGTTCGTATCGCGGGCGAAGTGTACCACACTGGCAACTACTATCAAAATGCCGTGATTTGGGAATAGACCCATCCCTGATATTGAAAAAAGACCTCGCGAAAGCGGGGTCTTTTTTTATCTGGTTCATGCCGACTTAGTATCAATCGTCAGCGAGCTATCTGGTCAATAATCTTAAGCAGGTCGGTAGTTTTGAAAGGCTTGTGCAGGAAGTATTTTGCGCCTGCTGATTTTGCACGGCGAACCGTCGCAGCATCTGTTCGTGCTGATACAATTACAACAGGAACCTTGGCTGTTTCAGGGTGAGATGAAAGGCGCGATATCACCTCAAAGCCATCCATTCCGGGCATAGCTATGTCGAGCAATATCAACTGAGGTTTAAGACGGAAGGCTGCCTCGCTGACGCCCATCCCCGTCGTCATAGTCGAGACCTTCCAGCCGGATGGTTCGAGTATTAGCGCAATAAGCTCCAATATCTCAGGCTCATCATCAATTACAAGCAGGTGCTTTTCGCTGGATTGATCGTTTTGTTCGCCGTTATATTCTGCCTTTTTCTCTTTGATAAGCGACAGAAGAGCCGCCTCTATCGCTTTTTCACTGACAATCTTGCGCGATTCGGGACCTTTCAGCAGGAATATCCCGTCGCGGTCGAGCGGTTGCGCCACGCTTGAAAGGGCGTATAGCTTTGGCAGGGGTTTCTTGGCTGTAATCAGCATCTCGCCCAACAGCGAAAGTATGTGGTGATGAGAGCGCGACACATCGAACAGCACAAGCGAAAAGCGGTTGGAAGGTATGGGAAGCTCAGATGCATCGCTATCTGCGAACAGAAGATTCATCTGCTTTTCCTGCGAAAGCGACTGCATCATGTTCTCAACTTCATCGTCAATATTGATAAGAAGCACATCAGAACCTGATTCGATCTCAGAAACCAATAGCCTCAATGAATCCAACGGAAGCGGTACAGGATGGAATCCGTCGAACCAGTAGTACTTCCCGCTACCTATCGGCAAGAAACAGTTTGCGACATACTTCATCTGCTCTTCGTCAGCATGCGCGCGAATTGCATGCAGCAGGCGGAAGCAACCATCGTCTGGCCAAAATAAATCGCTGATGATCACATCGGGATTATGCCTCATCGCGCCCTCGTACGCTGCACCGTACCCGCCCATGCCGATTGCGTTGAATCCAGCGTTTCGCAGCGCGTTTTGCAGCATCTGAGACTGATCGCCGATGTGCGAGTTGACGAGGACGAGCTTCGGCATTTCTTCCTGCTGTCCCGTTGTGCCGAATCGGTCAGACAGAAAAGACGGCGTCGGCAGCTTTACAGTCAGAACTGCGCCGCCCAATGGCGACTTGCCCGCGTTTATCTCGCCACCATGCATCAACACTATGTCGCGGCATATTGAAAGACCTATACCGGTTCCTCCGTACTTGCGAGTAGAGGCTGAGTCAACCTGATAAAACCTTTCAAAGACCTTCTCGCGCTCTTTCTCTGGTATGCCAGGACCGTTGTCGTGGACTGCAATTGTAACCTTGCGCTCGATGTCAGAGACATCGGTGGATATGCGGATTTTACCGTTTGTTGAGGCGAACTTGGCGGCGTTATCGAGCAGATTTGACAGCAATCGGTGAAGCTGATCGCGGTCGGCAAATAGCTCTATGTCCTTTACAAGGTCGGCGTCAACATTGGTCCCATTACGCTTGAAGATAGGTTCAAGCTCTGTTATGGTGGCTTCGACAAGATCGCTGAGCAAAAATCGGGAAAGATGCAGCTTCTCCCTGCCCGCGTCGAGCCTTGCAAAGTTCAACAAATTGTCAATAAGCCCCACAAGTCTGTCAACATTTCGAATTGCAACCTCAAGACCTTTTGATTGGCGGTCGCTGATTGAACCGAGAATACCAGATAAGGTCATTTCAATGTATCCGCGAACACTTACCAAAGGCGTTCTAAGCTCATGAGACACATTTGCGAGCAGGTTTGATTTCATCTCGTCGAGGGTGAGCAGTTCGGTATTGACTTGCTTAAGCTCGCGGTATAACTCAGAGTTTCTATATGCGATACCAAGTTGATCCGCTATTGCGCGGATAAAATCACGGTCCTCTTCAGGCCAACGGCGGGCAAAAAGGC
This sequence comes from uncultured Planctomycetota bacterium, assembly GCA_964571525.1. GTDB lineage: Bacteria > Planctomycetota > B143-G9 > B143-G9 > B143-G9 > CAZNBY01. The sequence continues at coordinate 21,582 of CAZNBY010000040.1, forward strand.
TTTGGGCGAGAAGCAGCACAGCTCGTCTCTTGCCGTTGACAACTATCGGTATTATCGCGCAGCTTTTCGCGCCTGAGCCCTCTAAGATTGCTCGAAACTCCTTTGATGGAAGCTCATCAACACTCTCTATCCACTGAAACTCGGGAGAATCAAAAAGGTCAATCAACTGCGAAAAACGAGGTGTGAACTTTGGTATCCATTCGGGCTGCAAATTCGGGTAAATTCCTGATACTGAAAAGTTGCGCGCGACATTGAAAACAACGCCGAAGTCGAGTGCCATCGCCTCGACAGTCTTTGATATGGCAAGCGTTGCGAACCTTTCCTCCTCTTGCACCTCTAATAGCGCGGAGGTGATTTCTGCAAGGCTCCGAGTTTTTGCCGCCTGCAGACGGATGCGTTCGAACAGTAAAAGGTTTGTCAGCGAAACACCTATCTGTGGCAGCACGATTTCGCAGAATTTAATCTCTGAGATTGTAAATCGGTTCTTGCCATTTCGGCCGATAAGCATCACACCGCAGTTCTCGCCGACAACTGGTAAGGGCAGGGCGAGAAGACGACTCTCTGGGCGAATACCCTCGATAGTATCGCCAGTGCCACCATTTCCAAGATGCTGTTGAATCTTACCATCGCTGTATGCCGTGCCCGCAAGACCTATCGCCGGTGTTGCGAACTCGACCTTTATCATTTCAGCGTCAGTCAAACCGATGCTCGCACGCGCCTGCAATTGTCTGCCATCAGGCTCTTCAAGGTATATCAGGCCGAAATCTGCGTCCAACCTTCCAAGAAAGACTTCAATAAGGTCCTCTGCAACCTCTCCCAACTCAAAAGAGCGGGATAGTACAGTGTTGACCTCGTTGATAAAAGTCAGTTCCTCATTCTGGCGGCGCAGAAGGTCTTCAAGATAGCGTCGCTCGGTAAGATCAACTATCGAAACAACATATCCCGCAAGATTGCCGTCGGGACCGCGGCGCGGGCAGACACCGGTAAAGCCCGCAAAGGTGTCGCCAGACTTCTTGAGCCAGTGGCACTCGCAGAACACAGGTTCGAATTTCTCCGTGCTCTCTTTAAGCACATTGGCAAATGCCTCGCGTCCGGTCTTTACAAAATCCTTCCAGTGCTTGCCGTTCAAGTCGTCGGTTGAAAAGCGCGTCAGAGTGAAAAATCGGCTGTTATGAAACCTGATTCTTTCGTCAGCATCGAGCGATATAACCGCGTCGCCGACTGCGTCTATAAGGGCTTGCGTGAAGTCCTTCTGGTTTTGAACCATACCAGCTTCACGCTGGATCTTCACAACCATTCTGTGATTCTCAATACCCATTCCAATCTGCGAGGCGACAGCAGATAGAGTCATTGCAATATCTGAAGAATACTCAAGCTTGTTGTTGGATAACAGCGAAAGAACGCCGACAGTACGGCGATGAAACAGCACCGGCACATTTATTCGCGTTTCGATGCCATACTGCTTCATCAGCTTGGTTTCTTCAGTATGAACATCGTCAGCGTGCAGTATGACGGCGCGCATATCCTGTGCGGTCTGACCGGGGCTTTGCTCCCCAACTGAAAGAATAGTCTGTCTGCGTTGAATTAAATCAGGCAGGTTACGCCAACTTTGGAGTATCAGCTCTTCGCCCTCGACAAGAAACAAGGCGGCTGACGAAAAGAGCCTCTCAGTGAGCAATCCTAAGATCGAGCCAAGTGCCTTTTCAAGTTCGCCTTCAATGCCAACTGTCGAAGCGATGCCCGCCAACATCTCTATCTGGCGCGAGAATCGGACAGTGCGGCTGGTTGAGCTTCTTTCTTTGTCTCTATGCTTTCTGATTTCTTCGTGCTTTTCCATGGCCTGAATATAGCGATTTTGCTGTGAATTTCACCAAAGTCGCCCATATTAAGCGTTTTGCTAATACCACTATTTCCGTTATGCTCTTTGTGAGAAGCCGCAAACCGTCATTTCATGCCAGCAGAAGCACCATATTTGTGGACAGCAAGAGCCCCATCATGCCCTGTGATGGCGAGCATGATAAGCGCACCACAGTACATCAGGATGAAGATCACAATGATGATGTTATATGCCTTGGGCGATAGCTTAGTGAAGGCGAGTGGAAGCAATACGAGAATAAGGAACAATGTTGCGGCGGCGGCAAAGATTATAGTCGTTACCTTGGCGTTCTTTGCGTGCGAATCGAGCACCTTGTACCCTTCTGCGGTTGGCTTCTTTTGCAAATTCTTGTATGCAGCCTCACCCGATTTCTGAGCAAGGAACATAAATCCTGCGCCGAGTATCATTAGAATAAGCGCGCAGACGAAGAACGGGCGCAGGTGCTTAGCGAACATCATGCCAATGATTATGAACAGTGGCGCAACGCCCAATAGGGCGATGGGAAAGTGTACTACAACGGGATGTATCTGGTAGAAATGCTGTATTTCCATGTCCCCTCCACAATTTCGCAGCATTATCGCTATCGGGAGGTTTTTGTCGAGCGAGTGGGTTGTCGGTGTCAATGTACAGGGGTCATTTTGTCAGCGCGAAATCCAATGAAATGACGAAATTGGGGTATCCGCGGCAAATTTTCAGCGAAAAATGAACAAATTTCGATTTTCAGCGAATATAAGGGTGAGTGCGGACATTCCGCACAATCAGATCATTGCATGGGGCATGGCCCCTGCGGAGCGCATAGATGAACAAAGATCGTTTTGAAGAGCTTATAAATACTGTCGAGACGGGCAACGCGTCCCCTGAAGAGGTGCGTGAATGCGAAGATGCGCTTGCGCGCAATCCCGAGCTTGTGCAGTATGAATCGTTTGTCGCAGACCTTAAGGCGACTGCTCGTTCATATCCGCGGGTCTCACCGTCTGAGGGTTTCGCGTCGAAAGTCGCGGCAGCCGCAAAAGCAAATAACCGCTCGAGCAGGATTGAAGAGTTTCATACGAAAAAATTCACCCTTCGAAGCGTGTTTGTTGATTTCGCGCCACGCTCTCGCGTCTTTGCTATCGCTGTTGCCGTACACGCGTGTATCCTTCTCATTCTTGCCTTCGTCTTTCTTGAGCCTAATAAGTCAAGCGAGCTTCCGACAATGATCTCCATCGCTGGGCAACCTGCCGATCTCGCCGCGCAGAGGTCAACTGCGCCCCGCTTCTCAACTAATATCGCTGATGACAGTGGCATTGATGTATCCCAAATTGTTAAAGAAGGTTCGCTGTATGTTCTAAGGCTTGGAATTTCATCGCACCGTGTGCTTGTCGCTTATGACGAAACACAGGTCAAGGCTCTTGACCTGGGTATTGCAGATCAGGCGTTTCCTGCATTGGTCGTCAAAGGTCGTATTCGCCTTTCAAACGAGCTTATCGAAGCCGGTCTTGGCCTAAAACCGAAGGGCGAGGTCGTTCTGCTTGCGATGACCGACCGAATCGAGATATGGAACGCTTCTGATTTCAACTGCTACATTGGCGGGACTAAGAACGGCCATGTCGCCGTTGCTCCCGTTGGTTTATAGAACTTCTTTCCTTTCTCTTTCCCTTTCTTGCCCCGATCGGCGAACATCCGCTATCGCCGGTCGGGGTCGGTTTTTTCATCCCTTACATTCTGCTCATTAACGCAAAATTAGCTATAATGCTCCCCTAACATTATGGATACCCCACTTATTGACTCAATCGCAGACTTTTACAGCGTTTCACCTCTCACGGTGATCCGTACGCTTATAACCGCAGCTGTTCTTATTGGTCTTTGGGTGTTGCGCTGGCTTCTGCTCTGGCTTGTGTACTCGAAGACCGAATCCCCCGGAATGCGCTACATGACCCGCAAAGCATCCCTTTACATCGTCATTGGCCTTTGCGGTGTTACTGTTCTTCTCGTCTGGTTTGACGACCTTCGCACCCTTTCAGTGGCGACCTATCTTGGTCTGTTGTCCGCTGGCATTGCCATTGCCTTAAAAGACTTGATGACTAATATGGCAGGCTGGGTGTACATCATGCTCCGCAGACCACTTGATGTCGGCGATCGAGTCTCAATCGCCGATTCCACGGGTGATGTTGTTGACTATAACATATTCGAGTTCGTAATAGTCGAAATATGCAATTGGGTACATGGCGACCAAAGCACCGGCAGGCTTATCTATGTGCCGAATGGGATGCTCTTCACAAAGCCTCTATTCAATTACACGCGCGGTTTCGACTTCATTTGGGAGGATATGTCTTTCCAGATAACTTTCGAAAGCAATTGGCAGAAAGCGAAGCAGTTGCTGCTGAAAATTCTTGAGGAGCAAACTTCTGAATTCGTCGCAAAGGCCGAGGAAGACCTTAAAAAGGCGACGACGAATTACTATGTGTACTTTCAGGCTTTAACTCCGGTTGTCTATACCTCAGTGTATGAGGACGGGATAAAATTGTCGCTGAGATATGTGGTTGCTCCCCGAAAGAGGCGTACTACATCTCAGAAGGTGTGGGAAGCTGTATTGACCGAGTTCGGTAAACACAATGACATCATGTTCGCCTATCGCACCATCCGCACTTTCGACAATTCTGCTGAGTCAAAGGAGGGGCTGCGTTCGGTCTATGGTATGAACTTCAACGATGGGCCGTTACGCCAACCCCCGCATTCGGATCTTCCCTAAAACAAGCCGATTGGCAATCCATTGTCGTCAATATCAATATTCTCACCCGCTGGTTTTGACGGCAGACCGGGCATGGTTCGCATTTCGCCAAGAAGCGGGTACACAAAGCCTGCCCCAGCAGACAACTTGACTTCTCTAACGGGCACTATGAATCCAGTCGGGCGCCCCTTAAGTTTAGGGTCGTGCGATAGTGAAAGGTGAGTCTTCGCCATGCAGACAGGCAGATTGCCATAGCCTTCCGCTGTAAGCCGATCAAGCTCTTTCTTTGCCTCAGGTTCAAACTTCACCCCATCAGCACCGTACATTCTGACTGCAATGCGCTCGATTTTTTCTGCCAGAGCCATGTCAAGCGGATATAAGAATTTGAATTCCTCAGAATCCTGCTCACAGGCACTTACAACGAGCTTCGCCAACTCCAATCCGCCCTGCGATCCCTCTGCCCATACTCGCGAGACCGCAGCACCTGCCGCACCCTCTTGCTCTGCTACCGCGCGTATCTCGTCGTATTCAGCTTCGCTGTCGGTCGGAAAAGCGTTTATCGCCACAACAGCCTGAACTCCATGTGCGCGCACATTCCTTATGTGCTGGCGGAGGTTTTCGCATCCTTCTCTTACAAGCCCTGCATCGGGGATAAGTAAGCCCTCATCAAGCGGTTTGCCGGCGACCACTTTAAACTTGCCGCTGTGCATTTTTAACGCTCGCACCGTTGTAACAATTACTGATGCACTTGGTTTTAAGCCACCAATGCGGCATTTAATGTTAAAGAACTTTTCGCATCCCATATCGCTGCCAAATCCGCTTTCAGTTACAACCATGTCGCAAAGCGAAAGAGCTACCTGATCAGCCACTATTGACGAGTTGCCATGCGCGATGTTCGCAAATGGCCCAGTGTGTACCAGACATGCTGTCCCCTCGGTGGTCTGCATTATGTTTGGCTTGACAGCATCCTTCAGAAGAACCGTCATTGCACCAGCTACCTTTAAGTCCTCTGCAGTTATAGGTTTGCCTGTATAGCTCCGTGCCACCACAATTCTTCCGAGCCGCCTGCGAAGGTCGAATATGTCGGTGCAAAGACCGAGTGCGGCCATAACCTCAGAGGCGACAGCTATGTCGAACGACGACTGACGGGGTACGCCATCCTGTCTCCCGCCAAGTCCAATAACGATATTGCGTATTGCACGGTCTGATATATCAACGACGCGCGGCCATGTAATAGTGAATGGGTCAATTTCAAGCGGATTGCCGTGATGAAGGCTGTTGTCTATGAATGCCGACATTAGGTTGTGGGCAAGGGATACAGCGGAGTTGTCGCCTGTAAGATGAAGGTTGAAGTCCTCCATCGGTATAACCTGAGACATACCACCGCCCGCCGCGCCACCCTTTATGCCGAACACTGGTCCAAGCGATGGTTGCCGTATGGTTGACATCGCCTTCAACCCCATTCGATTTAGCGCAAGCCCAAGACCCACGGTTGTAACTGTCTTGCCCTCACCGAGCGGCGTGGGTGTTATCGCGGTAACATTAACATAGCGCCCCTTGGGGTTACCCGAAAGCCTCTTCAGAATATCGAGGTTTATCTTTGCCTTATATGCGCCATAAAGCTCAAGCTCGTCTTCCTGTATCCCATATCGCGATGCGATCTCTGTGATTGGCTTAAGCGGTATCGAGCGGGCTATTTCAAGGTCTGAACGCATTGCTTTGTCCTTTCAGTGTTCTGGAATTATACACCAATTGGAATTTGTTGAAACCATACTTGTCGCGAAATCCTTTCGCTATTCGTCTTCGTCCTCAACACCATTACCGTGCGGCATCTCTTTTAGCATCAGTGGATGCAGCGACCGAGACCTTTTCATGTGCAACTTGACCGCGGCATGAACAAGAAGGCTGTCACCGTATTTCTTGTCAATTATATCCATCGCCGTGCTGAGCCTGTGCGAACGGTCAGCCTCAGTGAGCAGCATCGGGTCAATCGCTTCCTCAAGTCCGCTTACCTTAACGCCGATCTTTCGTATCGGCATGATTAGGGGTTCTTGCTTTAGTAAGTCGAGTGCGGTGTAGAAGATATCATCGTCTATGTCTGTGGGGAAGGGCAGTTTCGCCTGCCGCGTTATACCGTTCATGTCGCTCCAGCGAATTCTGCAGGTTATTGTCTTTGCCGCAAGCTTGTGTTGTCGAAGCCTGAAGCCCACCATGTGCGACAGGTAAAGCAAATACGCCGAAAGGGAGTCAATATCGGTCGTATCCTTTTCGAGCGTGGTCGAATTGCCTATTCCTCGCGGTTGAATGCCAGTCTCAACATCGCGGAAATCTACGGCATTTGCGACAAGGTAAAGCTGTCTGCCGGGTTTTCCAAGCACACTGTGTACGCGTGACAGGTTGGCGCGAGCAAGGTCTCCGATTGTGAAAATGCCCTGCTTGTTAAGTACCGCGAGCGTTACCGGCCCCACTCCCCACATCTTGTCAACGGTTAAAGGTTCTAAAAAGTCCTTTTCGTCACCGGGATTCACTATCACAAGACCGTCAGGCTTTTCAGCATCTGATGCAATTTTTGCGATGAACTTGCACGCCGATGCGCCGACCGAGATCGTCAGGCCGACCTCGTTCAACACGCGCTTTTTTATCTTACGCGCAATTTTTTCCGGCGAGCCTAACAGCCTTTGGCTGCCTGTTATGTCAATGAACGCCTCGTCAACCGAGATAGGCTCGACGCGTGGCGAAAAATCGCGGAATATCTCCATCAACTGTTCAGATACCTCTAAATAACGAAGAAACCTGGGGCGACGATAATCACCGTGCGGGCACAATTGCATTGCCTGCCTTATCGGCATGGGGCACTTAACGCCGTATATGCGGGCCTCGTAAGACGCTGCGCAAACAACGGTGCGAGAACCCGGATCGCCACCGACTATGACAGGCCTACCCCTAAGCTCGGGGAAGTCAAGCTGCTCTACAGAGGCGAAGAACGCATCCATATCGCAGTGCAGTATTGCTCTTTTCCACAGTTCAGCCATAAACCCCAAATTGTGCTTAATTTCACAGACTACCCAGATAACGCCTTTGATGGTTGTTATGAATAACAGATACGCTTTGTGCCTTACGATAATTCTATGTGGTTTTACCCGCACTTCTTTTGCATGTCTATATTCATGATGTTAATATTTAACCGCTTTGTGTCACTTAGCTAACTGGCAGCGCAGAGTCTTTTCGAGCGAGGCCGCGAGCCAGACTCTAATCTGTGTCGCACTGCCAAACCGCGCTAAGTGCTCCTCTTTCTCCGCATTGCTTAAGTATTGCCCATTTGTGTATGCTCGTAACTGTGCGCAAAGCTCTTGCCCAAAGCTGAATATGGGGCAAAGATGCAGATCACGGCGGCATTGAGTGTATGTGGATTTGACCGATGTATCCCCCGCAATCGTGCTCAGTATTATTCGCAGATTGACCTTGTAATTCCAGTTGCATGGTTCGAGCAGGTCAATCGCTTTTGCGAGCGATATGTTTTCAGTCTGACAAATCAGTTGCATGTCATTGGTTGCTGATACAAAGGCGCGATTGTCGGTGTGTGGACGGCGGTCATTGCCGAAACCTGAGTTCCGGTATTGCAGTGCATCTTCTGAGATGTTGTAATAGTGTACCTTTGGATCAACATACTGTGCAATGCGGTCAGCGACCCTGCGCACCTGCCAAAGTTGTAGGTCGGATGGCTCATTCAGTGCCCCCAGTGGCTCAAGCCAATCCGGTTCACAAGTGATGTCTGGTTGCAAACCGTCAACCCACTCGTATAGCGTATCAGCCATTTGCTGCCATTCTTGTTCAGTCAAATTCTCCTCGTCATCCATTCGCAGGCCGGGACCTTTGCATGTTGTGCCGTTTCTGATTGCGCCGATAATATGTTCGATTCGCCTTTGCGCCTTAAAATGACAACATTCGAGCGACGAGATAAGCCTTCGTATATGATTCGCTTCAGACGGCATCATAGCAAACGAATCCTCAAGTTCGTCAATCGCTCTTATCTCGTCGTCAGGGGCATTGTCTTTCAACGGTGCGTTTGCCCACCAATGGCGCAGGTTCATTCTCAACTCACTCTCGTTCGATAAAAAACGGGCAAAGCCGTAGTTAGCTTTGCCCCAGACTGTTGACAAAGTCCTCGCGAAAGCGGGGACTTTGTTTATAATGTTGTCAT
>CAZNBY010000041.1:0-27903 GCA_964571525.1 uncultured Planctomycetota bacterium
CGGCGTATGCGAATGTCCAAACAGCGAAATCGCTGCCGGATGAATAGCCGACCGTTATTGTCTCAAGATCGCCATTGTTGTAACCGAATTGAAGCCATGAGGGTGAATTCGGGGCGGTATTGTCTATTAAATCCGTCAATAATGGGGTGTTATCGTAAATAAGTTCAATCGAGCGGCTCCACATATCGGTTACGGTGTAGAGCAAGCCCGATGCCGCGCCCTGCGTGTAATACGCGAGCGTTATCGCGCGGCTGAAGCGGTCGGTTATTGTGACTGGGCGACCGAGGTCGTCGAACAATATTGTGTTGCCGTATTTGTCAGAAAGCGTGAAATCAAGCGGGTTTGAGCCTACCGCGCAGGTTAAAAAAAGGCCGTATGAGGCGGTCGAGCGCCAGAGGCTCGCTTGGGCGTCCCACACGAAGGGAACGACCGTACCGAGCGCGGTGGTGAGCGTGAGAGAGGCCGGATCGGCGATATAGTTTATTCGAATGTCGTATGTATGACGCCACGGAGCCGCGCCGAGGGCGGGGTTGCCGGTGGTGTCGGATACATGGTTAAGGCCGAACTCGATGTTGTAGGTCGTTGATGAATCAAATGCCAAAAATCCGCGCGACCATGTCAACTGGCCGGTCGAGATGTCCACTGACGCGCTGCCGCAATCACTTACGGCGTAATCCTCACCCGTAGAGGCGTAGTCCAAAACGGGATATGGGGATGCAAAAGAAAACGAAGAAAGCATCAAAACGAAAAGAAACGCAAACACAAGACTGAATGTTCTCCTAAACACATCAACCTCGCCATTTCTGCCCCGCTTGGGCACAACAGACGCCATTTTTAGAAAATCCTCGCGCTCTTAAATGAGCATGACAAAATTCTATCACGAGGGTTTTTTATGTCAAGGAAATTCCTGGAATTTTTCAGTCGAAAAGTCGTTAAGTTTCAGCAAATCGCGGTGGAAAGCCATTCCCAGCGCCGTACGCGTCAGATGGAAAGCTTGAAGCGAAAGCGCAAATCCGTTTGAATTTGGTTATTCACGCGCGCCAGATATCCGCATTTGCAGCGAAATTCCGCACGCAACATCAGCAGCACAATGTACATGGTAATCAGCACGCAATCGGCCTGTTAGCGCGGTTTGCACGATGGCAACCATATTGTCGTCAAGGATGGACGGTATGGACGGTATGGACGAAATGGACAATGCCCTTGTACTGTCTTCGGTTTCCGGGGTTTCTCGGTTTTCCTTCGCGTCTTCGTGTCTTCGTGTGAGACAACTCCGCGAAGATCACAGGCGGGACGCCCGCACTCCACAGTCGCATGCGCGATTGGTGATTATTACTTAGATGGGGCTGTGACGCCAGAAATTCACATAAAATAGTTCATTAAATGCTGGAGAACTAAATCGGGTGGGTGGTTATTTCTTTGCACTGCGTGAGACAAGGTAGGCAGAGAGGATTTCGCCGAGCGACTTATCCGTAACGACAGGCAGATAATCCATTCGCGATTCGCGTGCGGCGTTGCGTATCATCGCGGCGTGGCGGTTCAACTCGTCAATATACGCAGCGCGCAGGCGACGGGGTTCAATACGGAGAATGCCCTCCCCCTCAAGACCCGCAAAGGATGTAAAGTCGGCAAATGGAAAGCTCGCTTCAGCGGGGTCAAACACATGAAACAGAAGAACATCGTGCTTTCTGCCACTAAGCAATCGAAGGCTCCGCAGCAGATCCTGCTCGTCAACTTCGAGAAAATCAGAAAGGACCACGACGACCTTGCGTCGCCCGCCTCGTTCGGCAATTTGAAAAAGAACTGAGGCGAGGCTCGAATCGCCAGACGCAACTGCGACTTCGAGATGGTGTATAAGCTCTTTCCTTCGCGCTGGTGAAGAAGAAGGCGTAAGGTTGACATCAGAGCCGCCGAAGATGCGTAAACCCACAGCATCGCGCTGCTGGAGCACCAGATAGGCTAATGCCGCGGCGGCATGCTTGCAGTATTCTATCTTCGACATCGCTCCCGAACCAAACCCCATGCTGCCGCTCGAGTCAAGAATCAGCAACAGGTCAAAATTCGTCTCGGCGTCATATTGCTTTATGTATAGGCGATCAGACCGACCCCAGATCTTCCAGTCGAGGTGGCGCAGGTCGTCACCAGGCACATATTCGCGGTGCTGTGCGAACTCGACAGAAAAGCCGGAATATGGGCTGCGATGAGGCCCGGAAAGAAAGCCCTCGACGATAAGGCGAGCCTTATATTCAAGGCCCGAAATCTTTGCAAGGACATCAGGACTTAAGTAGTTTGGCGACTCTGTCATCCGCGCTTATGCTGTCCTTAAGTGCAGGGGTTTCTTTAATAAGGCGTTCGACAATGTCGTCAGGCTTCACACCATCTGCCTCGGCGTTGAAGTTTGTTATCAATCTGTGGCGAAGCACTGGCTTGGATACCGCGACAATATCCTCGACTGCAACATGAAATCTGCCCTGCAGCAAGGCTCTTGCCTTTGCGCCGAGAATTAGGTACTGTGAGGCTCTGGGACCCGCGCCCCACGACAACCATCTGCGGATGTAATCGGGAGCCTCAGGTTGATCGAGACGGGTCTTTCGGACTATTTCGAGCGCGTAAGAGATAAGGCTGTCAGCGATGGGAACTTTGCGCACAATATTCTGAAGCTTGAGCACATCATCGCGGGTAAGCACCTTATTGATATTCTCGACCCGCTCACCTGTGGTGAGTTTCATCACAGCGAATTCTTCATCGCGAGTTGGGTATGCGACGCGTACCATGAACATAAAGCGGTCAAGCTGTGCCTCGGGCAGAGGGTAAGTGCCCTCTTGTTCTATCGGATTCTGGGTGGCAAGCACAAAGAAAGGCTCGTCAAGCTGGTAGCGCTTGCCTGCGCTCGTAACACGGTACTCCTGCATGGCTTCAAGCAACGCGGCTTGAGTTTTTGGCGGAGTGCGGTTAATCTCGTCGGCAAGAATGAGATTGGCGAAGACGGGGCCTTGCATGAATTTCTGCACCCGCTGTCCTGTTGCGCGATCCTCTTGGATAATCTCGGTGCCGGTTATATCTGACGGCATTAGGTCGGGAGTGAATTGGATGCGCGAAAACGAAAGGTCCATCGTCTTTGCAAGGGTTGAGACAAGCAGTGTCTTTGCGAGGCCTGGCACACCGACAAGCAGGCAATGACCACGGGCAAAGACGGCAATCAAAAGCTGTTCGATAACTGCATCCTGCCCCACGACATGCTTAGCGATCTCAGAGCGTAGCGTCGCGTATCCTTCACGAAACTTCTCGACCAACTGGAGTTCAGAATTCTGTGCGGGAGTTGATGACATTTAGGCTCCTAATTAACGACCAGCGAATTATACTCTGTTGCCCGATACGGCAAGTTCGATACGCACAAATATGCGGTATCAGCTTACAGAACAGCAGTATGAGCGCATAGCTATTGACAAAAAAGCTGCCCGGATTCGGGCAGCTTTGCGGATAGAACGATGGAATTGGATACGCGCTATTGCGCTGTCATGATGTATATTTCGACCCTGCGGTTTTTTGCTTTGTTTTCGGCAGTATCATTTGGTGCGACCGGGCGAAAATAAGCGAAACCCGCGACATGCATGTCTTGAACTGGCACACTGAACTTAGCAAGCTCATGCAGCACTGCGCACGCACGAGCGGTTGAAAGCTCCCAGTTAGACTTGAAAGCGGCGGCAGAGCGAATTGGATCTGTGTCGGTGTGCCCCTCGATGCGAAGGTGGCGACCTTTGAAGTCGCGGACAAGCACATCTGCTATGGCCTTAACTGTCTGAGCGGCGGAGGTTTTAAGGTCTGCTTTGCCAGAATCGAACAGAATCAGATTGTCAACTGTAACGCAGATCTCATTGCCTTTGCGCTGAACCGAGACACCTTCTATGCCCTTTAACTTGTTTTCAATCGAAGTGCGCTCGCCCTCAAGCTCTGCATTGCGCTTTTGAAGCTCATCGAGCCTCGCTTTAAGTTCGACAGATTCGAGCTTCATTTTTTGTACTATTGTCTCATACTCGTCAACCTTGACCTGAGCGCCATTGTACTTATCGCGCCAGACATTGCGCTCGTCGGCAAGCGCGTTAATCTCGTGACGGAGCTTTTCGTTGTCGCGATCAAGCTCAGAATTGCGGATTTTAAGCTTTTCCATCTCGGCGCGCATTGCGGGATCTTGTTGCCGATCGCCACAACCAGCCATAGTTACAAAGAAAGCGACAAACAACATAGAAAGCAGCAAGTACTTCTTCATCATAACCTCCAAATACATTATGCTATTATACACGATAGTGCAAGGGTTCAATCGAAAGAAGCGACAATTTGGCTTCAAACAAAAGCCTAAGGGCACATAACGGCCGATTCTCAGGCCTGAAAGCCGAAGATGCTGCCGAGCCAGTCGTACCACAAGAAGTTGATACGACCAATGAGCAAAGAGAAACGCGCCATAACGGTGTAGCCGAAGGTGGCACCAAAGGAGATCATGATGTAGATGATGCCGATGCGAACTGGGATTCGAACCAACTTGCCCTTATGTTCGACTGAGAAGAAGAAGTAGAATAGCGAGGTAACTACGCCAATAACGATCAGAATATTGTTGATTTCTAAGCCGCCACTGGTCCAGAAAGGCAACATTGTGGCATTAAGCTGAAGATAGACTTCAGCCTGAATGTAGTACGGAATGCTCAAGCCCGAGCTGTAGCCTATCAATGCAGCCATTGGCCAGCGCGAAAGCCACCCATACTGTCGAGACATTCGAGTAAGGTACATCGCGCCTAAAACACATGCGATAAGGTAATAGTACTGGCGATAATAGAACAAGGGGAGCACAAGGCAGGGATAGGCCATCGTCGAGTAGAATATGCCAAACAAGTATCCCACCGAAGTGCCGACGAATACGGCTTCGGAGAACTTGTAAAATGCGTTATCGCGCCAGAGAAAAGAGAAGACGCAGAGGGTAAGAAAGGCTCCTACCCAATACTCAATATGCGTCAATAACCCGATTTGCATATAGCACTCCCACGCCACGGCAAAGCCTGTGGATACAAGGAATACATGCTTTCAACGATGGATACAAAATCTGCCGCAACTTGCACAGACGCAGAAAAGAATACGGGAATTATATGCTTGTGCTGAGAACTGCAAGCAAGCGTTCATTCCCATAAAAAAGGCGGGCAAAACCCGCCTTTTGATGTGCTAAGCATACTGCTAAGATTGAAAACCGAAAATGCTGCCAAGCCAGGTGTACCAAAGGAAGTTAATGCGCCCGATAAGCAGCGAGAAGCGCGCCATAACTGTGTAGCCAAAGGTCGCGCCGAAAGATATCATGATGTACACGATTCCGATTCTAACCGGAACCTTGATGAGCTTGCCCTTATGCTCGATGGAGAAGAAGAAGTAGAACAAGGTGCAAATAACACCGAGCACGATTAGGAAGTTGTTGAACTCAAAACCTGCGTTGGTCCAGACAGGCAACATAGATGCGCTGAGCTGTTTGAAAATTTGCGCTTGTATCATGTATGGGATGCCGAGACCTGCGCCATAACCGATCAGAGCAGCCATCGGCCAGCGGGATAGCCAGCCATGTCTGCGCGACAGACGCGTAAGATACATCATGCCCAACAAGCAAGCAATTAGATAGTAAATCTTGCCATAATAGAACAATGGCAGCACAAGGCGCGGGTAGGCGATAGTCTTGTAATATAGTCCGAGAGTGTACCCAACCGAGGTACCAACAAACAGGGCTTCTCCGAACTTGTACAGCACATTATCGCGCCACAGGAACGAGAAGACGCTTATTGTCAAGAAAGCGCCAACCCAATACTGAATCATCACAAGTGGACCGATTTCCATTGCTCTCTCTCCTATCTGCCTTGGCGCTTTTCAGCCCGAAGCTGCATGAAGTAAACAAAATTGCCGAACACGATAAGGAAGATGATAAGCAAGTGCGCGGCTGATTGAGAGCCCATACCCTGCTTGCCTCTTGATTCCTCACCAATAAGGTATTCGTATTCGGCCGCGCCTTTAAGAGCGGGCAACATGCCGACCAACTGGCCGGATTGGATAAACGGGATGTAGTTTGTAACAAGCACACCTGTCACACCAAGCGCGATCTTCTTTCCATAGCGGGTGCCGGGGAAGTTGATCCAACTTGCTCCGATTGCGGTACCGGAAAGAGAGATGCAAAGCTCGAATTGGCCAAGATTCTTCACACCGTCCATCATTGGCAGGCTTCGCAAGTCGCGCTTTTCGAAATCAGATTCGAAGGTAGCAACAAGGTCTTCGCCAATCTGTACAAGCACAGGGCCGACGCGGTATCCCGCAAATACATACTGCGTACCGTCATTTTCGATGTTGTACTTCTTGGCAACCTTTGCAAAGGCCTTAACAGCAAGGTTTTGGCCATTGATTAGCATTGTCATACCAAAGACGCGAATTCCTTTTTTGAAACAATGATGCAGAATCGCCTCTGCCATTGGCTGAAGCTCAGCTTCGGTTGCGGGGTCGTAATCGAAGGAGAGGATGATGCGTGTTCCTCTCGGCATGCTATCAATTTCTTTGTACAGCATCTCGACATAGGGCGATGTGACCGTAGGCATTTTGATGTTCAACACCATCGGAGCGATCACCGCGATGAAGACGATCAGGTACACATACCTGACATTGATTGCGAGTAGTTTTTGCCAGATTGTCACTTTTCGCCTCCCTTACGCGAGATAGGTGCGTTCGATACCGAGAATCATCTTGATCGCCGTGGCGATACCGCCGAGGCCGATTCCAAGGTAAATACCACGCGATGCGGCTGAATTGGGCACATCAAGCAACCAGTTCGATAGACTGTCAACACCGTAGATTGGAATGTTCCCGATGGATGTATCTGGGAACATGTATGGTCCGATGTCAACCCGACCGAACATTACTATGATGGCAGCGATAAGCAGCACTGTCGCTTCGAAGTTCTTGGCGCGAAAGGCTCTAAATGATGCAGAAGCCATATAGAACGCGAGCAGACAGAATGTTGTTGACTGAAGCGGAACGAGAAAAGCATCAAAGCACCATTGGAAGGCAGAATCCGAACCTGTGCCAAGGAAGTTGCCAAGAACGGCCATATTGACCATCGCGGCAAACAGCACATAACTGAAGAACCAGTCTTTACGACGATGGCGAATCTTCATCCAGTGTACGCGAACAAGCGAGTAGATACCCAGAAACAGCGCGAACAAGGAGATGACCGCGACAAAGTTCAGAAGTTCGTTGAGAAAATCTGACTGAATGGTGGGATGCTTGATAAAGAAATGAATCATCATCAAGACACCCAATATGAAGCACAGCGCTAAAGGAACTTGTCGTTTGAACATTTAGTTTGTTCTCCTTTCGCCGCTTACTGGACTCTAAGAAGGTCAACGATCCAGCGCAAAGATGGAAGATTCAAAGACGCTGCAATCGTGCCGATGATAATTACGCCGAAGAAAGTGATCTTAGAATAGTCTGAACCCTTTAGAGATCCCATCTGCATAGGTTCACGCGATAGGTAAGCAGAAGCCGCGTAAAGCTCCTCGCCCATCAGAGTATAATCGCAAGCAACGATGAAGAACGGCAATTGGGACACTGAGTCGGTACCTGCGACCTGAATGGCACCTGTCATTGCGCCAGTTTCAGCCAGAATCAGCGATTCGGCGTAATAACCACCCATAAAGAAGTTGGCAGCCGGTCTTTCGCGCATCATCGTGCCCGCAACGGCCGATACATAAGCAAATTGGGCATCTGTGATATAGTACACTGATTCCTCGCGAAACGCGTCTGGGCGCCCTGCGTCAAGGAATGCCGACTTCACTGTCTCTTGTGCAACGGTCATGACGATCGGATCGCGGTTCGGCACAATGATTGGGGTATCGTATTCTGCAACCTTCTTTGCAACACGACCAAGTATGTTAAGAGCAGCGATCGTGTTCAGCGTTTGTATGTCGTCAAGACCGGGAGTGTAAAGAATCGGTTTGCCCATCTCTGTTGCGCGCCCAACTGCCTCGTCAATTGAATCAAGACCAGAGATTTTGCGAATGAAAAGGTCTTTGCGGCGGGCAGCAAAGATGAAGTAGATCATCAACGAACCAAGAATGAGGATACCAAACAGCACATTGAGCTTGGCGAAGTCGAAGATCATAGTGTAGGCAAGCCAATCTAAGAGTCCCGATGCCACATACACATAGTCCATGCCGGCTTTGTTGAGCACCAGCTTGCCCTTTCCGTTTGCCTCTACCAGAAGATTCGCACTTGCTGCCCCTGCTGGTATCACAGCTTTAACATTGCTTTTCGCTGTTCTATAGAAGTAGTGGCTAAGCAATTTGCTATCGCTTAAAACTGGCAGCGCTTCGAAAACTGGAGAACCAAGTGAATTGCCAGCAGCATCAAGAAACTCGATTCCGATTTTGCCCTGGGTGCTTGATGTAACATAACCTTCTATATTGAACTTGAAGCTCTTGTTGGCGATTTTGTCGCGCATTTCTTTAGGAAATGGAATGCTCTGGTTAATACTAACTGGTTCGGACTCGATCGGAATAGCTGTGTAGCTTAACAGCTCTTCCTTTGGGTTTATTGCCCAGCACTTCAAGCCTTCAAATTCATAGTTCGTCGGCTTGCGGGCGTCTGTGGCAGAGAACGATGCATTGATAAGGGCACCAGATGGGACATGCACTTCTGTTTGAAGCACGACACCGTATTTGCCCAAATAGTCAGATGCAGTGCCTTCTGAGCAGACAATAGCATCTGATGCGGCAGCGGTTCCACCGGATAACGAGAAGCGCAGAATCTGATACTTAGGTACACCCTTACCCGAAAGTTTGAACTTCAAAAAGGCGCGCACCTTTGAGCAATTGTCAGGTATGGTCGTTTCAACTTCAGTGGTTTCGAAAGGAGCGACAAGCAAATCAACAGCCTTGCTGCCGAGAACCGGCGTCTGGTCTTCAAAGGATGACATTACTGTGCCGTCTGCGGTTAGAAATTCGATGCCAGCAACGGCAGAAGCTGGTTCGGCACAGCGAAGGGTAGCACGAAATGTAATTGGCTTGCCGAAGTACTTCCTTACGACTTCCGCTCCGCTCCCTCTCTTCTTCTTTTCCTCTGCCTTTATTTCAGCTTCAAAAAGGTCTTGGTAAATGCGCGCGCCATCTCTGTTAATCCTTCCGTAGGCATACGCGCTTCGAAAGGCATTGCTTACAGCAGGATTCTCGGCACCGACTCCTTTTGCTTCCCAACCTGCTGGAGCTTTTTTGGCTGGATCTAAGGCGAATGTCGGATTTTTAACCGAATTAGAAGGCAACGCCAGCGTGTAAGGTGTAATTTTCATATTATCGAAATAGACCTTACCAACGCCCTTCATGTGCAACTTGAAATAGAGGCCAAGCACATTTTCGTCAACCACAATCACGGCTTTCAGCCTCGTCCAATCGCTTTTCCCAGAAAGAGTGCGAGAAAGTGGCCAACCTTCCATGGCTGCGTTATCAACCTTTTTCTCGCTATTCGTTTCGATCTCTATATACGCGCTCTGCTGGAAATCGTTCTTATCAATATCGGTCTTAACATCCGCTTCCCACACTACCTTTTTGGCATATGGAACATTCGCGGAAAGATAGAAACCACCGTT
Organism: uncultured Planctomycetota bacterium; assembly: GCA_964571525.1. Lineage (GTDB taxonomy): Bacteria > Planctomycetota > B143-G9 > B143-G9 > B143-G9 > CAZNBY01. The sequence goes on from CAZNBY010000041.1 coordinate 9,653, forward strand.
CACCTCAATGCTTCGCGGGCTTATAAGACAGAGCGAATAAGTGCCATCTGTCTTGTGTTCTGCATCGGCCACTAACATTGCGCTTGCCAAGGTTGTGTCAAGCTCCCAGCTATCCGGAGCGTTAAGAAACGCTTCTTCAAAGCCTATATTGGTTAGGCTGAAGCCGTTATCAGTCTTTATAGTAACATCGTCGAACCAAGCACGACCAAGACCGCAGGTCAGAAGCTGCCACTCGATGGAAAAGGTGCGGGGTGGAATTGTGACTGTGGTCTCTACTGTAGCCCAACCATCTGATTTGCCAAAGACAAGAGTTCGTTGCTGCTTAGTTATCCCCACCATCTTGCCTGTAGAGGTGCGGCATTGAACATTTGCAGAAGCATAGTTTTGATATGCTGTTAGGTCGGTGAAATCCTGATAGTCAACGCCGCGAACAATGTTCAAGCTTCCTTCAAAATACCGCGAGTCCTTGGTGTGGCCTGGCACCATGTCGGTCTTTACAAGAGCCGAGAACTTAACTTCCTTGCCCCAAAGGCCACGATTTGAGCGAATGTCAAAGTTCGATGCAAAGACAACATTATCAGAGTTATTAAGGGGATCGGGATTGCCAATCTCGAGCGAATATGAACCTGTTTTAACCTGTTCACTCGACTGACGCGCATAGGCCCTTTGTCCGCCAAGCTGGAAGTACCAGTCCTTTGGGTGCTTACCGGCAGAGCAAGTAAGAGCTTTCATATCAAGGTTTGAGGGAAGCGCGATCTTTGCAGCGCGGTTTTCGACAACATTCACAGTGACATCCGAAAAAACGCCAGTCGCCTGACCCTTTGATTCGAGAATCAACACTGCTGTGTCTGCATCCGCTGGCACTATAGTGTCGCAAGTAAGCTCGACAAAGCCCTCTGTTGATGAGAACAGCACATTTCTCTGCTTCATTTCAGCGGGAACAACATGACCTTCAATCGCCTTCCCGTCAACAATTGTCGGGTTCTTGATATAAAGAATGTTGATACCGACAAAGTTGGAGTACAGCCTCATCTCGTCGGCTGCGGTGAAGTCAGGTCCCTGTACAAGGTTGTGCATGCCCGTGATCGGTTCTTGACCCTTTGCCCCGGGTGCTGAAATGTTAGCGAATACTCGTGCCTTTAAGACAAGGGGCTTACCCTTTAATGCAGCGAGCGTTTCGGGCGCAGGAAAAGTCACATAGGCCATGTTTGTGAAGACTGGCGATTCATTTTGGGATGTGACCATCATGCAATGCTGATTGCCGCTTTCTGACTTTTTAATAACAAAAGCGACATCACCGCCCGTACCAGTAAATTTGTTCCACCCAAACGGGAAAAAGCACTCGGGAGTGGTGAAAAGTGATGTCCCTTCTGGGTATGTCACATTTTCGAACAGAAGAGGTTCCAGATCATCCATTGATGGAAGCTCTGTAAGCTCTTCGAAGCTAAGATTTGGCAAGATGCTTGTATTCTTGCCTGATGATGCCTCTTCAGCGAACACAGTGCCATAAAAGGCAAGTGTTGTAAGAAGCACCAGCGCTAAAACGATTCGCCTTGTCAACTTAACCTCCTCAGCACGAGGCTTAATTACCGATCAGTTCGACATTTGCACGGGGAACAAGACCGCGTGTTCCATCTTCAAACTCAGCTTCCAAAACACGAACCCAAGTTTCTGATTCGACCTTAGTCAATTCTGGGGGAAGTCCCACAACTTTGCCAATCTTGCCGAAGTAAGGTTCGCGTATTGCACGAATCGGAGAGCCGATACGCAGCAAACCTTCTGCATGCATTTGGCTTTCGCCGACTTTTTCAATTTCAGCATTGGGAACAGGTATGATTATTTCAGGACGCATGACGCCTGCACGGATCTGTGTGGCTCCGTTAATCGAGGCAAGCATCCCCTCGCGCTTTTTAAGCAGTTTGAAGGTTCTTTCAGCCATCTTTATGTGGCCAAAGCCTTCGGTCATAATCAGAGTGATTGGTATATCCTCATGCCCTGTGATGGCAACGCCAAGCTCAAAGCCAAGTATCTTGCGAAGGTCTGCATCGTCAAATCCACCCACAACGACACCCCTCACGCCAAGATTCTTAGCCTTCTCAAACGCATCGTAAGATATGAAGGTTCCACCTACAATAATCTTGCCCTTGCATTCGGGCGTTATCATTTCCGATCGAATCTCTTCGTTGTTGGAGGAAGTAAGCACCTTGATATCACCGCGGCATTCGCCTCCAATACCAAATATGCCCTGTATGTACGAACCAATTGTCTCGACAATACAGCCCTCTTTCGGCATTACATCAACGATAGTCGAGTCGAAGTAAGCGTCAACCTGCACAGGGATATCTGGCCCCCGCAACATCAGTTGTCCGGTAACAAAAGAGACCGTTTCGACAGTGCCTTCAATTGGCGAAAGGATAACATTCTTGAAGAGCTTTATGCCAAGGAAGCCCTTGGTTTCGGCAATAACGGTCTTTGTTGTAAGCTTATCCCCTTCTTTTACACGAAGGTACTCGCCAATTTCGTTTGCCATACAACCGAGTTTGTGGACGAGATTAAGAGGTTCGATCTTGCCGGGGAGGTATGTGCGGGCGACTATCTCATCTGCCTTGGCTTTATCACCAACCTTGACGATCACATCGCCCTTAAGGGGCAGGCGCCGCTCTTTGCGGATCGCCATCATCTCAGATACACGGAGTCCGGGCGTATATGCTTGACCCAATTGTTCCTCCTATTTAGCTATCTTCATTTTATAGACTTCAGGATTACCTTCAAGGTCTGATACATAGAGTATCCATTTGCCGTCGGGTGAGAATCTGACGGACTTCTCCTTGAAGAGATTATCGGTAAGTTGCTCGCTCTTTGATGTTTTGACATCGAAGATAAAGAACTCGTTCTTGTTTGGGCGTATTGCAAAGAGATACACTATCTGCATTCCATCAGGGCTGACAGTATAGATAAACACTGACTCCTTTAACACGACCTGCTTCTCTGTACCGTCTGCCTTCATTGCCATGACCTGAAAGAAACCTTCTCGGGTATCAGACATGTAGAAAACTCTGCCGTCAGGAATGGGTATCGGAGCAATGCTGTCGGAACCTTCCTCTGTCGGTTTTGTAAGCAATTTGCGGTTCTTTCCGTCAGCATCAACACGACATAACTGAGTGCCCTCCATATCGAACTCGACATAGAACAGCACAGATCCATCGCATGAAAAAACCGGCGTGTCGCAATCTCCAGCGCCGGTCTGTATTTTGTTGTGGGATTTGGTTTCGATATCGAATATGTGCAACTGCTGGTGCTCGTCGGTTAGCAGGAATGCTATTCGCTTTCCATCCGGTGAAGGAGTTGGAATTGAGACCTTTTTATCGAGAGACAACAACTCTATCATCTCTGTACCATCCCGCTTGATCGTCGCAAATCCTGAAGTCTTGCCACGGTTAAACACATATAGTATCCGTTCGCCGTCGGGCATAAAGACCGGGTTGATATTGGTCTCTCCTGCGGTGGTTACTAAGGCGCGACGATTCTTCCCATCCGCATCCATTATGTGTAGGTTAGAGCAGCCAATTTCGTTTGAAACAGATATGAACGCGATATGTTTCATGTCAGGCGAAAAGACAGGCTCAGTATCAATAACCGGATTGTTTGTCAGGCGGATCTCCTCGTATGCTGTGGTTTTCGGCGGTTTTTTAGCTTCGGCAGACAAGCTGGCCGAAACTGCAAAGCAGCACAAAAGCATAAGAAGCAGGTGGAGCCTGACGAAGTGCATTATTTCGCGCCTCTTTCTGGGTAGATATTCAGGGCCTTATTCCAAGCAAACAGCTTTTCAACTCGCTTTTTGGGATCTGTGGGTATTTCAAACGGGCGTCTGCCTCGCGTATCGAAAATAAGACCAACGACTCCACCCGGAACATCGCGCTTCAAACGCTTGCCCTTACCGGCTCCAATATCGAATTTTCGGTCAGGATCGGCATCAACAGACGCGATTTCGCCGACACCAAGGGGTATCATTTCGATGTTACCATAATTAAGGCTCTTCTTTATGACCTTTCCATCGGGCATCGTGACTGTCACATCCATCACATGCTCGCCATCCTTGCCTTTTCCGACAGGAGCAAGAGCCGTTCCAAGATAAATAAGGCAGTCTTTGTGGAAAACTTGTAGAGCGGCTTCTTCGTGTACCTTTGCCAGAACACCAAGCTGAGGCATCATGAAAATGGAATCAACTGTTAGAATTGTAAAGCCTTCGGGCAAAAAGCCATCAAGCATCATGAGAGCGGATTGAGAACGGCGTGGCGCGTGTGACAACACACCACCTGAACCGACAAGCATGTCAAGTCTCATCATATCAACAAGCGATTGACCAGAGGTTTCTTGATCAAACGCATCGCCGATGCCTCTCTCTTTTTGCACGCCCTTAAGTCCAACTGCCATATCACGGTGCTGGACCAACGCGAGCCTTAGCGCTTCACGGCAAATGCCCTGCTCTACCATAAGCTCCTCAAGAGTTTGAGGAATTGTGGTCGGGCGGATCATTTTGTTACGGATGCGGTTTCGCAGGTCCCGCTCGTCAATATCGAAAGGAACCCAGCGTAGAATGTTGGGCAGACCGGCCTCGGCAACTACATTTGAAATCGAATAACTCATGCCGAGATTCGCGCTAACCGTGCGGTTGAAGACAGGCTCTTTTGTTTCTGGGTCAAAGAAAACGCTGAAGACATCCGTAGTTGCCCCACCGATGTCAACACCGACAAGGGTAAGGTTCTCTTTTTTAGATATAAGCTGCATGATATCGCCCACCGCACCGGGAGTGGGCATGATTTCGACATCTGTCCAATCCATCAGCTTTTTATAGCCGGGTGCGTGCGCCATAACATGCTCAAGGAAGAGGTCGTGGATTTTATCGCGAGCAGGCCCCAACACCTCATGTTCGAGCGTTGGGCGTAGGTTTTCAACAACGATAAGGACCGTCTTCTCCCCTAAAACCGCCGTGACTTCCTTTCGAGCTTCTTTATTGCCGGCATAAATAACTGGAAGCGTGTATTGTGAGCCAAAACGGGGGCGGGGGTCTGCGGAACCGATGATTTCGGCCATTTCGACGACATGGTGAATAGTTCCACCATCAACACCACCTGCGAGAAGAATCATATCGGGGCGAAGATTGCGAATGCGTTCGATTCTCTCATGAGGCAGCTTTCCGTCATTTGTCGCAAGAGCATCCATCACAATAGCGCCCGCACCGAGTGCAGCACGCTGCGCGCTTTCTGTGGTCATCTGCTTGACGACAGCGGCAACCATCATCTGCAAGCCACCGCCTGCCGACGATGTAGAAATGTATATATCAGCGCCCTCGTTGCCACCGAAATTCTTGAAAACCATATCGTCTTTTGTGAAGCTGCGCCCTGTTAAGTCTTCGATTTCGCTTATGGCGTTAAGCACACCCTTAGTGACATCCTCGGCTGGCTTCTCTACGGTGGTTGGGGCTTCACCGCGCTTCATAAGGCGAAATCCCTCGGGCGTTTTTTCGATCAATATTGCCTTTGTGGTGGTTGAGCCGCAGTCAGTCGCGATTATGGTTCGAATCTTATTTGGGTCGAAATTACCGTGTGTCATGAAAGTTCCTTTGAATGCATGGGACTAACTTTGGGGGCGACGGAGCGTCCCTCTAACTTGTTCAATTTATCTTTGAGCGCAGATTGCCGTTCGATCTCCTCGACAAGGACATCGAAAGACCTTCTGTCTTCGAGAAATCGGGCGAATTTGTCAAGGTCTTCAGCGGTGGCAAGAGCGAAAAACTCGGTGAAAAAGCTGAGAGTCGGATTAGCAACATGCAAAGCCTGACCTGCAATCCAGTTCAGCGGTCTTTCGGCTTCGAAAAGAATGACCGCCGGAGTAGTAAGCCCGTATCGGACTATCTTTCGCGCAAGGCCGCGAATAACAGGCCGAAACTCAGCGAACTCATCCTCCGGAGCCGGAGAGGGATTTATGATTTCAGGGCTTTCACTCATTGCTTCAGTTCGTGTAATTCCTCTGACAGTTTTTGCTCATTTTCACGCATTTTGCGCTCGACAAATGCGATTATCGCAGCCGAGTCCTCTGGCAGATAGATGTTCATGCTTCTAAAGTGCTCGAACCTGCTTTCATCAGCACGGGTGATCAGGTTGACACCAAAGGCAAACATCTCGTACCGCCTGAACTCCGACCATCTACGCCTTGTCGCGCCGAACCATGTGCTGTGCTCAATGCCCTCATCATCAAAGACATACGAATGAGGTGTAAAAACTCCGCCAAAGGCGATCATCAGCACCAAGACAGCAAGTCCGCTCCACATAAACGAATGGCCGAACGCAAAATAACCGAACAGCGCCGCAGCGACAATGGTCGCAATTACCACAAAAGCCTTGGCTTTGAGACGGAATAACAAAACCACCGTCCATTCAAGCCGGCTTTCGCTGCAATTCGCGCCATCTGTTTGACGGCTGTCGTTCGTCAGGTTCATTTACAGTCCGTAGAGTTTATGGTTCATTCGGTATGTGTCAAGGAAAAAGGGCGGCAGACCACATTGTATACAGATAGTACTTGCACTTTGATAATCGGGACCAAACCCAGTGTATATGCGGGTTCTGGGTTGTTTGAGCGAAAGAAACTCGTTCTGGTACTGAGTTGAGGTGATTGCACATCGAAACTGCAAAAGCTAAAGCAGAGCAAGGATTCTAAGTTCGGCGACCAATAAGCGAATGGTCTCAGGTCCGTCGCCTTTTTTACATGCAGCTTCAACCTCACCAGCCTTGATGCCTATTTCGGCAAGCCCGAACATACCAGCACTACCCTTAAGCTTGTGGGACTGGTCACGCACAACGGCGATGTCTCCGCTATCAGAAGCATCCTTTATGCTCTTCACAATTTCGACTAATTCGGCAAGAAACTCGTCGGCAAGCTCTGCCATCATCGGGTCGCTGACCATCTCGGGGGACAATTTTTCGCGCATGCGCACAAACCAATTGTCATCAGGCTTCATTCCGCCTCCCAAAAAATAAAGGCCGAGAGGCCTTTATTCTTGAAGTTACACACCATGATAATGCAAAAATGGGGTCAATCAATACGCTTTGTGAAGTAGTCCTTTATGTTAGTAAGGGTCTCGGAGCCTTTCTCTGTCTCGCGGCTGTACATTCTACGAATGAATTCAGAAAGACCGGCCGCTTCTTCCTGACGATTACGCACCCAGCGCTTCATGCCATCGCCTGCGGTTGACATGCGTTCGAACTCTTGACGCCAATAGCGTTTGGTTTCGCTATCAAGTTCATTAGTAACTGCAAGCTCATAGCTGATGTATCTGTATGTGTCGGTCCATATGCCCTTTACCTTTGGGCCGAACTCCGACCAACGGCGTTGAACATAGGAACAAGCATCACGAATTGTGTTAAACTCTCTACCGATTTGAACTACAGTCCACTCGACATTTTCTGTCAACTGGTTCCACTCTTGCGTGGTCCAGCGCTTTACATCATAAACGCCATCAACGGTCTTTTCGTATGATGCGGCAACGCGGCGATGGATATCCTGATCGAGCGTGTTGAAGCGCTCGACATCCTCTTTGACGATCTTCTTAAAGTCGCCCGGGATCTCGTAATATCCGCGGTTGAACTTGGTCTTGTAGTTGGTGCAGCCCGCAGCAAAGAGGACAAGCACCAGCATAATCGCAACCGAAAATGCCTTCATAAGCACACCTCGCGGTAATTCACATCAAGTTTATGTCAAAAGCTCGATATGTCAAGCAAAAAGGTAACGGTTATTGTTTAGGCTTCGCATTTCTGCTCGAAGCCACACAAGTCAGATCGGCGAAAGAATCAGACAACAACAGGTATATGCGTTTCAGCAACCTCAGGCGATTGGTGCGAACTCTCTCATCTTCCACATTGACAAATACCCGGTCGAAGAAGAGATGCAAAGGAGCTTCAAAGGTCGCCACATAAAGACCTGCCGCATGCAAGTACCCTTCCCTGCTGCGCAAAGCGAGCGATTCGCGTATTGTTGTTGATACTCGGCAATATGCGTTGTACAAGGCAATCTCGGCATCCTCTGTGAAAAGACATGCGTCAATATCGCCGCTTTCGTCGAAGTTTTTCGTTATGTTCGCCGCCCGTTCGAGTGTTGTACAAAGTGAAGCGAAGTTCGATCTTGCTGAGATCTCCTTCAAAGCATCAAGCCTTACAAAGACATCGCGTACACTTGTGTGGGCAGTATTATCAATATCACATGAAAACCGACGGGAGTTGACCGCATGCACAGATGCACATAGGTCGTGCGGAACCTCTTCAAGCATCTCGAACCAAAGACGGTCAAGGAAGTATGCAAGAAAATCTGAGGCAATCTGCCTCTCTCTGCCGTTAAAAGCTCCCCAACAACTAAGTGCTTCGATAAACGCCTGTACCGGCGAAATCGAAATCTGCGACGAGCGAAGTATCGAAATAACAGAGATAGTAGCGCGACGAAGGCCGAACGGGTCCTTTGTCGCGGTGGGAAGCATGTTTTGTGCAAAAAAGCCCGAAAGCGTATCGAATTTGTCAGCAAGAGAAAGAAGAATGCCCGCTTCAGATACTGGCAGAGATGCGCCCTTGCCCTTTGGCATGTACATTTCTTCTATGGCGCGCGCGACCGCAGGCGGATTGTTATCCCTTAACGCATAATGTGTGCCCATAACACCTTGCAGCGACGGAAGCTCATACACCATGTGTGTTACAAGGTCGCAGCGTGATAGCAATGCCGCGCTTGCGGCAATCTGGGCGATTTCTGCGCCTGAAAGAGAGTCGAATGCGCTCATAGCGAGTCTCTCGACAAGTGCTTTCAAGCGAAGACTTTTTTCGTAGTAATTGCCAAGTTTGGGGTGAAAGACCACGCCCTTCAGCTCATCGAGCCGCATAGCCAAGGGGCGTTTGATATCCTCGTTATAGAAGAACAAAGCGTCTTCAAGACGGGCACGGCAGACATTCTCGTTGCCCTTTTTTACTGACACCAACTCGTGCGGTTGACCGACGAGATTGCAGGCGGCAATAAAAGCCGGCGCGGGCGATCCGTCTGCGTAAGTAAGCAGAAAAGAGTACTGGTGATGGCGAAGCGTCTCGGCCAGAACAGGTTTGGGTAGCGCCATAAACTTGTCATCAAGAGATCCCATGACCGCGTTGGGCCACTCAAGCTGATAGACAAGCTCGGCCAGAAGATGATCGTCGGGGATCAGCGAATATCCTGCAGACTGCGCGAACTGCTCCATCTTGCAGCGCAGAATTTCCTCGCGTTCATTTGACAGAGCGATGACATGCTTCTGGCGAAGAATTTCGGCAAAAGAATCAAAATTCGCTTCATCAATTTCGACTGGAGCATTATCGCATATTAGATGCCCAGATGTCGTTCGCCCGCTCTTAACTCCGTTCCATTCGAATTCAACAATTGCATCACCGAACAGCGCAAGCAGTCTGCGCACAGGTCGGGCAAAGGTCAGCTTAGGGTCGTTGTATCTCATGCTCTTTGGGAAGGAAATTGAGCTTAAAGCATCAGGGATGCACTTGGCCGCAAGCTCAATTGTGCTCACACCCTTTACGACCTTCTTTACAAAAGCGTATTCGCGCCCCTTTTCTGTGTCGAAATATAAGCTATCCATCGTTGCGCCACATTTGGCTAAAAAACCGCTCAACGCCATAGTAGCCGTTCCATCTGGGTTGAGTGCCCTGTCGCGTGGAGGGCCTTTTACAATTTCGGTCGAATCAGGAGAGGCGCAGGCGACATCGCTCCACTGAAAGATCAAGCGACGGGGAGTGGCGGCGCTTCTGCGGTTTGCAGCAACGCAAAGGGGCAATGCAGATTCGATCTTCTGCGCGAACTGTGAAATTGCAGGCTCTATGTATGATGCCGGAAGCTCTTCGACTCCGATTTCAATAAGCAGATTAGGCATACCGTTCTTTCCACGGAATATAGTTGCGGTTCAGGGGATGATTCTTGTCGGCGCGAAGCTGCACATAATTCTCCGCAGCAGCGCGCGCCATCGCTCGGATTCTGCCAATATAGGCAGCCCTTCCGGCGACACTCACGGCTCCGCGCGCATCGAGCATGTTAAAGGCATGCCCCGCGTGTATCAGGGAATCATAGGCGGGATAAACGAGATTCAGCGCAATTAGGCGCTGAAACTCCCGCTCGTATGAATCGAACTGCGCACGATAGAATTCTGGGTCGCTGTGCTCGAAGTTATATGCCGAGAACTGGCGTTCAGGCTCTAAAAGAAGGTCTCCGTAGCGAAGGTCGCGCCCATTTATTGGATCGCGCACCCAGATAAGGTCGTAGCAATTGTCGCATTCCTGAAGGAACATCGCGATCCGTTCGAGACCATAGGTCAGTTCGAGCGAGATCGGGTTAAGCTCGATAGAGCCCATCTGCTGGAAATATGTGAACTGCGAGATTTCAAGCCCGTCAACCCACACCTGCCAACCGAGACCGGATGCACCGAGCGTTGGTGACTCCCAATCGTCCTCTAAAAACCTCACATCGTGCTTATCAAGCTCAATGCCAATCGCCGTAAGCGAGGCAAGGTAGATTTCCTGCGAGTTCTCTGGCGCGGGCTTGACGATTACCTGATACTGATGAAAGCGCTGCAATCTATTGGGATTATCGCCGTACCTGCCGTCGGTAGGACGGCGTGAGGGTTCGACGAAGGCGACACGGGCAGGTTCAGGCCCGAGGCACAGGAAGAAGGTGGCGGGATTAAATGTGCCGGCACCCTTCTCAATATCGTATGGCTGCACGATCGCGCAGCCCGCATCAGCCCAATATTGCTGCAGTTTCAGGATAATATCCTGAAAGGTGGGTTTGGGGGGCATAAAGGGTCTCCGTAAGTTGAAATCATATTAACAGTTTATGTGTTGAGGTCAAACGAAGGCGCAGTTTGCACGACAAGGCTCGCCAATTGGGGCTTCAGCCTGCCTATGAATTGACTATCTGCCACTTGGCCTATAATGTAAGCGCACAAAGCGGAGACCAATTACCGTGGATTACAACTTTAAGAGCATTGAACAGAAATGGCAAAAGGTGTGGGCTGACAGTCGTTTGTTCGAGGTCGAGACAGATTCGAACAAGCCAAAGCTCTATTGTTTGAACATGTTCCCCTACCCCAGTGGGGTGCTGCATGTCGGACATGGTCGCAACTACATTCTTGGCGACGCTGTTGTCCGATATAAGAAGATGAAAGGCTTCAATGTGCTTGCGCCCATGGGATGGGATGCATTCGGCTTACCTGCAGAAAACGCCGCAATTAAGTTCAACATCCACCCGAAGATTTGGGTCGCGCAGAACATAGCCAACATGAAGCGCCAGTTTAACAGCCAAGGCATTGGCTTTGACTGGCGGCGCGAGGTCAACACTTCGCAACCCGAATACTATCGTTGGACACAGTGGGTATTTCTTAAGATGTACGAGGCCGGTCTTGCATACAAAGCAAATGCGCCGGTCAACTGGTGTACATCGTGTCAGGCGGCTCTTGCGAACGAGGAAGTCGTCAATGGCGAATGTGAACGCTGCGGCGGAGCGGTGGAACCCCGGAATCTCAGCCAGTGGTTTTTCCGCATCACCAACTACGCACAACGGTTGATTGATGACCTTGACCTGCTTAAAGAGTGGCCAGAAAAGATCGTAACAATGCAGCGCCATTGGATCGGGCGCAGCGAGGGCACAGAGGTTGACTTTAAGCTCGACGACGATTCGACAACAATCAAGTGCTACACAACACGCCCTGACACGCTTTTCGGCGTCACATTCTTCTCGCTCGCAGTCGAGCATCCCATAATACCGTCTTTGGTTAAGGGCACTAAGTACGAGGATTCTGTTCTTCAATTTGTCGAATCCCACCGAAAGGCCGGAGGAATTAGGGGGTCTGAAAACGCTGAAAAAGAGGGCGTCTTTACAGGCCGTTACCTTATAAATCCCGTCAATGGCGAAAAAGTCCAGCTTTGGGTCGCCAACTACGCCTTGATGGAATACGGCACCGGCGGCGTTATGGCCGTGCCAGCGCATGATTCGCGCGATTTCATGTTCGCAAAGAAATACGGATTGCCAATAAAGGTCGTGATTTCTCCGCCCGACCGCAATCTTGTTGTCGAAGAAATGACCGACGCATATATCGAGCCTGGCATTCAGGTCAATTCTGGCAAGTTTGACGGTATGCCAAGCGAGGAGGCGAAGCAGGCAATTTCAATTCATCTCGAGCAGGCCGGTTCCGCCCGTCGCACTGTCAAATACCGTCTGCGCGACTGGCTGATATCTCGCCAAAGGTACTGGGGCGCGCCGATACCAATCATTCACTGCCCGCATTGCGGTACCGTGCCAGTGCCAGAGAGCGACTTGCCGGTTCGCCTTCCCGATATCACCGAATTTAGGTCGCTTGGCGAAAAAAGTCCGCTTTCAGAACAGGCCGATTTTGTCAACACAACCTGCCCTAAGTGCGGCGGTGCGGCAAAGCGCGAGACAGATACAGTCGCGCAATGGCTCTGCTCATGCTGGTATTTTCTCCGTTTCGCCTCTCCGTTTGTTGACGACAAGCCTTACAAAGAAGAAGACGAACGCTATTGGATGCCAGTTGACCAGTACATCGGCGGTGCCGAGCACGCTGTGCTCCACCTCCTCTACACGCGATTTGTAATAAAGGTCTTGTACGACATGGGTCTTACATCATCCTGCGAGCCCTTTAAAGCGCTGTTCACGCAGGGCACGATCTACAAAGACGGCGCGAAGATGTCGAAATCGCGCGGCAATGTCGTGTCGCCCGATGACATAATCGAAAAGTACGGTGCCGATACCCTTCGCCTTTACACTCTGTTCATCGGGCCGCCCGAAAAGGCCGCCGAGTGGACGGATGAAAGTGTGCAGGGTTGCTTTAAATTCTTAAGAAGGCTTTGGGACACGATAACCGAGCATGCTGATTCGGTGCAAAATGTCGAAGAATATTCTGGCAGCGGAGACGACCTTACCGCATCCGAGCGCAAGCTTCGGCGTCACCTTCACCAGATAATCCGCAGGGTTGTGTTCGATATCGAGGACTCATTCCACTTCAACACAGCCATCGCGTCACTGATGGAGTTGCTCAACAGCATGCGCGAACTGCTTGCTGAGGTTCGTCCCTCGATTCGCAAAGAGGTTTTTTGCCGAATTTGCGAGATGCTTGCGCCCATGGCACCGCATATCAGCGAGGAAATGTACGAACAGGTCGGCGGCAAGGGAAGTCTATTCGAACGCCCCTTCCCCACCCATAGTGAAATTGCCGCGAAGGATGAGGAAATAGAGGTTGTACTTCAGGTCAACGGCAAGCTGCGCGGCAAACTTTTTGTCGTTCCCGGCACCTGCGAGTCGGATCTTAAAGAGGCCGCTCTGAAGCACCCGAATGTAAAAGAGCACATCGGAAACGCGACAATTAAGAAAATCGTTGCAATTCCGAACCGCCTTGTTAATATAGTAGTGTCTTAACTACTACTTATAAGGAGGGGTTATGACAATAGAGTTTGAATGCCCGAACTGCGGTGAGCATATCGAGGCTCCTGATAAGACCGGAGGCAAGAAGGCAAAATGCCCCCGTTGCAGTGAACCTGTTGTCATCCCTGCTCAAAGCGAGTCTCGCCCCGTAGCGCACCGCGACTCCCGTCCCGAAAGGGGACGCAGATCGCGCCCCGATGAGCCTGCGGCAGAAAGCCGTTCGCGTTCTGGTTCGCGCAGAAGACCGGATGACTATGATGATGAACCGCGCCCCAGTTCGCGGCGCAGCCGTCGCGCTGACCGCGATGACGATGATGTGCCCACCTCGAGCGGTTACGGAGCGCTTCTTGCCGGTGCAGGTGTGGTATTGGTCATTGCGTTGGTTATTGTCGCGATTATGGTGATGAAAAAGGATTCTGGCACAACAGATGAGACTCCGCAGCCCGGCACAACGCAAGAGGCGGGACAAAACCAGCCCACCCCTACCCCTGCCCCAAAAATTGATGTGGCAAAGTTCAAAGATGGCCTGCGTCGAGTCGGCAATGCTACTCCGATGGTCTTAGAAGTGACCATTGCTAAGTACGCCAGCGAGGTGTTTGGTGGCGGAAAGGCGAGCCTTGAACTGCTTGTAACCGAGGGCATCGGCAGCGATAACGACGATGTGCGTCGCATCGCCGATAAATTTCTCGCCGCGATTACAAACGAAAAAAGCCAGATAGACCTGCTGTACGCAGAGGATCAGGCATCAGTTGATGCTGGCAAGCAGTTTTGGCGTGACTGGTGGAACAGCAACAAGACAAAGAGCCTTGCCGATATTGTGTTGCCAGCGCTTGATAAATCAAACACCGACCGCAGCACCCTTGCAGTCGCACTGGGCGAGTTTCGCGATATTGACACCGTGCCCTACCTCTTCACATTGATGGAGGATACGGACCTTAACATACGCTCTAAGGCTTTCACCGCGATGAAAAAGCTCTTAAAAAACGAGAAGTTGGGCTACAGCCCCGAGTCAGGGTTCGAGCTAATAGGTTCATCTGTAAAAGAATACCGTGATTGGTGGGACAGCGTTAAGGGGCGCTACAACTTCGACCATCCCGAAAACTATCTGCCTAACCCCTAACCTCTCACTCTTCAGACACTCCCCCAAGAGCCTTCGCAAGAAGGCTCTTTTAGTTGGTGGGGGGACTGGGCGGTGATAGAGATGGAAAATCTATGCAGTTGGAGTAAGTCAGAACATACCTCTTGAATCAGTGAATTGAATGTGATCTTAATTGGTTCGTTTATCGTTTGCATTGTCTGATAGTACTTCTCAATGCCTTATTGACGACCAAACAAGAGTGTCGCATAACTCTACTGAAATGGTTATATTTATGACAATAACTGCGTTAAGTTCGCAGACTACTGTCGGAGTTGTCCATTTTCCACTACCAATAAGAAGAAATGCATTTAAGCATAGCAATTTGAAGCGGATTTATCTTATGTGTCCCTCATGTTGTTTTGATTGCATGATACTGGAGTCGGCATTGGTGGTGGCGGATCAAATGGAATAGCGGGGCTTGGTTCTGGGGGAGGACTGATTGTTGTCGTAGTAATCTGCGGTCGAGTTATGGGAGGGGCGGTATTCGTCATACTTGGTGTATTAGTGAAGAATGAACGCGGTGGGAAAGTTATGAAGGGGGGCGGGTCCTCAATTGTGTCCGTGCAAAACCGCCCAACTACTCCCTCGAAGTTGCCTGCAGCATCAACAACAAAAGACGCAATGTCTACATAGTTCGCCATACACACACACCAGTATATACCAGGACCAGTAAGTATTCTTACCTCTGGGGTATCAACTCTTTGCTCACGCTTGAAACTCCCAATTGAGATTCTGGTTTCTCGAGTTCCAGCAGAATCATGCAGCCATGAATCGGGATCGCCTGTGAAGCAGTCAATGCTCTCGCGGGCGATTTCTCTCTTTGGATCATATTCCTCCGTACAAGATTCCCAAGGATTCTGCGTGCAGAGAAGAAACTCTCCGTATGATTGAGTGAGATTATCGAACTTTCTGAGTGGATCGCCTGACTCTAGATCATCAATGTCATTCTCCACAACGCTCCAATTGTCACTATTGACAGATGGACTAAAGCAGCACCGCGCTTTGGTCGTTGAATCAATTGATAACCTATGAACCCATGAATCACCAAACGCAGTACTATTCCAGCACAATGTGTCATTGTTGCGACAAAGCGTTTCAGTGCAGCTTACATTGTCCACTGCATCAATGCATGCGTTATATGTACCTGCAAGGTCAGCAACATGAATATATAATCTTCTTTCTGCGCCGTCAAACAGAGCATTTTCATAGTTATCAAATGAAGGTATTTTCGCGATAATGGTTTTGCCATTTTGAACCAGCCATAAATGTAAATTTTGTTTCCTTGTTATCGTTAAAATCAAAATACTCATAAAATGGCGTAAGTAAGTTCGCGTTTTCGTGTGGGTCAACATAATTAACGCCACTAATAAGACAACGTGCATTACCAAACCTATCTTCTATGTCCAGAGTGAAAGTATTTGCGTCAATCGCCTCACTAAATCGCATAATAAAATAGACTGGTTTCACTCCATTCACCCATTTCTTAGCTCTATTCGCATCTTGTCGCTTTTCAAAATTGCAGTATTTGCCAGAAATAATATCTCCAAGGGCTGAATTAAGGTCAATTGTACTAAGTTCCATTAATGGTTGATAGCCAGGCTCTTCAGTGTTGATGCCTTCAGGTTTCTTAATGATCCAAAGCGCATCATATACACACCATGGTTTATAGACTGGCCATTCTAATCCTTTCCAGTCGTCTGGAGCACTCGCCATACTCTGAGGTGCAATCCACTTACTAACATCGGTTGGATCAATGAAGTCAGCAGTGCTATTCCAGTCAATTTGCTGCTGATAGATTGTGATACCCTGCAAAAACGGTTTGAAATTGTTAACATTGAAGTTTTTGCTTCTAACTTGCGTTGAGAGAGGAGTTGGGGCAAGATCTTCAGCAGATGCATCTGCGAAATATCTACCGTCTCTGAAGTATGCGAAATCTGGATGGTATGCTCGATTATCGTTTTGTGTAGCAACAGGCGGAAATGCAGTACCGCCTGGCCATGGAGTTCGAGGTGGTATCCACCACAACGGTGTACCGGTAGGTGGGCTACCAGGAGCAAACTTCTTATGAACTTGCGTATTCCAGCAATAAAATGCGTCATTCCAAGAATTTACTGAGGGTGTCTCAGTGTTAAAACGAAATTCCCCAGCATGTTGACAATGAAGATTGCTTAACACCCAATAGGAATGGGATTCAGCATTTATTGAAGAAACCTCTGATTTGGTATTCCATGGGTTGTTTTCATAGCTGTATGGCAACCATGGATTTGAGCTGGATGAAGGCAATGCACCATATGGATTAAATTCAAATACGCCACCAAAATTACGGATCATGTCTGTGGTTCCGATACTCTGCTTAGGTGGCATCGTTGCTCCAGTTGTAGTATCATTCAATTGGACATTGACTGGAAATCTATATGGAGCAGCAGAAGCTGCCAGTGTTGTACGATATGTGTGGCATTTTGGACTCGTAAAGCCATCGAACTCGACATATTTTCTGTAGTATTTAATGTCAATTTGGGAGAACATATTCAAATAGTATTTTCCCCACATATCACTTAGCTCATGTATTACATCAACATCTGAATAAACTTGGTCAATGGTAGTTTCTTCGACAAATGGAGGTGCGCCAATTGGAACTGCACCGATAGGATCATTTGTTCCTTGCACTATTACATACTTGTAAATACCACCAGTTGCAATCGCATAATGGTAGTTTTCTGGATATGGAGTCTGCAACATATCCGCTCTATTGTGTCGAAAATAAAAAGGTCCATTTGCAATCGGAGGGTAAATATCTGTTGGTAACATACTCCTAAGGTACGGCAGGAAATTATTCTGAAATCCTAAATTCAGCACTGTGTTCTCAGGCCCAAGATGAAAATGGTTATAGCAGGGCAAATCATATGCCCATGTTTGTATAGGCGTTGCATTGTAATCCGCGCAGAAATTTCCCACAATTGCAATGACAGCACTCGCTGGTATGTTGTTTATGCATAAAAAACCATCTTTTATCTGAACATCTGGCGGTGCTGCCCACATCGCATAACCTGGATATTGCCTCATAGCTGCTTCCCATTGTATGGCAGCCCGAATTTTGGGGTGTAGTTGTGCAAGGTTTCCACCATTTATAAGTGGAGACGGTGCAGTAGTTGGGGGTGGTGGCGCAGAAGGAAAGGTCATATCCTGATCGAAGTAAATATATGAGTGGCTGAAACAGTACGCCTGGTTTTGCTCTTCTACGACAACCCCCGAATTTACACACTGCTTTGCGAAGTCCGAAAGGCTTATTTTAACTATGCAATTTGTCCGAGCTTTCGCTGTGCCTCGAAGAGTTGCAGGAGCATTTGTTATATATTCGTTTCCTGCATAAATATCGTATCCTTCATGGAAATAGAATTCTGAGTATAACTGCGGATCAAGCATTGCGTTATAAAGCCCCTGCATCGCAACAACTCTTGCACCGACATAGGATAAGCAGACCGTCAGACATACCACGAAGAACAGCCTCTTTACTCTCATTCTAATACTCCTCTCACCAGAGAAACTTTGCCATTGACCATGATCTCAAGTCCACGCTTTGTCATCCACGCAAAGCAAGTGCCTTTGA
>CAZNBY010000042.1:0-24051 GCA_964571525.1 uncultured Planctomycetota bacterium
GTCTTTGAAATAGCGAATCAGTGTCTTTGTTCTTGTGGCCTGAACTATGGGAATCGGAGGAACAATCTTCTCAAGTTCAGTACGAAAGCGTTCAACGCATTTCGCAACTCGGTTTGCATCGCTGATTAAGTCTAAGTTGTGCTGCAACAGGTAATTCTCTGTCTCAATTATCCTCATGTCGGGGATTGGCAAGCACATTTTGTCGGTTTCAGACGGTTTACGCTTTTCGAGATAGGCAATGGTTCTTGCATCATCTATTGCGCTCTTGTGCTGACTGACCAGTCTGCTGAAGTGGCCGAACATGAATGCAAAAATACCGTTTGAGTTCTGCGCTACAAAGAACATGAATGTGTATTCGCTTGGCGATGGATAGTATTCCGTTCTTCTTGTCAACGCATATCTGAAGGTAACTGCCTTTGTCTTTGGGCAATTCAGGCGGAAGCGCTCGGTTTTCGACGGTGACTCCCCCGTTAGACGGGTGAATTTCTCCTTAATAAGGCTCTCGGCACCCTCTATGGTGTCGTCTCTAATTACGAATCTCATAAATACGCTGCCGGTTGAACCAGAAAACACATCAACAGGTGGCAGGCTGTACGCAAATAAGTACATAAGAAATGGATGGGCACCAAGTTCACGAGGGGTAAACTGCTTTGAGAGAGCGAAGTTATCAGATAACCTGATGGAGCAGCCGTGTATATCATCAGCAATTGTGTGCGGTTCGGCGACAGCATACGACGAGAACACGAGCAGAAGCGCGAGGATGATAAGTGAGACCTGTTTTTTCGCCACAAAAGCCTCCGTGGGTAATGGTCGAACTACCCCGAATCAGCAAGTAATCACACTTGAACTAATACCCCAAGAATCCGACGCAGAAAGGTTACCGAAGTGGCGCTTAACAAAGGTGTATCCTAAATTGGACACGGCAAAACGGCAAAGGTTCCCGAGACAATAATCACCGTCCGAAACCAAGTGTCTTTATTAGACAGAAGCATAATCGAACAAGAGCAAAGAGGGGCGCGATCGCGCCCCTCTCTTATTCACTGAGCTGCTATTTGTAGAAATCTGTCCAGTCTTTCTGCAACTGCTCCATGTTTATCTGGCCAAAGGCCTTCTTCTGCGCGTTTGCAGCGGCATTCTTAAGAATCTCGCGAAACTCCTCGCGCTTCTTCGCCTTCTCAAGCTCTTCATCCACCTTCTTCATATCGTCATCATCATCGTCATCGTCATCATCGCCCAAATCATCGTCGTCGTCGCCTTTTGGAGGCTTTGTCTCACCCTCATCAATCCAATCGAATAGGGAATCTGACAACTTGATACCAAGCCTGTCCATCTCATTCAGAACAGGGAAGACAATGGCTTGAAGCTCATAAAAGTAGTTTGGAATTACGGCGTTGTACTCTTTGTTCTTCGCGTTAAGAAGAAAGTGAACAACAGACCAGCCATAGTCATAAGCCCTACGGCCGATGCGATAGTACTCGCTTTTCGGCATATCAATCAACTTAGCGACAGGTATCTCTTCGCCAGACCGAATCTGGTTTTTAACAGTGTTTCGCGCGTCTTTGTGAATCGCGCCGATGATAATCTTGTCTGTCTCCTCCATGCCGGCTGCAAAGAAGTACTCAGCAAGCCCCTCGTTGATCCATGTGTGGAATCGAATCTTAGGTCCACCAACTAAATCCTGCAGATACTGGTGGGTACATTCGTGATAGAGAATAGCCAAGGTCTCCTTCGACCAGCCGGTCAGATAAAAGACAATCTCACCTTGCCCAGGGCTATACCATGCCGCTGCACCCCATACAGCATTATCCGCAGCGTAGCCATCAAATCCTGCCTTGTCTTTAAAGTACTTGATGGCAAACTTGTGTTTAGAGACTGCAGGACGGATCTTCTCCATTTCCTTGTCTGGCGGTACTACTTTGACATGCGCAGCATGAAGCTTCTCTATTCGCGCGCCGAAGTTCTTGACCTTTGTAGCATCGGGCTCGTTGTACTGAATAAGGTAGTTTTCGGTCTCAAGAACGCTCCACCCGGGTGGGAGTTGCTTGCGCGAATCAGCGTCCTTCTTGACCTCTTTCTTTTTAGAAAAGGCAAAGCTCTTTGCGCTGTCCATGATCTCAGCTTCGTATTTCTTATATTGAACGAAATACACATAGAAGTAGAAATAGTAACCATTCTCATTTTGCGCGACGAAATAGTGATGGGCAAAGGTGCCATCATCCCATCCATCAGCGGGACGGCCTGTGCTTGTGTACCGCATGGTCTTGACTTTTGTCTTACCGCATGTCACCTTAAAGTCGGTGACCTTAAGAGCCTTACCCAATTGACACATTTCGGCATAGCTCTGCGCAACCTCAAGCGCTTTTTCCATGTTTTCGACCTTGAGGCTGAACAAGCGGAATTCGCAGTCTTGCGGGCCTTTGAAGATAAAAAGTGGAATGATTCTGTCGTCGTCAAGCAACTCAGCGAGCCAGCCTGACATGCCTAATGAGTCATAGTCGGTCTTAGGCGGGATTGGTTGACTTAGCCAGCGATCAGGCAGACCAATCTTGAGCCCAAACTCGTCATTTGTGTACTGCTTCATTGCCGCAAAAGCCTGAGAAGAGGCAAGCAGCAACAGCACCAAAAGGAAGGGTACAAAGCGTTTTGGATTCACAAAAACCTCCTTGGGTTTTCGGGTTTAAGGATTCAACCGCGATGCGCGGTTAGTCTTCGCCTTGCGACAGCAAATCCTGTAGTTCGCCGTGTAATTGTCGCCTTAAAACCACACAATTGCAAGCAACACGCTTGCACTTCTTATATTTTATACTCGCTGCTTTGATGCAAAATAAAAAACGCTAATTTCGGGTTAGCGATAGTACTCTTCCCATTCGGCCTGAAGTTTGTCGAGGTCAATCTGCAAAAAAGCCTTCTCCAAAGCCTCATTTTGAGCAGTGGAAAGCTTTGCGATCATCTCAGAGCGATTGTTGAATGCAGCAAGGTCGGCGTTGTTCGCGCCACCACCGTTCACATTAGCATCGCCCTTGTTAAGGTCAAGTCCTTCACCTGATAACGCTT
Organism: uncultured Planctomycetota bacterium; assembly: GCA_964571525.1. Classification (GTDB taxonomy): domain Bacteria; phylum Planctomycetota; class B143-G9; order B143-G9; family B143-G9; genus CAZNBY01. The sequence continues at coordinate 3,055 of CAZNBY010000042.1, forward strand.
CAAGAATCGGAAAACAGGTCTCTTGTATCGTATAGAAATAGGTAGGAATCACCTGCCTATATCGTTCGTTTTTAGAATTCAACAGAAAGTGAACTATCGTCCATCCGTGGTTGTAAGCAAAACGACCGTAACGATAGTATTCCTGCTGTGTCATTTTAATAACATCCTTGACGAGCAGGTGCTTGCCGGTGCGTATCGCGGCCTTAACATCGTTGGCTGCCTCTTTGTAAAAGGTGCCGGGGATGATCTTATCGGCGTCCTCCCATCCGGCAGCAAAGAAGTACTCAGCAAGCCCCTCGTTTATCCAGATGTGAAAGCGGACGCGTGGCCCTCCGACGAACTCCTGCAGAAACTGATGCGTACATTCATGATAAAGAATGCACAGCGTCTTTTTCGACCACCCAGAAAGGTAGAAGGCAATCTCGCCCTGCGAGGGGCTGTAATATGCGGCCGCGCCCCAGACTCCCTGATCGCCAGCGTACCCCTGAAATCCCTTTGCATCCTTGAAGTACTTTATGACGAATTTCTCGCGCTGTTTCTTGGGCCTTAGACTCTCAATCTGCGGATTCGGTTTCAGCACACTGATGTGTGCGTTGTGCAGTTTCTCTATCTTACCGCCAAAGTCTGTTACCTTCGCATCGTCTTTCTCGTTGTATTGAATAAAGTAATTCGCAGTCTCGTGCAGCTTCCAGCCAGCGGGAAGGTCAATGCGAGGATCAAGTGCCTCGCCATCGCTTTCCGTCGTCTTGGCGGGTTTGAATGAGGTTGCGCTTTCGAGCACCTGCTTTTCATATTGCTTGTAGGCCGCGGGATGCTGGTAAATAAGCATGAACGCACCGTTCGGAATGTGCGCTGCAAAATAGTAGCATTTCCAATCACCACTCCAACGGGAAGAGGCCAGATAGACTACCTTCTTCAACTTGGCGTTTTTATCCTTGAGCTTGATGTCCTCTTTCTCTGTGGGATCCTTCATGCCCTTAGATGTGGCGTAGCTTTGCACCGATTCGAAAGCCTCGTCAATGTTTTTACCTGATATCTTGAATAGCCTGAACTCGCAGCCCTGTGGCCCCTTGTAGATAAGCAGTTCCTTAGTATCTGATTGCAGGGCGGGAGAAGGACGGGATGTGGAGTCGGGCGGGGCGATAGGCTGGCTTTCCCAGCGGGTCGGCAGGGCTATTGAAAAGCCGTTTTCATTATCAACCGTGGGCTTCTGCAGATCGCAAAAGCCGCTTGCTGAAAAAGCCAAGACGAGCGCCGTCAGCACAATGGCGACAACTCGATAGTTCTTCACATTACCTCCCAAATCAACAAGGACACCGTTTGTGCGGCGTTGTTTTCTAAAGTATAGGCGCTTTGACGAATGATGAACGCGATTTTAGGAATTTCGTAACCCGTCTTCCGCCCTCTTAATAGTTTTGACGGGTGGAAAAGGGAAATGTCACAATTTGCCTGACTGCATTCCTCCAACCCGTCAAAAAGGTGAAGACGAAAGGAGGAGACTATGTCAGAAAACAGACGCAAACATCTTTCCAAACTCGCAATTGTTGCATTGATGCTGCTCGCCGGAGCCTCGATAGCATGCGGTCGAACCGGTGAGACTGTAGAAGTCACCTACACCTATACATATACCGATGATAGTGCGTACCGTTACATAACCGGTTATGTGTTTGATTCATGGAGTGGTATGCCTATACGCGATGCAAGAATCACCATCGAAAACGACTGGGATGACTATGTGTGGGTGGGTTGGAGTGACTATGACGGTTACTTCGAGATACCCGTCGGCTACTACTACGACTATGAGGACATTTACTTCCGCGCATGGAGGATAACAGCAAACGGTTATTACACCTATTATGCTGATGACATTTGGTATGGTGTAGGAAGCAGCATATACATTGACACAGGTGATTACTTGCTCGACAGGTATAGATAGTCAACATGGGAACAACTAATTTTGAGCGCGGTGGCAAGGATGCCGACCGCGCTTTCTTGTGCCCTGACTTACTGCTGTGAGTTGACCGCTTCGAAACCCGCGTAGAATTAAGCAAGTTGAAAGCAGACAGAATACCCCGTGGTGTAATCGGCAACACAAGGGATTTTGGTTCCCTTATTCCAGGTTCGAATCCTGGCGGGGTAGCCAGATAGTATAAGCCCGGCCAAATGGTCGGGCTTTTTGTTATTCGCACACCGCGAAAGTTAAGTTCTGTCGTTTTGCATCACATATCCCGCATTGGCATCGGCCTATTCTCTCCCTCAGGCCGCATCGGCATCTGCCTGTCGCCACCTTCCGGACGCATTTGTTGCCTTTCTTCAAGAGCCTTACGCGCGTCATTCCACTCAGGACCTTCGGGCAGGCTATGCTCTTTTTCCCAGTTCTTAATTGCATACTTTTCGGGCGCGTCAACGCCGGGTCTCTTTGCGATATAGAAGCCACCATCCGATGTGTAAGCCATTGCATAAACAGGATACTTATCGCCAAGTTCGCGTTTCAGGTTGCGGTGAACCGGCATAACAACAATTGTGAACTTTTTCTTATCTGGAGACGCGAAATAGCGATATGGCATATCGAAATCATTCGCCATGCCGAATAGATTGCCGAATTCCATTGCTCCATCAGGCCAAAATTGACCAAAATCGCGTTGACGCTGACGCGCCTGCTCACCGAGCCGTTCAAACAACTTCATTGTTATCATCTGCGATTCAGCGACGACCTGCATCCAAGGTTCACCCTCGGGACGAAATTGCCCCTGACGGGGTTGAATGTTCTCAAGCTTTTGCGCAAGCTGCAACACCGCATTATTGGTCTCGCTTACAAACTCAAGCGCGCGGGTCTGCGCGGCACGAAGCAGCGCAGTCTCAGATTTCAAACCTGCAAGCTCTGTGCGCAGGTCAGCGAGCTTAAGCTCAAGGTTTTTAACCTCGTTTTCGTTCTTAATCTCGCGCAGCTCTTTCAGTGCGCCAGAAAGGTCGTTGAAATACGAGCAAGCAAAGTAAGTGAAGATGGTCATACAGACCGCGAAGACTGTGAAATATCCCCACCGCATAAAACCTCCCCCGAATTTACTCACGAGTAACTGGAGCTATTCTAAGGCAGAAAACCTTAATCGCAAGGGAAATGTCGCGGGGAACTTTCGCGTTGCCGCAAAATCATATAATATCGCGGTGGGCATACTTAGGCCACAACAAGATAGGGGCGCATGCAAAAACTGATCGGCAGATCATTCGGCCAATATAGAATCGAAAAGGTGTTGGGCGCAGGCGGTATGGGCACCGTCTTTTTGGCGTACGACGAGAAACTTGATCGCCGTGTCGCGCTTAAAGTACTATCCCCTACCCTGTCTGGTGACGACGCGTTTATCGAACGCTTTAACCGCGAAGCAAAGTTCCTCGCCGCAATCGCACATCCAAATCTTGTGCATGTGTACGCAATTGAACGCACTGAGGACGGCTATCATTACATGGCGATGGAGTACCTTGAGGGTGTGCCGCTTGATCTGCGCATTGTCCGCAATCCCCCTTTACCCTTAGATGAGGCCTTTCGCATAACAGGTCAGGTACTCAGTGCGCTTTCTGCCGTTCATAAAATCGGCCTTGTGCATCGCGATGTAAAACCTTCGAACATAATGCTGTGCAAGGACGAACGGGCCGTGCTGATGGACTTCGGTTTGACCAAGGACTTTGATACGCCCGGACTCACCCGCGAGGGGGTCATTGCGGGTACGCCAGAGTATATGTCACCGGAACATGCTTTCGGCGAGCAACTCGACAACCGTAGCGATATATATTCTCTTGGTGTTACTTTGTTCGAGATGCTGACAGGCAAGGTCCCATTTACCGGCACGAGCGCAATCGCTGTGCTGAGGATGCACTGCGAGGCCGAGATACCGCAGATACTCGACTTGAACCCCAAACTGCCACTCGCCACGCCGAGTATTATTCGCAGGGCATTGGCGAAAGACAAAAGCGATAGATATTCCGATGCGAGCGACATGGCGCGCGCACTCAACACCATTCACACCACAGCCGAGTTGTTCGCCTTGGCAAAGAAGTCATCTAAAAGTGAGCTACCGGCGACGCGCATTATTGAAGGCAGCCCTGAAATTCGGCGACCGGTAAAGGATGGTAAGCGCCAGTTGAAGAAGGTGCCGGTCATCATTTCGGCGGTTTTGATCGCTGCGCTTGTTCTCGGGCTGTACTTCGCGTTCAAAGGAACTGGCAATGGCACTTCCAACGCAACTCTATCACCTACTACTCAGGCTCCGCTTGTTGATATGCTTCTTCTACCCGCTGAATATGCTGAACATGAGGGGCGGCGATTTGTGTCAAATCCAATATGCCAGATAAAGATTGATGGTGCCGCACCCGAGTTCGGCAGGCTTATTGAAATCACCGAAGATAGGGTCTTGCGCTTCAACCCACTCGGCACAACGATAACGCGCGAGATCAACCTGCGCGAATCGGTCGTCGAGATAGAGTTTCCGACAAAAGAAAAGCTTTCGAGCGTCGGCATCACTATCGAATAAGACCGGGTGGGATCGAGTGAATTGGGTAGAATTAGGCCATAGGTGGGTGATTTTGAACAGGTAGTGGGGAAAAAATTCACGAATTGCGACAACGCTATAAAATAGCTATGTTGTTACACTCCAAAGCCCAAACTGAGCGATGGTTTGAACAGCAAAAGCAAGTCGGCCCCTGACGCAATACACCTTGTTAAACCGCATGGGAGGCCGATTGTATTAAACGGCGATCTTCAAGTGACGCGGAAACACAAAGAGTGTTCGGAGGTATGATGAGCAAGATTTTGAAGAAGACCGAACTCGTACCGGGCACGATGGAGTTCTGGATTGACTCTCCCCTAATTGCGCGCAAAAGGCGCGCCGGTCAATTCGTGATACTTCGTGGCAGCGAGACAGGCGAACGCATCCCCCTGACAATAGCAGACGCATGTGCCGAAACGGGGCAGATCTGCATTGTTTTCGCTGTTGTTGGCAAGGGCACGCAAGACCTGGCCGCACTTAATGAGGGCGAAGACATTCTCGACCTCGCTGGGCCACTTGGCAAGCCCACCCACATTCACAATGCAGGGCATGTGGTCTGCATCGGCGGCGGTCTTGGCATAGGCCCGATCCACCCAATCGCGCAGGCTATGAAGGCTGCAGGCAACAAGGTTACATCAATCATCGGCGCCCGCTCTAAAAACCTTCTTATCATGGAAGATAGGATGCGTGCCGCGTCCACCGACCTTATCATCTGTACAGACGACGGCTCGTATGGGCTGCACGGTTTCGTTACAAACGCCCTTTCCAACATGATCGAATCGGGTGAACAAATCGGCGAAGTGGTCGCTATCGGCCCACCGGTGATGATGCGCGCAGTAGTTAATGTCACAAAGCCAAAGAATATCCCCACCGTAGTGTCACTAAATTCGATAATGGTTGATGGCACTGGCATGTGCGGAGCCTGCCGCATTACAGTCGGAGGCAAAACCCGCTTTGTCTGCGTTGACGGCCCAGAGTTCGATGGCCTTGAGGTTGATTTTGGCGAACTTATGACCCGTCTGCGCACTTACGATGTGGAAGAGAAGCTCGCTCGTCAACTTCACGAAGATAAGAAATGAGGTTTGCATGGCAAAAGAAAGAGCACCTCGCCAGCCTATGCCCGAGCAGGCTCCCCAAGTTCGGGTAAAGAACTTTGAAGAAGTGCCGTTTGGCTTTTCCCCCGAGACCGCAATTATCGAGGCGAACCGCTGCTTGCGCTGCAAAAAGCCGGCGTGCGTGCGCGGCTGCCCCGTAGAAATTGACATACCCGGGTTTATTACAAAGGTCGCTGAGGGCAAGTTCAAGGAGGCAATCGGTGTTATCAAGAACACAAACTCCCTGCCAGCGATATGCGGACGCGTCTGCCCACAAGAGGAGCAGTGCGAAAAGTTCTGTGTTTTGGGCAAAATGGGCGATCCTGTTGCAGTAGGAAGGCTCGAACGATTCTGCGCAGACTGGGAGCGCAACAATAAGGCGTTCGAAATGCCCCACATCGCGCCGTCAACAGGCAAGCGCATAGCCGTTGTGGGTTCCGGCCCCGCGGGCTTGACGCTCGCAAGTGACCTGCGCAAGCATGGGCACAGCATCACTATATTCGAAGGTCTTCACAAGCCCGGCGGCGTTACGGTCTATGGCATCCCCGAGTTTCGACTGCCCAAGGCCATCGTGCAGACAGAAGTTGACTTTTTGAAGGAGATGGGTGTCGAGGTCATCTGCAACGCCGTTATCGGCAAGATTCTGACGATTGACGACCTGCTGACGCAAGAGAAGTTCGACGCTGTTTTTGTAGGCTCGGGCGCGGGACTGCCGACCTTCATGGGTATAGAGGGCGAAAACTTAAACGGTGTTTACAGCGCGAACGAATACCTGACGCGCGTGAACCTGATGAAGGCTTATCTGTTTCCCAAGTACGAGACACCTATCAAGCGCGGCAAGAATGTCTGCGTTTTCGGCGGCGGCAATGTGGCGATGGACTCAGTTCGCACGGCACTGCGTCTCGGTGCTGAGAAGGCGCGCATCATCTATCGCCGTTCGAAAGATGAGATGCCAGCAAGACTTGAGGAGAGCCATCACGCCGAGCAAGAGGGCGTCGAGTTCATGCTTCTGTGCAATCCGATACGCATAATCGGCGACTCGAGCGGATGGGTGAAGGCTGTCGAGATGATCCGCATGGAGCTTGGCGAACCCGATCCTTCGGGCAGAAGAAGGCCAATTCCGATAGAGGGATCAGAGTTCACCGTCCCGTGCGATGTCGTTGTTGTAGCGATAGGCAACGGAGCGAATCCGCTGATTCCTTCAACCACACCGGGGCTTGAGACTAACCGCCGCGGCAACATCGTTGCCGATCCAAACACAGGCAAGACGACACGGCGCGGCGTTTATGCGGGCGGAGACATAGTAACAGGCGCAGCGACAGTGATTCTGGCGATGGGTGCGGGCAAGATTGCTGGCAAGGACATGCACCGCTTCCTTCAAACCGATGAATGGTAACAAACAGAAGTAGTTCGACAAAAAGGGCGGCGCAAGTCGCCCTTTCTTATGTAAGGTCTAATTGAACATAGGCATAACTTGTTTGCCGCATTCTGAATTTTTGCCTCGAAGACTTCGTTCCCGTGAATTCGGCCTTTCGCAAGGCAGTGCCGGTTTTATTTATTCAATTCGTTCCATTGCTTCTCGATCCACGCTAATTCCTCAAGGGGTTTATAGAACATATATGAAACATCGCTCGGTCTGGGGCCGTCACCGAACAGCGCGACCACAGTTCGACCGTCAATGGTGTCCTCGATTCCTTTCAAGATCAGTTGCTTGCGATCAATAATCGGGCTGAAAAGCCGTTTTTCCTTGTGAGACACTGCATAATGCAGAGCGAAGTTAAGGTTAAGCGGTATGTCCAGAATTCCAGGGCGCAACAGGTTCTGAACGATCAATTCTCCGTCCGGTGGAATCTTGTTGTCAGCGTCGAGTTTCTGCAGCAACATGATAGCGTAATACGCCGTGGGATCGCCGTAAAGTGCCTTTTTCGCAAGATATGCCTTGTCGGCAATGTCGGCACCACGCCCAATGACAAACGATTCCGCAAGAAAATACTCTGTTGCCTTGCACACTGTTACGAGGATATGACTATAGTAATCGCGACGATAATCGAAGAATTGCGTCGGACGCTCGGCAACTGGATTCTTGTAGGGTGTCCATACGAACGAGTTCGATAGCATCGGAGGTTTTACGGGGCTGAATAGCTCCATCTTATGGTCACCGGCAACGGCGAAAAGTGGCGGGTCGGCAAGTTCGATTTTCGCGCTTGTGAACTGAGTTTCCAGCAGTTTCACCTGTTCGGGATACATGACTCGAGCAAATATCCCACCCCAGATCGCCCTTTCGAGCGGTGGAAGGTCTGCCATGGCCTTCAACAGGGCGTTTGGCGTGTTGGACCATTCCTTTACATACATTTCACGCGCCGCGCAGTATTTATCGTATGGAAGGTTCATCAGTTCTCTGGCTCGTGGAGCCATGTCATTGATGCGTTCATCCTCAACAACCGGTTCGGTGGCGGGATCAGGCAGTTCGCGAGGAGAGATTACATAATCGCGCTGTGGACCTGCCTTGAGCTTCTCACTTTCGCCAACCAGTTCGCGGAATATTGTGTATGTCCTGGATGCAAGTTGCCGTCTGCCAAGCCCAACTTCCGGTACTCCAAACATTATAATTCGTATTTCGCCGTCGCTTTCGTCTGAGATGCCTTTTTCTATAAGCACGGCATGTTCGATTATCGGCTCGTACAGATCTGTCGCCTTGCGATAATAGGCGTACCGTATTGCGAATTCAAGCATCAGCGGGGTATTCAACACACCTGGTTTATGCAAAACTGCTTCGAACAGCTGAGGGATGGGCTTCCGGGCACCATAACGCTCCAGCATGGCGAGATTTGTTGCGGCGCTGAAGACCGTCGGATCGCCGTACTTCGCGAACATCTCCCGTGTCCGCTGGTTAGCCAGCGGTTTTCGCCAGCCGGTGACAAGCAATTCTTCAAGATACGGTTTGACCGCTGAAGACGATGGCAGCGCGATTGAGCGGAAAAACGCGTCAACATCCCGAATATCCAATCCAGGATAACTGCAACTTAGAGTGAACCAAATATCTTCGCTTTCAAGCACAAACCTCCTTGTGGGGTCAAATTGGGGAAACGGCCTGCCGTCAGGCCAACGGGAGATTATCGGCGGGTCAGTCCAGACACCCAGATAGGTCTCGATCTTCTCCTCAATCTTCTTCACATTCTCCGGATGCCTGATTCGATTGAGAATACCGCTCCAAACGCAATACTCCACCGGAGGCAGCGAGCTTATAGCATCATCAAGCAGATAGTCGAACTGCTTCCACTTACCGATCAGAACCTCGCGCGCCTCAAAGAATGAAGTGCCGTTCTTACCCAGCAGATCTTGTGCAACCTGAGCAAGATTTTTCAAATCCTGCGTTGGATCCGTCCCATCCGGTCCAATATCTCTTGTAACTTCAGGCTGTTTTAAAATCCAGTAAAAGCGAGTATAGGTAAGCTGTTCTGTGGTTTCCTTGTGAGTATTGTCAATTGGTTTTGCGAAGAGTTCGCATATGCTGACGGTAGCATATTTTTCATAAACACCATCATCAACAGTTCTCTTATGTTCAGCAATCTTTCTGTACAATACCTTCCGTTTTCTCGAATACGCATATTGGATTGCATAATCCAGATACAAGGGATGATCAAGAAAACCGTCCTGAAGGATCACAGCATCAACAAAGTTCAGATCGAGAGGCTTGCGCTGTCGTTTTTCGAGTAGTTCGAGCAGTTGCACGCTCGAATATAAAGCGGGATCACCGTATTTATCAATCCTGTCCTGAATCACCTTCAACGAAAAGCTCTTCCTTACTCCTGTGACAAATAGCTCCGCAAGATAGTGCTCCATCGCGTCACAATCGGTCAAGATCATAGAGTTGTAGTGTTCATCGGCTTTCTTCAGCTCGTCACTCAATGGCAAAGCACTCAGGGAAGAAGAATCAATAATACCTTCGATTGAGAGCCTCATGCGGCGTGATGGCTCGAAACGAGGATATGGAACACCAGTATGGCTGACAGATACCGCCCTTGGATTTCCCCATTTGTCGGTGTATCGGTCAACCTCGCTTTCGATCCGAGCCACCTGCTCTGGCCATTTAACACGAGCGTAGATTCCCCGCCAGACAGCTTTCGGTATTGGGGTGAGGCTCTCAGTCATTTCGAAAAGCTCATCCGCTTTTTCCATCCATCCCTTGACCAGATCCATCCGTTTTTTGTGAAACTGCTCGCCCTGCAAGGCGAGCAGTTCGGTGGTTTGTCTTGTCAATGAAACCGCTTCTTCCGCCAGAAGAGGAGTTGCGGATAGCATGATTAGTAAGATAATCAAAGCTCTCTTCATCGCCAGTTCTCCCACCATTTCAGGTAGATGTCGCTTGGGGTTCTTCGGACAACAGCCCCGCAGTGAATCTCCCCCATACCTGCGTGATAACTGCACCAGGTATCTATGAAGGCCACTGAAGCCCAACATGGCATACTTGTCCCGAAAAGACTTCTGATATATAACTCTTTGGCTACCTTGCATAACTGACTGAACTCACTAATTATACAATGCGGCTTCGAGGTTTTCAACAGGATTCTGTTGAGGATTCCCTTATCACCTGAGCCGTCAATGACTGGTGTTCCTCAGATATAGGGGGAAGAAACAGGCATTTTACATGAGAAGTGCTTTCAGAGTTCACAGTCCAGTGCGATGCCCGTTATCAGATAGTTGACAGGTGAAAGGTGATAGTAGAGAAGATGCGAGGATAGCCAAGAGATAAAAAGCGAGATTGGTGACACTGACGCCCATGCCTTTGCGCTTTTGTGTTTATGAATGTTGGGCATCTTGCCCACCATCTACAAGCAAATTGAATGCACTAAGCATGTACATCGGAGTTCCCAATCGCTTAATAACCACGGATTCGCACACAGACAGAAGCAGTTTGACAAAAAGGGCGGCGCAAGTCGCCCTTTTTTATGGGGGACGAGTGCCTACAAAATTCGCTCATTTGCCTAATTGAAGCAAGTCGCCTATCAGCTTGTCAGGCTCCATACCCTCATACAAACTCATGTCGTAAGAGACCACAACCCGCGCGCCGTGAAGCCTCTCCGCGGCAATAACGCGACGAGTATTGCAGTATCGCACATCAGATCCGACAAATCCTTTATACTTCGACATTGAAGTGTCTCCCGTCGTGAACACATATACATCTTCCGCTAAATCATCGTTCCACTTTTTATACACAATACCGTCGCTGTTGCACCAGATATATGTTGCATCCTTCATGCTGTTGAAATTAGGATTCTTATTATCACAAATCCCGTTGAAATTATACTTGTAGACATGCGTTTCATCTGCCAACAATATATATTTATCTAAAACGCCAATTAAGCTCATCCCTTTCGAAGACACTGTGATGCAATCGCCGCGGTCAATATCGTATATGATAATCTCGGCGATAGATTTATCTTCGCATACAATCGTAGCCTTATTCATAAGCAACAAGTTACATCCCCGAATGCTATCCTTTTCTATGTTTTTCATCAACTCTTTATCATATTTACAAAGTATTTTTTCAGAAAGCACCCGTGTATGGTTATCGTCATCAGACGCGATATATTTGTATCTGATTGGCAAATAGCTCTTCTTGCCGAAATTAAACTCGTGTCTATCATGTAGTGTTGTGGATACGACATAGCTATCAACATACACAAGCATGCGCCCATGCTCTTCACTATGCGCATCCAGCACCAAGCAACCTTCACTCCACGAATAGACTATGTCCTTAACTGGTATATTCATAAATATTGAGCAATATGGGTGTTTGGCTTCTCTTCCATAACAATACAAAGTGTCACGATCATAGACAAACATTTCTTCTGTTTGGGCATCAACAGCGACTTGCATAGATACACTCGAGTCTGAAATGACATTATGTAATCTCTTTCCCCATAGAATCTTAGATAAACTTATATTAACCATTGACAAATAACCGTATCTTTCACATACAATTTTCGTTTCATTTACAATATCAACACATCTATTATTTGGTTCGTACAATAATAGATTTCCGCTTGCTTGCACACGAAAGACATGGGTGTAATCTGTGCAGACGACGGTTCCATTATCGAACACCCGCGCTCTTGTCACCTGCCGAGCCCACTGAAACTTGGACTTAGAATATGCTCCTAATTTCAACGACGGACCTGGGTGGTCTTTTTCGCATGAAAACAGAATGTGCGAGTACAGTTCCCTCTTCTCAGGCATATCATAAAGCTTAAGGGAAATCTGACATCGTTCAGCCTGATCGTTCTCAACTTGCGCGAGATCAAATGACGCTATGTACTTCTTTGCAGCGTCGCAAAAAGCCATCCCGTTCAGGCGGTACTGGCGAAGCTCGCCCTCCGTCAAATCGAATACCTTGGTAGTGCTGTTGTCGGGTTGGTCGTCGGTCATTGTCAATGTGCCAAAAATTGGCGCATCGTCGTTCATTGAATAGTATGCCTCGGGCGATACATCAAGCACATCGTGTGTCTTTTCAGATACTTTTGCCAAAAAGAAGCAACCAAGTATCTCCTCATACAGCGAGGCGACAATATAGTCTGCGCACGCGTACAAGATACGCTCAACCCTTGGAGTGTAGGTCTCAGCTTCATACACAACGGATGCTCCGAGAGCAATGTTGTTGACACGCGCCAGTTTGTCCCTAAGCTCATAGTACTTGTACAGAATCCCATCGGACAGCACATATAGTACATTCTCTTTTCTATTGCTGTATAGCATGGGAAACTCTGAAGACCACGGGATATTCACTTCGCAAATTCTATTGCCAGAAATTGCATCAAGCACAGCAGTATTGCAATAGAGATAGCTGTTACTGAAGGCAATAACGCCTTCATATCGCCCAAACGATGCTGGGTTGTGCATGAAGGATATTGAGTTATGCGCGTTTCGCTTGGCCAGCACTTGTATGCTATCAGCCTGAGGAGGTAGGATCTCAACTTCCTCAGACAATATCATAATGCTCAGTGAACAAGAGAGTAAGAATAAGGCAAGAGCCGTATGCTTTCCAATCCTCAACAGCAGCCTTCTCATGTTCATTACCGCCTTTCGGGTACGCAAAAAAACGCAGACAAACACAGTGTTATGACCTATGGTTACCTCTAAAAACTGACGTAACTCACCCATTATACACCTCGGTTTCTGCGTTGTCAACAAGATTCTGAAAAATAGTCATCCTATCTGCCGAACGGCCTATAATGGGCGTTGTAGAAAGAGAGGCTGCAATGATAGAGGGCTTTTTTGACTTGGATAATGTGCTTGCTCAGGTGAACGATAAGGTTGCCTTCCCAAGAATTCTCAACGAGATAATTGACTGGGAGCAGTTTCGGCCTATTCTGGCTTCAGTTCATGAGAAGGAGCGCAAGAATTCTTCTGGTCGAAAGCCATTTGATGAGATCTTGATGTTCAAAATACTCGTTCTCCAAACCATCAATGACCTTTCCGATGATAATGCTGAGATAATGATCATAGACCGCCTGTCCTATCGTCAGTTTCTTGGCTTAACCTTTGCTGACAAGGTGCCAGACGCGAAGACAATTTGGTTGTTCAGGAATCGAGTTTCTGAGCTTGACCTTATCAAGCCTATGTTCGAGAAGTTCAACAGCATTGTCGCAATCAATGGCTTCAATGCAAAGAAAGGAACCATTATTGATGCCTCTTTTGTTAAGGCTCCAGCCCAGAAGATTAACTCAGAAGAAAAGAAGGAGCTTGAGCAAAAGGGAAGAGTAGAATCTTGGAGTGAGGCGAAAGATAGGCAAAAGGACAAAGATGCAAAATGGGCGAAGAAGAATAGCAAGAGTTACTTTGGCTACAAGAACCACATTGCAGTTGACAATATGAACAAGCTAATACGGATGTTCGAGATAACTGATGCCTCAGTGCATGATTCGCACATGCTTATGCCTCTTTTGGACTATTCGAATTCGAGCAGGGCAGTCTGGGCGGACTCTGCATATTTCTCCAGGAAGAGCCTTCAGATGCTGGACATGCACTATTTCTTACCACATATACAGCGCAGAGGATACAATCACAAACCCTTGACAGAACGAGAAAAGCAAGGCAATCTGACACGATCAAGGGTTCGCGCCCGCGTTGAGCATGTATTTGGAATTCAAAGCAGACTTATGGGTGCTGTGCTTCGATGTGTAGGAATAGTGAGAGCAAGATGCAAAATCGGACTCAGGAATCTTGTTTACAACATGCACAGGTACGCGTTTCTTATTTCGAATACACCTTCTACAGCGTAAGTCTCGGTTCAGTGTGCCATATTAGTCTGTTCGAGCCAAGAATGAGGCTCGAAACAGTGAAGCAACGGAGCGAGAGGCGCGTTTTTTTTCGAGGAATCTCTGAACTCAGTCAATCCGTACCAATGTTCGGGAAAATCGGTGTTATTAGAGGTTGCCCTATGTGTTCATTCGCCTAAGTGATACTCTGCCTGTTATTGAGCACTTGCTTGCAGAGCGTTGATAAATCAGATTGCCTCAGAGTTCGCTTTTTCTCATTATATTCCTGCTGTAGGCGTGTCAAGCTTGTTTGGATGGGTAATCATACTTTGACGGTAATCGCACTGAGACAAGGATTCTGTTGTGTTCATCCCAGGCTTGGGGCGCAACACCCAAACCGAAGTCCATTTGTTCATGACCGGTAATTTGGCATATCGCACTTTACATGCAGAAGACATAGTAGCAATTGGGCAGATCTCAAAGCCGTCACTACTATGCAGTTTTACGCCTTCGTATCAATATGACGACAACAGAAATGATGCCAATCAAGGCTGATGTTACAATGATCTTTGCCATGTTCCCCCATCTCGTAAATGGATATGCCTTAACACGCTTGTTGGCCAGTTTGTTTTCGCGTGAAGGCTTTGGAAGGGGATTGTCCTTGACATATCTCACTATCTCTTCGAAATAACGGTAGAAAAGAGCATCCTTAGAAAGAGGAGGATTTTTGCTATCGGGATCCCCCAATACCTTTGTCCGATATACCATTTGCTGATGCTCTTCAGCAGCAAGCAGATAGAAAAGCTCAGTCTTATTCCATGTCAGAGCAAACTCGGTTACAAGCGCGAACAAATGAGGCGACTCAAGCGCCCTCGTCTCGCTGCATACATCGTACAAAAGCTCATTTATCTCAGGATCATCCCCTTGCTTAAAAGTAAGGATCGAAGACATAGCCTGCTTACGGGCAATATCTCCATATTGCCGATACATACTTCGCAACGCCTCGTTGTCAATGTCAAACTGAGTTCCTGTAGCGAATAACTCGAACATGAATGGCAGTGTGGCATCATTGTTTGGCAAAGTTGCGTTTGAATAAAACTCCCTGTATCTATCAGCATCTCTAACATCACTCACGATATTAAGGCTCTCAAGCCGTCTCTCCCAACTGGGTGTATTTTTGATCAAATAGCATGACCGGGGGTATGGGGGGGGATATTGTTCCCCCTTAATGTCTGTCTCGATAACGGGAGGCTCCGCAATAGCACATAGCGCTTTGTAGTGCCTTTCATCAAGCTCTTTCATCAATTCAGGATACCTAATTCGGGCGATCAACCCACCTGCAACGGCCTTCTCCCTCTTTTGCAGTTGACTCTGAATCTCTTCGATTAGTTCTACATGCGAAGACCACAAGCTTACGAGCCGTTCCCTTTCATCTAAGAACTGCTTACCCTTAAGCTCAAGCAGTGCTCCAATTCGCGATGTCATTGAAGCGAAGTCATGAATACTGCTGATGTTCCGCATTTTTTCGACCTCACTCCAATTTCGTTTCCTAATCGCTTCACCAACACCTTCACACACAAATCCCGATATCTCCTTAGACACAGAAGTATATTTTGCAGAAGTATTTGCCTCATCATTACGAATGGAGTTTTCAACATATGGACAATGATACAGTGTAGCAGTCGGAGTAACAGACGATATTCTGTCAACATACCACCTGTCACCGCAAAATAGAAATATTTCCTTCAGCGAGTTACTGAAAAATATACGCTCTCCACTGGGAGGATATGCATAACCACCATACAGATACTCGATACATATTGATGTATTTACATAATCAACATCATTTTCTAAGATAATAGAACAGAAGTGTATTTCGACAAGATTCTTAAATAGCGTCCCAAGACTCTCTACTGTCACTTTACATTCCACGCATGTAAGCGACCTGATTGTTTTTGGAAACTTACAGTTATCCGTTTCCAGATCATTTACACTAAGCCATCTTAGGTGGCGATAAACACGAAAGTCTTCATCGCTAACTTCGTCGTTATCGAAAATATCCAATCGAGTTATACCATAACATTTGATAGACTTCAGAAAAATCCTATAACCTCCGTATGTTTTTAGCCGGCATAAATCTTTATAATACTTGTAAGGATAACTACAATAGAGATGCTCCAAATTTTCACAGTGTACAATATATGATGCTTCTGACAGACTGCAATCCCGTGTTACCCATAGACTCAACAATGATGAGCATTTTCCTGCGATAATGTCATTGAAGTTTTCAGTAGATAAAGCACAATTAATAATCAAACCTTGAAGTCCTACTGTTTTATCCCCTATATTTTTCGCGATTCCCGATGTAACGGCATGAACTTCGAGCCATAATAGACCAGAATAATCGCACATATTCTCATAAAAGACAGAGTAGAATGTTATATTTGCTAAGTCTTTCTCTGTTTGGTTTTCTCCTTGTCGCAATTCGTCAAATATGCCCTTGGGAACTCGAAGGTCATCTGGGAAAAAACCGATGTATTTAGGCATCAGTTTGTTTACAAGAATTGCAGCTTGCAGGGGATTCTTAAGAACAGAAAATGTCAAATAGTCAATCTGATGAAATGTGTCTGACAGTACTACTATGTCGCTCTCGGATAACTGACATGCAACATCTAAATAGCGAGCCTGCTTCCATTCCGGTCGAATTTCATCTGCCTTTCCGTTGTAGCGCAGTCCATATATGTTACCATTCCGAAGAACTACATCCCGCTCAACGGCAAAGGTTGAACTGCCATCGGCCCAGTCATACACAACCTTGTTGGGATATTCCTTGCCCCAATAACCGGTTATCATGAACAGGTCGTCTGCTCGAGGAACAAAGGAGTCGCGCCAAAAATCCCATCCGATAGCAAATGCTCTGGCGTTTCGATCCGCTTGAGAAAAGACACGTTTGCTTTCTGTTATGAACGCTACCTTTACAGGCTTCTTATTTATGCAGAAGTCCGTTGACTCATCCGCAAACACCTCTTCTCCAAGAGCGCACGCAATCAGCACAAGGAATAATGACAGTATGAGTATTGCTTTAATAGACTGAAAAAGCATCTGCGGCCTCATAGGTTGATGAACCTGAACTGCGATCGCATTTCAATATATCGTAAGGCGTAATCTCACCCGGACTAAATGGGTCTATCGTCATGAGTGTAATGCCCGTCAAGAGTTTAGGGCTGTTGTGGAGAATGGTAGAATGGTACGCTCCATTATAGTAAAGATCGGTTGCAATGTGCTGCGTGTAGTAGTATTCTGTCCCGATCCAAAGGACTGCATGACCATCCGTAGTCCATCCCTTTGCGTCTGTTCTGCTCAATCCAATCACGCAATGGGTGCCAGAGAACAGAGCCAGAAAGACACTTACAGCTCGTTTTATGATGCACAATCACAACTCAACCTATCTCGCCCATTGTAAGAACGCATAGGACAACTCATCATCTACCAAATTGAACTTGATATGCTTGATGTAACAAGAAGCGTTCCTGTCATCCTTGTCAATGTCGCTTTCACCAATCCAATATAGCTTGCGAGCCTGAGCATCGGTTATTTCCGCGTCGTATAGCTTACATCTTTCATCTATATAACATGCTTGCTTGTACAATGGGCTGTCTGTTGTCCAAAGTACAATATAATAATGTATTTTCCTCTCATGCTCCCATATTACATATTTCACCCTTCGTCCGTTGATCGCAATTTCATTATAATAAGATAGAAGGCGTTGCAGATTTACACCATCAGCAATATCATAGTACAGCCTTTTTGCATTTCGCGTCAGAATCTGGTAATTATACTTCATACTATAAGTGTAAAATATATTATAATTATTCGGGAAGCATCTCGCTACATACTTCTTATCTAATTCGGCGTATTGTTCGTGCGTTATCTTCATGTACTCGAATATACAATAGGCAGTTGTTCGATCCAGTAGCCCAACAACATCCTGGTATTTATAGTCAACAATTCCATCAATTACAAAGGTTTTAAGTTCCTTGCTCGGTTTATACAACTTAATAAAACTGCTTGTCAGCTCTTTTTCGCCAACAACATGCAGAGTGCGTAGGCTCGATATTCTTGATAAAGTGGTGGCAGTATTATCGTCAATTTCGCTCGACTTAACGAACAATCGCGTTAATTTTGTGCATTTACTTAATTCGCCTATGCAATCAGAATTAACATAACCGTCAATAAACACAGATTCAGCATTCTTGCAGCATCTAATAATTGTTTTTAACATTTCGGCGTCGTATTTCCCCAGCATAGTCACATTTTGAAGAGTCGCAACACATTTCGCATCGCTAATGCTTTTCCCTTCAATATCGCACTCTACCTTTAGAGTCTTCAATGTCTCAATATTTAATATTTTTACCAATCTTTCCTGATTTACACAATCGCAGCATAGTCCTTTCAGTTTCATTTTACATATATAATCAAACGCATCATCAGAAACTTCAAATTTGTTAACTGTAATTATTGATAGGAATTCGAGCGTGCTAATTTCGCTTATGGCTTTACAAAATCCTGACAAATCTTCTTGCATATATCCAACATCCAACCTTGTCAGAGGAATGTCTCGCAAATACATCAGGTCTTTTACTTTGAGATTCGCACAATTAATGCCTAATACCCGAAGATGCTTTGCGCTTGCAATCATGCTGATGTCCTTCAAATCTATATTCTGATATCGCATATATAGTTCTTTGATATTTTCGCGCGTTAGAAGTTCGGTCCACTCGCTAAGTGCTGGTCCGCCAAAGATTACCACTGATTCAATTGTATCGGACTGACAGAGACTGTTAATGATTCTTGGAGTCATGTTTGTCCGGCATACTGAAATGCTTTTTAGTTTTTTAAGGCCTGCGATTGCATCAATATCTGCGAGAAAGTCTACCACTATAAATAGGTGCTCTAAATTTTCAAATTGAGTTATTTTGTCAAAAGTCTCAGAATTTAGATTATTCACCTCGATATATAAATGTGTCAGCTCTTTCAGAGTCAACAGTGCGTTAAATTTATCCTCGGTAAGTGCCTCAAGTACACAAAGCCGCTTTATGTGTTGCTTCTTGAGAGTCTCTATTGTACCAAGGAAGTCGAGGCCAATAACAGGTTCTATCTTAGCACCGCATTTGGGATGGATTTTCTCGAATCTCGAAAATTCTGAGGCTTCCACGCCAAGCGCAAGTAGGTCGAATGCGCACCATCTTATCGAATTTGGGTACATTGATGAGAAAAATGGGCTGATGCTCCACCTGTCGTCGTTGAAAATGCATATGGCCTGGTTTGTCTTCGTTTCGGCGGCTTTTTCAGCCGTTGTTACTTGCGTATGCACAAGCAGAACCAGGATGATTATCAATGAAATCTGACCGAGCTTCTTCACGTTACCTCCAATCCTGAGCAACGATATGTGCGTTGCGCGAATTTGGTTAAGAATTCTGATGCTCCTATCTTTAGGGTGCGGCTTTCGCTCATCTTGAATGCAGGTTGCAGTACTTGCTGAATTGGTCCTCATCCTCGCCTCAACCGATAAGACCATCAACGCTTTGTACTGATTTCTTACTAATAGGGTTCAATCAGTCGCGAGAGCAGCAGATTTACCTGAAGTACTCCTCCCACTCCTTCTGAAGCTTGTCAATATCAATCTTGTCGAACGCGCGTTCGTGAGCCGTTTTATGAGCATTTCTAAGCTCCTTAACCATTCTGTAAGTCTCGTTAAAGTCGTCCGACTCTTCGTCGTTCAACTTGCCGCTTTTTTCCTTTTCGATCAAGTCATTTATGTAGTCAATGAGCCTATCGAAGTTAACGCCCTTCTTCAAGAGCTTCTTGATGATTGGCATGGTAATCGCCTGCATCTCCATGAAGTACTTTGGTATAACAGCATTGTACTGCTTGTTTTTCGAGTTAAGCATGAAGTGAACAAGTGACCATGCATAGCAGTAGATGCGCGCGCCAAATGTGTCGAATTTCTCATCACTCATTGTTATCAGATATGAAACCGGAATTGCTTCTTTTCGTCTTATCTCTGCTTTGACAGTGTCCCTTGACGATTTATGAATAGTACCCATTATTATCTTGTCCTGTGTCTCCATACCAGCAGCGAAGAAATACTCTGCGACGCCTTCGTTGATCCAAGAAGGGATGTTAACTCCTTTCCATCCCATCAGATTGTGCAAGTATTGGTGCGTACACTCATGGTACAGCGTTGCGTTTGTCTCTTTCATCCATCCAGTGAAGTATAGGTAAATTTGGTTCAGTTCGAGATCATATATTGCAATCGAGTCGCTGCAGTCATAATTTGGCCATCTCTTCACGAGCCATGCACAGAACGAGTCTCGATCTCCGAAATACCGGATGATAAGCTTCACTCGTTTCTGGTCGTTGTAGAAGTCTTTCTCGACTTCCGTATTTGGTGGAATCAGCTTCACCTGTTCAGAGTGCAGCTTCTCAAGGTTTGTGCACAGCTTTTTCGCCTTTTCTGCATCCTTGTTTGAAGATGCAATTATGTAGTTGTCTGTCTCCTTGTAAGTCCAACCGGCAGGAAGATCGAGTCCCGAAGGCGGAGTAATTTCAGCCGGTGAATAGTTACAAGCAAGCAAAACAAGACTGAGCAGAAGAGCGAGTAATCTGTCAAGTTTCATAGTTGCCTCCTTATTACGGCAAATTCGTCCAACGCAAGTTGTGCTTGATTGCATCAAGATGAGTTCCAAGTATCTCGCTTGCGATTTCGTCTCACTACGGTGAACACTTCTGTGAACGCCTAACTTGCTTATTCTAACGTCGGTCTTTTGCCTGTCAATGATTTTTTCAGCTTCCGTGAGCCAAATTGAAACTCAGCAAAAACTGCTTTCCCGAGATTAGTTGTATGGACGGTTGGTAGAACGAAACAGGAGAGACATCGCAGATCGCTGGGCTTCTTGGGGTCTTTCGCGCTCCTACTTCGCTTTCGCGCTTCGCGCTTGGATGAGAAGGATAGTAAGGTCAGTAGGCCACGAAATCTCGGGCGATCCCCGTTATCAGATAGTTGACAGGTGAAAGTTGACAGTAGAGAAGATGGGAGGATAG
>CAZNBY010000043.1:0-23655 GCA_964571525.1 uncultured Planctomycetota bacterium
GAGTCTTCATCCGTCGCCTCTTCTGCGCCGTTTGTCTTAGGCTCGTTACAGCCAGTAGTCGCGAGAAAGACAAACGCGAGAATAACGAAAATGGCGGTCAGCAAGACCGCCCTGCCTCTCACCCGGCCTTCCACATAGCCCTGCTCCCGCAAACAATTTGCGCGTGTTTTATTATTCAACCCTGAATTGCTCATGCGTTACACCTCTTGATTGGTGTTTGCGCTGCATCGAAAATGCATAGTGCAGGTTCTCGCCTGCTCCGAGTTCGACCAGCAGAGCCTTGAGGCTTTCTTTAACGCTGATGCTTCATCATTGATGTTCATGTTATTTTATTGCTCAAAACCTGTTAGTGCGCACAATACCACCGTCGCCATGTGGCGACGATCAACAGGTATAGGCAGAGGGCACAATGTTTGATACTTCCTCCAATCTGATATGCGGGATGTATAGTATTGTGAAGCAAATCCATACATAGGTTACACGAAGAATCGGAATAGTCAAGCATAAAATAGAGAGTGACGAATCTACTTTGCATAACGGTCAAAATACAGGAAAGAAAATTGTCGAAATCGGGCCACGCTCAGCCAAGTAAGGCGGTTTTGCGTCATTGATTGATGTAGGGGCTATATTGACAGAATAGACTGGATGGATAAGGTTCATCCGCAGTTCTTCTTGGATTTCTTTTCGATGCAACTTCGCTTTCGCGCTGCGTGCTTCGCGACGGAGAGTTAAACATTGCGTAGCCCCCTGCCTTTCTCCTTCAGCTAATATACCCGCTTAACCATACAAATCGCATGAGGGAAACCTGAAATGTACCAAGTCTAACACAAAGGATCGCGAGAAAATAAGAACGGGGCTTTTCAGCCCCGTTCAAACTCGAAAGAAAGACGGCAATTACTTAAACGGAATGATGGATTCTGCTTTTCCCACACCGGGGACTTCGCAAGAAATCTTGAAGTTATCTGCGTTGGATTCCGCCCGAACCTCGAGCGACTTCCACTCCACAACTGTTGTTCCTGAACCGCATCAGCCACCGCCCGATCCGCCTACAGTCTGAGACCAATAGGCGGCTTTACCCATAGGCTGGCCATTTGCGTTTGTCTGAACGACAAGGAACTTGATAATGCCGTCATCGAGGAATTTGCCGATCAATTCGATGCCATCGGCACCGTAGATCTTAGGCATCGGATTGAGGATCAGTTTCTTCTTGAAGTCGTCGTAGGTGAATGACGCCTTCACAGTAAGATCATGTCCCCACTTTACCGAGGCCATCTCGCCTTCTGTAACATTGAAAGACGGGCCATTGCCACCCTTGACGGTTACGCTTGGAAGCTCGGCGCTAACAAGCATGTAGTTGCCCACTGGAACCGTCACGCCACCCTTGCCAGCCACATCGAAGTGAACTGTGCCGGCGGCCTGACCACGAACGATGATTGTGGTCGGGGTCTTTGAACCTGCCCATTCCTTCAACATATCAACCTTGCCGACCTGACCGCTGTATGGACGATACTTCAACTCTTTACCTGAGGGTGTGAGCGAAATTTCGAACAAACCAGTCGCAGTGGTAACAAGGTAAGACATTGGAAGGCCGAATTCCTTTTTGTCGTAATACACGCCATCCGCACCCTCTTCGCCGTAGATACCGTTGTTGTTATCATCGAGGAAGAGAAATTCGGAACCGCCGATCTTGGCTGAAACGCCACACTGGCGATTCAACACCCAAGAGCCACGCGCCTTTGTGATGATGAAGGTGTACTTAACCTTATCACCGTTTGAGTGCTCAAGATCAACCGTGATCGGCTTGCTTCTTTCGCCTTGAGCGGCGAGGAAGTCAATCTTGCCATTCAGCTCTTTGTCAATCAAAACTTTGTCTTGCGATACCTTGATAGGTATGCTGCCACCCTTAACCGGAAAGGCGATTGCGTCGCCCCCGACGGTGGCCATTTTCAGGCACGCAGAGACATACTCTCCCTTCGTAAGCTGCACGCTGCTTGTCTTGACGGTCACCCAGCCGTCTTCTTCAGCAGGTAAAGCCGGAAGGAAGAGCAGCGACAGCCCAATAAGGACCGCCAGCAACTCTAACCTCTTACGCATGCTGTTGCCTCCTTCTTTCGATTATCGAGTTTTTAGGTCTACTATATAGTACGGATTTTTACGCAAAGTGTTTCAGAAAACCGAAACACTCACGCCAAACACGCACCAATGCCGTTACTATATACGACGCATGATTGTTACAAGTTTCGCAATTTTCACGCGCAAATTCTAAACGCGTTTGTCAAGTGCGCTATTTCTTGGCAGGCGCGACCCTTTTGCGCGCTTTTTCAAGCTCTGCCTCGATGAGCTTTTTGTGGCGTTCAACGATGTAACCACCGTCAAGGACCTTTGTTGCAAGCGAGACAATCGCATCGTACTTGTTCTGACGGGACAGACAAAGTATAAGCCTGTAATAAAGGTCGCTTAAGTCATCGAGCTTGATTTTGTCTGTGTAGTGAGTTACAGCGCGTTTATAGGCTGCCTCGGCACGGTCATTCTGCCTTTTTGTGGAGAAGTAGTCGCCTAATTGCCTGTATATTTTGAACCACTCTGAGTTAATAGGCTCGTTGTCGCCCGCTGTCTCAACCTTTGACAGGAACTGCTCTAATTCCTCTGGCTTCATGATGCGAATCGCGCGGTAGAAGAGCGTGGTGTTCTCTAACAGGTACTTCAGGAACGACATCTCATTTGGGTGCATCACGATCATTTTCATTGCTATGTCTGCAGCTAATGCGCCTGTGCGCTTTTCCTTCTGCATTTTTGTAAACAACTCGGTGCGGTCTTTTCCGTCAGGGGTCTTTGTGACAATCCAGTCGCAAATTGCGGGCAGCAGCTTATCCTGATAAAGCTCCTTGTCGTCGGTGCTTATCTTGGTGATCTCTTGAAAGAATCTGAAGTTCTCGTCATTGTTCGCTATGCCCTTTGCAAATTGATCAAGCCCCGCCTGCACAAGCTCTGCAAGGTCATCCGCCCTTCCCTTTACAAAGTAGTAACGAATTAGATCGCTGTAAAAGTACAAATTCTCTGGCTCTGCAGCTATTGCCGCCTTGTAATATGCTTCGAAGGCTGGCACAAGATTGCGCTTTATGCTTACTTGCGGTTCATCGGCGATTACTAAGGTCTCGATATGCTCGTCGTAATTCGCCTTGATCAATGTCAAGGTGTGTTTTCCGCTTTCCATATCGAGCGTCAAGGGGGTTGTGCCACGCTCAATGCCGTTGATGTACACGCGAGCAGAAGCAGGTTCAGAATCAACAGATAAGGTGCAGGTTAGCATTTTCTGCAGATCGAACTTGAAGATGTCTGATTTGGTGACTCTTATAAGCTCATGGCGTTCTTTGTAGCCTTCGAGCTTTAGCAAAAGGTCGTGTGCACCGATTTTGAAGTCAGGAAGTGCAACGGGAGTGCGTCCTAAGAGCTTGTCATCAAGCATAACCAATGCGCCGGAGGGCGTGGAGTCAATGCGAACATCAATTTTTTCGTCAAGAACACCATACGAACGGATTGTGGCAAATCCGATCACTGCGATTATCAAGGCGGTGAACAATACAAGTACAACAGACTTTGCGCTCTGTGTCACAATCAACCCCTCTTGGCAAAGTATTATCTACGGCTTTCTTGTTTGACCATCGAATCGGCGATTTGTCTCAGAAGCAAGAAAGAGAATACGAATCATGTTCAACAAATTCTGTGCCGTTTTGGAGCAGGTTGTGGAAATGACGCGCAAATCGGCCAAATTTCAGCCTTTCCGCGTTTGCTGCTTTTAGAAGAAAACACTTTGTGACGCATAATCCAGCATCAGGATGTGGGGAAAGCGCACATAAAAACGGGGACGGTTTTGCCGTCCCCGTTCGGTTTATTTGAAAGCGGTAATTACAAGGCTTCGATGTCGCGCAGTATGCGGCTTTCAAGCTCGCGCAGTTCTTCGAGCTTTGCGCGTTCCTTAGCGACAACCTCAGCGGGAGCTTTACCGACAAAGGCCTCGTTGTTGAGCTTCTTCTCTACTATCGCAATGAATTCGCGTTGCTTCTCAAGAGCCTTATTTAGCCTCGCGCGTTCGACTTCGACATCAAGCAATTCGCCAAGCGGTACATAAAGCTGAATGGGAGGCAGCACTTCAGCGGCACTATTTGTGGGTGCGGTAATATTGACACCAATGTTCAAAGCCTTAAGGTTCGCAAGGCGAACAACAAGATCGCGCTGCGATTCAAGAATCGCCTTATTTTCATCGGTTGCCGCATCGAATTGCGCCGATAGTGGTGTCTTTTCAAGGATGCTGCGCGCGCCGCGAAGGTTACGCACCGCACCAACCGCCAATTTGACAGTTTCCATTGTGTTTTCTGCATCGTCAAAGCGCGGAAAATCAGTCGGCTTTGGCCAAGGAGCGATAATAATCGCCTCGGCAGGTGGAGTTAAGCCGTCAAGAGACCTATTGGGGTACATCTCGCCGAGTTTTGTCCAAAGCTCCTCTGTGATGAATGGCATATAGGGATGCAACAGGCGCAATGCCGCATCAAGAACAGCGAGGAACACACGCGCGGAGGTCTCCCTGCGCTCGTTTGAAGCATCGGGAGCGAGATCGGCCTTGATTGATTCGAGATACCAGTCGCACAGGTCGTTCCAAAAGAACGAATATAGGGCGCTGACCGCGGTGATGAGGTGGAATTCATCCTGCTCGCGCGTCATAGTCTCGATTGTGCGCGACATGCGGGTGAGTATCCACTTATCATAAGTGGTCAGCTTGGCAATATCAACCGGCTTGGAGACATCAAGCGACTCTGGCATCTTCATCAATGCAAAGCGGGTGGCGTTCCATATCTTGTTTGTGAAGTTGCGTCCCATCTCGAACCGTTTGGGCGACAGCTTCACATCCTGACCTTCGTAGGTTAGCATGACAAGCGAAAAGCGGATGGCGTCGGCACCGTATATCTCGATCATGTCAATCGGGTCAATACCATTGCCGAGTGACTTCGACATGCGCCTGCCCTGCTCGTCAAGTATCGTGCCGTTAATAACCACATTGGAAAACGGCACCGCACCCATGAACTTCTCGCCCATGATTACCATGCGGGCGACCCAGAAGTAGATTATCTCGCGCGCTGTGATGAGCGTGTCGGTTGGGTAGTAATATTTAAGATCTTCGGTCTCGTTCGGCCAACCGAGAGTGGAAAATGGCCAAAGCGCCGAACTGAACCATGTATCGAGAACATCTGTGCTGCGCGTAAGCGATTTGTGCGCGCATTTCTTGCACTGTGAAGGCTCGGTAAGGTCAACATTGACCTCGCCGCAGTTGTCGCAGAACCAAACTGGAAGCTGATGCCCCCACCAAATCTGGCGCGAAATGCACCAGTCGCGGACATTCTCAAGCCAGTCGTTATAGACCTTCACCCAGCGGTCTGGATGGAAGCGCACCTTGCCCTCTTTCGCTGCTGCGAGCGCGGGCTTGGCAAGCTCTTGCATGCGCACAAACCACTGTGATGAAAGATAAGGCTCGACGGCTGTATTGCAGCGGTAGCAAACCGAGAGGTTCAGGCCGTAATCCTCTTCGCGCTCGATAAGCCCCATCTCGTGCATAGCAGCGACGAGCTTTTTGCGGCACTGGTATCTGTCAAGGCCGGCGAAGGGTCCACCGTTTTCGTTAATAACGCCACGCTCTGTCATAACAATGACACGGGGCAGATTATGGCGGTTGCCGAGTGCGTAGTCGTTGTGGTCGTGCGCGGGCGTAACTTTGACGCAGCCCGTGCCGAACGATGGGTCAACAGCCGAATCGGCGATGACGGGTATCTCGCGGTTGACAAACGGCAGAATAAGCATCTTGCCGATAAGCGACTTGAAGCGTGGATCTTCAGGGTTGACCGCCACAGCAGTATCGCCTAACATGGTCTCTGGGCGAGTGGTTGCGACGGTTATGTGACCGCTGCCGTCTGCAAATGGATAGCGAAGATACCACAGCTTGCCGGCGCGGGGTTCGTGTTCAACCTCGTCGTCGGAAAGAGCGGTAAGGCAAGATGGGCACCAGTTGATAAGGTAGTTGCCGCGGTAGATCAGACCTTCGTTGTAAAGGCGGACGAACACAGTGTTGACCGCGCGGCTCAGACCCTCGTCGAGAGTGAAGCGAGTACGGGACCAATCGCAACTGCAACCGAGTTTCTTAAGCTGCTGGAGTATCCGCGTGCCGTAACGCTCACGCCAGCGCCAAATCCGCTCGACAAATGCTTCGCGTCCCATCTGTTGACGGGTAAGACCCTCTGCGGTGATCTCTTTATCAACCACATTTTGGGTAGCGATACCGGCGTGGTCTGTGCCGGGAAGCCACAGAGTCTCAAAGCCCTGCATGCGCTTTATACGAATTAGAAAGTCTTGCAGCGAGTTGTTGAGCGCATGACCCATGTGCAGGACGCCGGTTACATTGGGGGGCGGAATAACGATGCAGTATTTCGGCTTACCCGGTGTAGGGGTAGTACCGAAATACCCTCTTTCCTCCCAACGAGAATAGATGGCGTCTTCGACTGCTTTAGGGTCGTACTTGGGCTGCATAGAGACTGACATGGGGCACCTATAGTTGGCGGGCTGTAACGACAAAGCATGGCTTTGCGACAACCACACTGGTGCGGAGGGTCGCAAGGTCAGCATTGCCTTTGGATTTGATGTCCTTTCCCTTTGGGGGATAGTTTGTGTTTGTCATATGCCTCTTTCTCAATAAAGTGCGCATACATTATATCTATGTTTCGCCTTCCGCAAGGCTTCAACGCCCTCAAACCTGCATTAAAAACCAGTATTCAGATACGCTTGTCTTCATTGTCGAATTTTATCCATCAATTGTGCAAGCACGGCAAATTGTATTGCAGAACAGCGACTTGGCGATATGATAATCACTGGAGGGTTCATGGCCTATTTCACGACAGATTTCGAAGAGCTTATGCGAAGAATTAGGGATGGTCTGCGAAGTAACGACATCGAGATGGTGCTTGAAGCGTTCGAGGCCGTCAGTCGCTTTCACCCTAAACGGCCTGTCGAGCAGAGCATTTGCGAAAGTATTGCCACAATCGCCGCAAACAAACGCCAGTACCTGCTTGCCGAGCGTGCGCTTGATAACATTGTTGACCGTGTCGCGTCATTTGATGAGTCCACACCGCCCGAATTGTTGTCGGCTATGCTCAAGCTTGCTATCTTGCGCTCGCGATATCTTCAACGCCCCGCAACCGCCCTGCCCCTTGTAAGTTTGCTGTCTAAGGTCTATCCGCAGGGCATGGAATTCATCTGCCCCGAATTGTCTCGCATTGAGCGGATCTTCTCACTTCGCGTTGTTGAGGGAAACCCGCCCGATGCCCTTCAGACCGTGCTGATGTCGTCACGCGATAGCATCAACACGCAGGAGTTCGGCGACGCAATGGCGCAGTTAACCGGTGTGCATAAGTTCGAGTTTGTGCGAAGAATGCACCCAAGAAGCGGCAGGCTGCTTACGGGTATATCAGGCGCAGAGCGCGCGGAGATGGTGTTGGATAAGGCGCGCGAAATGGGTGTGCCAGCGTTCTACATAGCAGATCAGGCTCTTGTCCAGATACGCTTAAAGACAAAGGAATTCCGCGCAATCGCATTGAAAGATGACGGCGTGGAAATCTCGCTCGGAATCGAAAAGCCCATACTTGTGCCCTATGGTGAGATAAGCCTGTTTGACGCCGGAAGGGTGCAGATGATCGAAACGGTAGAAGAGGAGCGCAAGACCCGCCCGATGGTTACACGAATGCTGATGAGCGAGGCTGGCTCGTATAAGCGTTTCGCACCTTCACCCGAACCGAGGAAGAGAGAGATCGAACGGGTGTACACATTCATTTCGCTTTACACGCACGGCGACGACTTTGTTTACATGGGCAATCTTGACCAAATCACCATAGCGCGGCCGTACAACTACACCGGTACGGTGGTTAAAAGCAAGGAGGAATGGCTTGCAGAGAACCTGCTGCAATTGCTGCCAAACGCCTTTTTCGGCTATGGCGCGCATCTATTAGCATACGACGGCATGGCGGGTAATTGGGGTGAGCAGCAGTTCAAAACCCCTCCCGAATATGCCGATTATATTGACTGGATGGTGCTGCTGTTGAGGCTCGGGTTGCTGTGAAGATATTCGATAGGTTTTGGAACAAGGACTTTGGGCGTTCGGGCGAGGAGGTCGCCGCGGCGTTCCTTAAGAAGAAGGGCTGGCGAATTCTCGAAATGAACTTCGCCACCGAGCGGGGCGAGATAGACATAATAGCCTTCGACGGCAAGCAGGTGATATTCGTCGAGGTAAAGACACGAAGCGATGCAAAGGGTGTGTATCCAGAGGACGCGGTTGATCGCGGCAAGCTAAGCCGCATAATCGCCGTGGGACACGCGTATCTAAAATCGCGCAAGCTCACGGCCTATACATGGCGGATAGACATAATCGCGGTCGAGCCTGTGGACGGCAAGCTGACCGTAACAAATCATATTATGGGGGCGTAGATAGGGAGATTAGCCGGCGCCTTGGCCGATTGTGGCGAGAATGGGGAACAACTTGTACACGCCGTCAACGATGAACTGCACCGCGACAGCCGCGAGCATAAGGCCCATCAAGCGCATTGCCAAGAACAAACCGGTCTTGCCGAGCACCTTCATCACAAAGCTGCACATGCGCATAACGAAGTAAGTTACACCGAGCACAAGCATCATTGCGACAACCACCTGCCAATACCTGTGATCGGGCGCGGCCTCGTCAACCAACACAACAACCGTGGCAATTGCGGAAGGCCCAGCGAGCAACGGCATCGCTATGGGCACGATGGAGACATCCTCAAAGCTCTTCGATTCCGTCACTTCCTCCTCGACCGTCTGAGACAGGCCGGTGGGATGCGCCCGAAGCATGTCCATCGCGATAAAGAACAGCAATATGCCGCCCGCGACCTGAAACGCACCCATGCTTGTGCCGAAGAAGTAGAATATGCTCTTGCCCGCGATGCTGAACAGAAAAAGGATTATAAACGCGGCAATCGTGGCTCGAAGCGCGGTGTTGCGGCGCTGGAACCGCTCCTGCCCCGATGTTAGGGTGATGTAAAGCGGCACAAGACCCAGCGGATCAACTACGATGAATAGGGCGACGATCGCCTTTACAAAGAAAAAGTCCACTACATTCTTTCTGGCGCTGATACGCCAAGCAAGCGCAGACCGTTTTCAAGCACGGTGCGGAAGGTCGCAATTATTGCGAGCCTATCGCGTGAGATCGCCCTGTCCTCGGTCATAACACGGCGGCGTTGATAGTAGTTGTGGAAGTTCTCAACCGATACGGTTAGAAAGTTGATCAGCTTGAGTATATCGAGCGTGGATGCCGACCGCGCCACAACAACGGGAAAACGCCCTAAATGCTGAAGCACAGCTATCTCGTCGTCTTCTAATTGACCGCCGAAGTCGCCGCTTGGCCTGAAGTAATAACCCCGCACGGCCTCGTCCTCAAAGTAATAGCCGTCCTCCATCGCCTTGCGCAGAATCGAAGCGCAGCGCGCTGCCGCGTATTGCAGGTAGAATACAGGATTATCTGACGACTGCTTGCGTGCAAGGGCAAGGTCGAAATCAAGATGGCTGTCGCACGAACGGTTTAAAAAAAAGAAGCGCGCAGCGTCAACGCCAACGGCGTCAACAACCTCTTTAAGCGTGATGTATGTGCCGCGACGGGTTGACATCTGTATCTGCGTCTCGCCGTCGTACAGGGTGCAGTGCTGTACCAATATGTAGTTTAAACGCTCGGCTGGCAATCCAAGAGCCTGAAGCGCAGCCTTCATGGTGATAGTGTGCGCGTGATGGTCGGGGCCAAGCAGCACGATAAGCTTATCGAAACCGCGCGCGAACTTGCCCTGATGATACGCTATGTCGGGTGTGCGATAGGTGTAGCTGCCGTCTGACTTTATTAGCACCTTGTCCTTCACATCGCCAAACTGCTCCGACTTAATCCATGTCGCACCTTCAAATTGATATGTCATACCGAGCCGCGAATATTCAGCCAACAACTTCTCAACCTGCCCGCCCGATTCCATCTGAGCCTGAGAGAACCAGCTATCAAAATGCACGCCGAACAGCACCAAGTCCTTCTTGTTCCATTCGAGTATCTCGTTCTTGGCAAAGTCGCCAAAGGCGTTTATCGCCTCTTTCTCGCCCATTGAATCAAGGCGGCTGCCGATGTGCAGTGAGGCTCTTTTGGCGATGTCGTGGATGTAGTCGCCCTGATAGCATTCTTCGGGATAATCTACCTTCACGCCCTTCGATTCGAGATAGCGGTAATAGACAGATTTGCCCAATATGTTTATCTGGTTGCCGGTGTCGTTTATGTAGTATTCGCGCGAGCTTGCGTAACCGGCGAAGTCGAGGATGCGCGCCAGAGTGTCGCCCACAGCAGCCTGCCTGCCGTGCGCAACCGTAAGGGGGCCGGTCGGGTTGGCCGATACGAACTCAACCTGAGCCTTGCCCTCGTATGAGTAGTTGCGGCCGTAGTTCTCGCCCGTGTCAATAATATTGAGCACAAGCGAAAGCCAAAAGGCGCGGCTTAGCTTCACATTGACGAAACCGCCAGCCGTCTCGACAGCGCCGACCTTGCCCGAAAGTTCGTCAGACTGGGCGATCTTGTTTCTAAGCGCGTCGGCAAGCTCGTTTGCTATCGCGGCGGGGGGCTTTCTAAGAGTCTTAGCAAGCCTCATCGCGGCGGCAGAGGTAAGGTCGCCGTGCGCGATATCGCGCGTTGTCTCAAAAGTTGCGTCTGCAGGAGCGGTAATAGCGTAAATATCGTTAATCGCGGCAGTTATAGCGGCGTCAAGTTGCCGTACTGTCTTTAGCACCTTCGGCCTCCCAAGCGATGCGGGGCGCGTCGCCCCAAAGGTTCTCAATATCGTAATAGGTGCGCGCTTCGTCAGCGAACAGGTGCACGATCACATCAACGAAGTCGAGCAGAATCCACGCGCCGACCTTATCGCCCTCAGTGCCGAGCACGGGTGCGCCCGACTGCTTCACGGTCTTGCGCAGTTCTTCTGTGATGGCCTTGCCCTGCCTTGGCATGACCGAGGCGACCACAAAGAAATCGGTAACATCGGTAAGCCCTCTAAGGTCGAGGATAACGATGTTTTTTGCCTTTTTAGTGTGCGCAATTTGAGCGCAAGCGATAGCGGTTGACAAGGGATCGTTCACCAAACCTCCAGCGCGGGGGTTAGAGGCACCCCGCTATGCGGATTGTAGCCATCTTTTGCGCAGGGCAAGGAAAGGGGGACGAGGGGGGGCGGTGCTGTGCTTTCCTGCTCTGCTTAACCTTGCCGAGGGTCGGAACATAATGTAAAGCTCCCCCAATACGATCGCTCACGGGCATTTTGTGTATCGTAAAACGCGATTTGCGTTACACAAACTCGGTTGTGTATATTCCACGATACACAAACTGAAAGACGGGGGGACGGGGGGGGGCTATTCTGCAGAGTCATTCGACAGGAACTCAGATACATCGAAGCAATTGAATGGGCGCGCGCCCATTCGAATAAGCTCCATGTTATCGTCAGTATCAAATGTGTACACCGGTTTGTTGCTCTCAATCGCCTTTTTTGCAGCGGCCCATGTTTTGCCATTTGGAGAAGCATAGGGCACAAGTACGGAGTGAGCGATCGCACAGACAAGATCGTTACGCTGAACAGCATGCGCTGATGTCGTTCTTCGGCAGTTATCTGCGAAAGGCGAAATTACAAGCAAACGGCCATCCTTCAATGCATCCCTCGCCTTAGCTCCAATTCGCAAGTTTTTCAATGACCTTGCTGCACATAGAATCACCGGTTGTCTGCCATTTAGCAGGATGTCGAGGCAGTCCCTCTCCATAGGTGAATGAAAGCCACCGATCATAACAATACCAGCATCGCGCAGAACTCGAATAGTATCAAATGTCTTGAGTATTATGTTGCCATGACACTGGACAGAGCATATCAATCCTAATGCAGTGCGGCTGAGGATTTCAGGCTTTCCAATTACACTTATAGTACTTATTGACTGCACGCTATGTTTGACCAATTCTTGTGGAAAAGCAGAATCGGAACGATTGATACTGATTATCTCATACATGTTCAGTTCCAGTTAGAGTTTCTCCTTGAGCATTGCCTTTCCTTTATCAGTTATCTCCCAAATGCCGCGCGGAGAACCATCTCTCAACAAGCCTTCTTGCACCATACTATTGCGTGCCCATTGCGTTGCGTTTCTCCATCGAGGATTATCCGGGTTGCTCGCCAATGGTTCGTAATCAACCTTTTTAAGTGCCGACTTCATAATTTCACCAACAGCGTCAACCACTTCTGCCACCTTTCCTTTGCCGCCCATCTTACTTAAAACTCGCAAAATGGGCAGAAAATAAGCTGACTCTGGTGTTCTTACACCTTTCCTCAGCTTGCCAAGGTTCTTACGCTGTGCGCGTGTATCCTCATCCTCTTGATGCTCTGCAGAGGCAGCAATTCCCTCCCATTCTCTTCGCATTGATGCTATTCTATCTCGAAAGTTTGTGAGTGAAGCAGAGCGTTCAAGTGCCTCTTTTGCCTTTTGATAATCACGGTTCTCAAAAGCCCGCGACCCAATGGTATTCACAAAGTCAATCTCTGCTTCTACTTCTTCAAGCAGCATCTCAAACGCTGACGCAACATTGCTTAGCTTATTCTCTATCATTACTCATCTCCTTCCTCAACATCAGCACCCATGCGGTACTTGATATCGTAATTTGTTATGAAGTCAAGTTCCTCACTTGTAAATTTGTATTGCTCAGCTAATACCGAGTCAATTTCGTCAATAATGGACTTACATGGTTGCGGAAAGTACTTTTTATAGCACTTTTGTGTGCCATCTGATTTTGTTTCACATTGCAGCACTGAATATTGTTCTAATTTAACGAGCAGTCTTTCACAAAGCCCATATAATTGGGCTGTATGGGCAGCAGATAGATTATTAATAGGTAGAGGGAACGAAGCAATAACGCCTTTTGAGAGATGATAACAATCAGAAATAATAACCCAGTAATAATAAAAAAGCGTACTATTAATGGTTGCGACAATCAACCTTGCATATGTTTCATCTGTCACGCCAAGTTCGCTAACTGTTGAAGACTTTTCTTTAAATCCATTCTTTTCATACATAGGTTCTTTAAGAAAGGCCAGCTTAAAGAAAAAATTTCCCATGTTTCTGTACCATATTGTAGTTCTACTTGGGACATCAATAATTTCAGCAAGTGTTTGACTAGGCATGAATATCTTTTTGAGCAAATGATCCTCAAGCGTATTGCTTATGCGAGCAAGACGATCGTTTATTTTGACAGCAGGACAATATGTTGTGAGTTCAAACATGTATTGCCGTTCTTCGGCAAAAGCACGCCTATAATTTGTAACAAAGATGCGCGACTTTTTCCCTGCGCTTTTATTTGCAATAAGAATAGTTAATTGGATTTTGACTCCAACAAATAGTATTGTCGGATTGGATGTAGCTTCGTAGTAGCTGAGAAAAAGTGTCTCTGCATTATTTTCGTACAGGTCTTGTAGCTGTTTCATTCGCATCGTTGAGAATGATGATAGTGGTATAATCATGGAGATATTACTATGCTTGTGAAGAAGGTCAAGGGATCGCTCCAATATAAAAGCATATAGGTTTCCACACTCCTCTGTCTTATATCCTCTAACAGTATACTTCTTGACCTTTTTATACTCAACATAAGGTGGGTTGCCAATAATAACACTGAAACCACCGGCTGCCATGATGCCGTAGAACTCGATGCACCAATGAAAAGGTTTGTGACTTGATTGCCACTGCGAATAAGCACTGTGATAATTATTGTTATTGTCGAAATTCTCTCTTGTTATTTTATATTCCCCAGCATAGAATTCATCAAGTATTATACTTATTGCTGAAATTCTTGCTCGCAGTTCTCTCTTCACTTCCCGCATTACTTTTCCACCTGATTCAGCCTGTTGTATCTTAAATTGCTGAAATGTTTTGTCAATGATTATCGCTTCGTCATTAATATGTCTTATTTTCTCTTCAGTTTTGTCAAATACAATAGGCTTCTGGCCCGACTCGTCTTCTACTACTACTTTATTTATATCTTTAATATAACAATATCCAACTAACGCGTTGCCAGCGCGGATATTGAAATCAACATCGGGCAGAGGTTCTATTTTGTCAACTTCCTCTACTTGGGCTATTAGCTTAAGGAAGAGTCTGAGCTTGCAGATCTCAACAGCCTCGTCCATTATATCAACGCCGTAGAGATTGTTGATAATGATATACTTGACAATGAAGTAAGACTCGCTTGGATGCGATTTAATCTGAGCAACCGTTTTGCTGAAGTCGTCGTATTTTTGGGGATGGTGCGGTTTATCGGAAATGTCTTCGAGGAAGTGCCTCATACGCTCAAGGCAATCGCTGTACAATGTCTCCATTATTCTAAGGGCGGCATAAAGAAAAGCGCCTGATCCGCATGTTGGATCGAGTATCGAGATGCTGTTTATCGCTTTCCAGAATGCGCGCAGAAGCTCTGGCCCTTCGGCATTGACTATGGCATCGCGTGCAAACTGCCAGATATCGAGATTGAGGGTTATCAGGTCATTGATTTGATGGACTTCACCGTTGCGCAGTTTCTCACGCGTATCTATGCAGCGCTGGCGACGGGCTACATATTCGCGCCAAGTCTCTGTTGGTAAACCGTATGGGTCAGAAGCAGAACGGTTCCAGTTGCCACGCTTGCTGACATCGTTAATTCCCTCTTCAATTTCGCTGGGCATGGGTATAATATTCCCAGTTTTATCAATAACACCATTTCGAACTGATTCGTAGATATATCGGTCAGGATCATCGCGCAAAAGCCGCCATAATGCGCTGTCTTTCTCAAATGCGATTTCACATTTTTTCTTCGCGGCATCGAATATGTACGGGATGATAGTGTTTTTAGATATGTACTCGGTTATGTCTTCCTTGGTGTAGTATGCCCCCATCTGCTTTCTGTTTATGTACTTCTCAAATACATAGCCTATAACATCGGGGTTTATCTCTTTGTCGTTTCGCAAAGGGCGGTCATCAAGGTGCCAGCTATATTCATCAAAGAATCTGAAGATGCGCTCAAATGCTTCATCTGGTATGTCAATGTCTGGCTCTTTTTCCTCAATTTGGTGTATCTCGAAGTAGCCGCCGTTGAGGAATGGCACTTTGCCGATCAACCTCTCCATAGTGGGGTTGAATTGGCGTTCATCAGGCGATTTGCCAAGACCGTCGTGAAACAAGCGCAGCAGAAAATAGCGATAAAAAGACTGATACTTACCTTTTCCTATTATGCTTCTAACCATCTCAAGACGATTGCGGAGGTAATCGGTATCGCCGTCGAGAAAGCCCTTTTTTTGTATGAAGTAGATGAACATCAGACGATTGAGCATCAGCGATGTGTACCATTCCCTATCAGCAGCATCATGGATGCCTGAAATCATGCCACATAATGCCAAGTGTTCCACTTTAAAGCGGTCGTAAAATTTCTTGGTCACCTTTTCGGAATCAAATGCGGCACGAACGCGACCTGTCATGTCTGTAAGCGTGAACTTTTCTTCCTCATCAATACCTACAGCGATCTGTTCAAGACTCTGAATAAGAGGTTCACCTGATTGCTTGATGTCGTAATAGCGTTCGCGATTCGCTAATGGTTTACCTAACTCTCGCCTGCCCCAATGCCAGACCTGCTTGCCCGAAGCCTGATCTGCGTACACAATAAAGTGTTCACGGGTGTATTTGAATGCCTTTCTATTAATCTTCACGCGGGTTTCGCGATCCGGAATCGAGGCAAGAAGATATGCGACCAAACCACGCTTATGCGCGATGGCTGTAAGTTTGTATGTGCAGCCTTGAACTTCAACTTCAAGTTCTGCGTTGTGGTTATCCCACCCAAGCTGCTCTCTGAATAGCTTGTTGAAGCTGAACGACTTAAGGCTTTCCCGGACTCTTTCGCGGTTGATACTCATGGCTTTTTCCCTTTGTCTTTTCGAAGACCCAGTGAGCATATCAATTGTGGTTCAGTCAACTTCGTCTCGTCTGTTATGCGACAAAGCCGCGAGTCTGAACGAAGCGAAACCACTAATTCAGCAAGCGAGACATCGCTTATGCCGCTCTTAAGCTGCCTGTTTAGCGTATCTGTCGCTGATTGGAGAAGAGGGTATTTATAGATATCCTCAACTGCCTTTCTCAACTCAGCATTGTCAAACAGTGTGCCTTTGTTGTCCTCTACAAATGCCTTTAGCCTCTCATAGGTGCGGAATCTGGCACCCGATGGCCTTCCAAGTTGACCACCAACAGATCGCTCTGTTTCGACAATTCTCTTAACACCGAGAGCAACGATCTCGTGATGTTTTTTGTGCTTTTGTATAGCTGGGGTATCTGGGTCACATTCAGCAATCTTGAGTATCTCAAATTGCGACTCTGTAACGCTTCTCTCATCAATGCCAACCCATGCAAGAGCGTCATTATCATCGGCGGTGCGAACATAAACCAGCGCACCTTCCGGTTGATCTGCGGTTGGCTCATAAGGTCGGGTAGAATAGACGACATTGGGCAGGTTCTGTACAGTCTTTTCCAGTTCGGGATTCTTGTCTATAGCATTCTTCCAGATTTGATAAGCGTAAGACGAGAGATCAACATCACTATCATCATCGCCATCGAAGATACCTGCCTTCTCGGTGAACAAATCGCGAATGCTCTGAGCATTGTCTTGATCTTCAAAGAAGGTTTCGTCTGTACCGACTACCTCGGCGTTTTCTTTGAGCCGTTGACTCATTCTCAACCGTAGGCTAATAATGCGCTCCACACCATCTGCAGGCAGAAAAGAATAGCAGAGGATCTTGTCTGACTTCTGCCCGATACGGTCAACACGACCAGCCCTTTGCACAAGACGAATAATTGCCCAAGGTAAGTCAAAGTTGACAATAATAAAGCAATCCTGCAGGTTCTGACCCTCGCTTAGCACATCTGTTGCTATCACCACTCTAAGCGGTTTTTCTATTGCAGACTTGCCTGCCATCTCGTTGCTGATAGGGCTGAATCTATATGCGATTTCAGTTGGGTCAATAGAATGTCCGGTAACACCTTCAATCGAGTCAATACCGTGCGACTTCAATTGAGAAGTAAGATAATGTACAGTATCAGCAAACTGAGAGAATACGAGGATTTTGTCATTAGGGTGCTTCACCTTCACAAGAGACAACAATGATTTGAGCTTCTCATCGTACTCAGGCGCCCAGTTACCAGCGCTCTTTAGCACATTCAGAAGGGTCTCAGAGTCTTTTTTGAGATCAGATGCAAGATCCTCACTGAAGAATGCTGGCTTAAGCCATTTGAAACTGCTTTGCTTTTTCTTAATGTAATAAGAATAAACCTTTGCTGCCCCTTGACGAAGCTGCTCCTCATTCGATAGAATCCCATTGTCAGCAGTGAGCTCGGGGTTATTCAAGTCGTCTTGTTCATCATCTAAATCGAACTCCTCGATATCCATATCGCTTTCCCAATAGTCAGGTGGAATCACATCCTTAGTGCCAATAGGCAATGGCAACCCTTTTTCGATCGCGTGAAGAAACACGAAGTTGCGCAGGATATGGCGCTCGACAGACATCAAGAATGCGTGCCCGCTGCTTTCCAACCGCTTGAACAAGTTTGTTCGGCAGAAACCTTTAAGTCTTGAACCAGCTCGGGATAGGTCGGCCAGAATTTTTGCTTCTTCTTTTGTGGGTGGGTTAAGGTGTGACGGCATTTGATAGTTGCCTAAACCATACCTTGGAAGCATAAGGCTGTTAACAGCAAAAAGCACATCATCGGCGTATAGCTGCGCGTATCGGTCGTTCGGGTCTCTTTCGTTTATCCTGAATTTCACGGTCTTTGGAATTCTCGTTGGGAAATACGATCGCGTTCCGTCGGCGAATTCGAGGTATTTGGGGTTTTGTTCAGCGTCATGCTTCGCGTAGTTTTCCTTAATAAAGCTTCGCGTTCTTCGAACGAGATAGAGCCTCATCAAATCACGCCAGTCATCCGCATATACGCTTTTTTCGAATGCCGCCAAAGACCTTATGGGGCACTGGTGCTTTCTTAGAAACTCGGTCTCACCGATCTTTCTAAGCAGTTTCTCTGGCCGTATTCCTATGTCTGCATGTTCGTCAATAAAGAGCCTAATCTGGTTAGAAAGGTCAATGTATGACTTGTTGTAAGGCGTTGCGGAAAGGAGAATCACACAACTCTCGTTTCTATCAAGATAATCAGCGATTGCCTTATAGCGTTTGCCTCCTCGGTTTCTTAGGTTGTGACTTTCATCTATCAGCACAAGCCGAAATCGGCGAAGATTCTTAAGCTCGCCTATCACCTTAGTGATTGACATAACCTTGGCTCTCAACTTGTAGTGAAGGCGGTAGTCCTCCCACATTCTGACAAGGTTCTTAGGGCATATAATGAGTGTCTCGTATCCATGATCATCTTCGAATATTCGAGCCAAGGCGGTAGCCATAAGTGTTTTACCAAGGCCAACCACATCACCAATGATGACTCCTCGCCTTTTGTTCAAATGGTGCGCAGCGATCTGAACGGCTGCTTTTTGAAAATCAAAGAGCATATTTCCGAAGTCATTTGGAATACGAAACTCTGTCAGACCTGCTCGCGCTTCGCGAGAGAGATGATAGGCAATCTTAATATAGATATGATATGGTGGAATTAAATCGGGCCTCGCCCAACTATTATTAATTATTTCAACAAGCTCTTGAGAAATATCTAGGCAAAAGAGTTCATTCCAACGGTCGTTAAACCAATTTTCTAATTTGTTGCATGCATCGTGATCAAGAATATCAACATTTAACTCACCTTGCTTTGAAAGACCGGGTAGTGTGAGATTGCTACTACCAAGGTATCCGATTTTGGGGTTTATTGGATCATTTCTGTACAACAAGTATAGCTTTGCGTGGAGAGGATAGAGCAGGAAGAGCTTTACAATGAGCTTCTTTGCCTTGATTTGCTCTGCTAATTTGCGAAGACCGATTTCGTCCTCTTCTGTGGGAATGCCAATAGTCAATTGGTCTTTGAACTCCTGAGCCATCTTGCGCCTTAGAGCGTGAGCCATTGATTGATCAATCTCATCCTCACTGCCCGCTACTCGTAGGTGTGAGCGCAATATGTCAGGTGGCGTTCTATGCATACCGACAAGAAGGCGACAACAATTGTC
Organism: uncultured Planctomycetota bacterium; assembly: GCA_964571525.1. Taxonomy (GTDB): domain Bacteria; phylum Planctomycetota; class B143-G9; order B143-G9; family B143-G9; genus CAZNBY01. Next base: position 19,277 of record CAZNBY010000043.1, read on the forward strand.
GTCGCCGCCCTTCCACAGATCAACAAGCGAATCAACAAGCCGCCAACCGCGAAGGTTAAAATAGCCAACACAGAAATCAGATCTATGTGCAAGCCGCATCGCGTCAGAAAGCGCTGGCAATAGCTGATTACTAATGTTGTCGAAGATATGAGGCATCATTGCTCCTTGATACTATAACAAGCTCGGTAGTGATAAACTGGTGCATCGTCAATATTATTCGGTGTTTTCACCACCCGGTTATCCACTATTATCGCACTTTCGCAGCCGATGCAAGCACGATTTCAAAATTTCGTAACACACAGCATCCCCCCCTCTCTTGCCATCTACATGCACGGCGATACAATTCACTTCAAGCAGGGCGGGCGGCGTTGCATGCGCCCGCAAACCAACTCGATTTTCGCAACAGGGGGCTACCCAATGGGCAGAGAGAAGATGCTGAATGACTTCTGGCTGGCGGAGGAGAATGCGCCTCCACCGGCGATTATAAATCGCGATGCACTGCCAAGCGCGGCAAGGCGGTATAACGCATACGCAATCGCAAAGAACGCACCGAGGGTCGCCGCGGTGAAGCTGCGAATGCACGGCGAGATAAAGCTCAACGGCTGGTTGCAGTTTGAGGCCGAGCAGGTGATTCGCCCCAGCTTCGGCATGATTTGGTGCGCAAGCGTGCGCGTGTTCGGCATGACTATTTCGGGCTACGACAGGCTGCAGTACAAATACGGCGAGATGAAATGGCGGCTTATGGGTCTGCTGCCCATCATGGTGGCGGACGGGCACGATGTGAGCCGCTCGGCAAACGGGCGCATGGCCGCCGAGCTTATCTGGCTGCCCCCTGCCCTTTTTACCGAAAATGTAAGATGGAGCGAGACGGAGGACGGTAAGGCTCGTGCCGAGTTTTCGCTGTACGAGGTCAAGACCGCGCTTAACCTTAAGGTTGACCCCAAGGGCAAGCTTGAGGAAGCAGAGCTAATGCGTTGGGGCAAGGCTCCGGGTGAGGAGGAGTATGGATACCACCGGTTCGGGGCGATAATCGAGCGCATGGAGCAGTTTTCGGCGTTTAGAATCCCGTCGCAGATACGGGCGGGATGGCACTTCGGCACAGACGAGTTCGAATCGAAGGGTGAGTTCTTTAGGGCGAAGATAGACCACGCCGAGTTCGCGCTGATGCCCGATTTCGAATAAAACGGATTGTTTTGTGACATGGGGCGGGGTGCTTTCGTCATTAGTTCAGTGCCCCGTAAACTGGAGGAGCAATGCGAAGAACCCTAATATGCACCGCACTTACACTGTTATTCGCCTCTATCGCACTTGTATCGAACGCCCTGCCCGTCATCACCACACAGGGCGACGCGAATCCGTTTGTTGTACGCACACAATCGGTAAGCGTTGAGGTGTTCAACCATCTGATACGCACGAATGTATCGCAGGTCGTCTATAACGACGGCGAAAAGGACCTGCCATGCAATTTCGACCTCAATCTGCCCAAGGGCGCCCATGCGTCGAGCCTTGAAGCAATAATTGACGGCAAGCGGTTTGTTGGCCGCATCGAGACGAAGAAGGCCGCGCGCAAGATTGTTGACGAATCGCGCGCACAGGGCAAGTCAGCGGCATTGGCCGAGGAGAACGACGGCGTGCTGCATGTCGAGCTTTCGCTTGTAAAGGCATATTCTGAGATAGTGTTTTCGGTGTCTTACATCGAAGAGGCCGCGTTTGCGAAGGGCGCGTTTCAGTACTGGTTTGGGCTGGCAAAGTTCAACAACGAGATGCCCGCCCCCGCAAACTACTCGCTTAATATAAACTTCAACTGCACTGCCGAGATCAAATCGGTAAGCTGCGAGCATCACACGCTGGTCGGTGGCGTAACGGGCAAGACTGCGCAGTTCTCGGTTGAAGACATCTACCTTATCAAGCGCGATTTTCACATGGAGTATATGCTCGACCTACGCCCGGGAGAGATGCACCTGATGATGAAGGATGACGGCACCGAGGACCCGTATTTTTGTCTTTTCGGCATGCCACCCGACGCCCCCACCGAGGACTTTGGGCGGTCGTTAATCTTTATACTCGACAAGTCGGGTTCGATGCAGGACGACAATAGGTTCGGCATGGCATGTGAGGCTCTGCTTCAGTTCATCGAAAAGCTGCGCCCGATAGACCTTTTCAATGTGTTTATATTTGACCTTGAATGCGCGTATGTATCCCCCCTTCCCTTTGCTGCGGATGAAGCTGGCAAGAAGGCGGCGGCAGAATTCATCGGCAGATACCGTGCAGTGGGCGGCACACACTTCCTCGCGCCCACGCTGAACGCGATTTCACAGCTTTCGCTCGACAACACGCGCTCTGCATCGGTGGTACTGCTCACCGACGGACACGGCACGACGCCCGCGCCAGAGTTCATCGCCCGTGTTGACGCGGCATGCAAGTTCAATGTGCCCATCTTTGTGTTCGCAATAGGCAAAGACCTTAACGAACCGCTGCTTAGGTCACTGGCTCGTTACAGCGGCGCGGCGTACTACCAGATAATCAAGGGCGAAGACATCCCCCGCGGCGTGGAGTACATACGCGACCAGCTTGCGCGCGTAACGGGCTTTAAGCTCAATGTAGCGACGCAGGATAGGATAGGGTATCAACGCTATCCGCAGAGGCTTTCGCTTCTCTACGGCGGCGAACCGTTAATCGTGTACGGCAGACTGGACAACGAAGCAAAGACCGTGATTACGGCATCGGCAGACACCTCCGCCGGTCAGTGGGCGCGCGGCGTTGATGTATCAACGATTGGCAACCGTATTGACTGCCCGTTCCTTGATCAGGCATGGGGCATAAGGCGCATTGGGGCGTTGCTTGATGACGAATCAATCTTCGGCGTCGCACCAGTTCGCAAGAACGAGATTATAACGCTTTCGCGCAAGTATCTGATCACCACTCCCCACACAAGCCTTGTGCTTTCCGAGCTTTCGGACACAGAACAGGCACAGCTTGCACAGGACGACCTTGATGAGATTGAAGAAGAAAACGAAAGCGGAAGGGGCGGACGAGTGGCATCACGCGCCAAGAAGCTTGATTCAAAGTCTGGTGGGGGTCGTCCCGCGGCAGCACCGTCTCCACCTTCACAACCTGCCCCTGACCCCGCAGCAATGCCAAATGACAAGAGCAAGATGCAGGATATGCCAGAGAAAATGGAATCTTTAGAGAAGAAGGTTGCACCGCCCGTCTGGATGAACGACGCGGACGAGCTGCTCGATTACGAGGGCAATGTTCTGCCCAACCAGATTATCGCGCATTCGATCTTCTCAATCGGTTTGCTTTCTAAACCTAACCTTAACGACGCGGCCAAAGCGCTGTGCGCAAAGAGCCTCACCTATCTTGCGCTTCGCACGCAAGACGGCAAGATAAGCAACGACCTTTTAGAGCAGCTTCTCGCGTCTTACGCAATACAACTCGGCAAAGCGAGCCGCACTGATTTAGTGGAGATCGCGGCCGCCATGCAGACCGTCTTGGGCAAGATTGACACAACCGCTGCGCTGAAGGATGCGACAACCGATTACAAATTGGCGGTGGTGTGGTTCTCGGCACGGTTTTTCGATGCTGGTTTCACACCCCCTGACGCATACAGTGCGCCCTTCCCCGCAATATGTAAGGCTCTGCTTAACAAGAATTTCGATGCCCTGCCCTATGGCAAGAGCATAGTCGAGATAAGGGCATGGGTACACCAGTTGCCGATCGCGGTAGGTCTTAACGGTCGTTTCGGCGTGAATGTGTCAATGGAGAATATTGAGGCAAGGTTGAATCTCGCAATGGAAGCACGCGAGAAACCGAGCTTCAGCAAGCCTGATTTCATCTACTGGCTGTCGTGGCGACACATTGCCGATAAGGGGCTTATAAAGGGATTTGGCAAGGAGCTTACCGCCGAGATGACGCGCGATCTAATGGGCTTTAGCGCGGAAGACGCCAATAGCCTGTTCGGCACAGCGCTTGGCAAACGAGCGCGCGAGATGACTTACATGTTAATAAATTAAGAAACGCCGACGGGCGCTTCTTTCCCCCGGTCAGGGCGGCGCAAGCCGCCCTTTTCTTTTCAGCGGTGCTTGTTTGCATCAACAGTAAAAAAGTGGTAGAATTCTATGATTGAACGATAAACAAGCATCACAAGACAGAGAGGTGTTGAATGAAACTGTCAAAGAAAGCCAAAGACCGCATCATCATGGTTGTGCTGATAGTGGTCATGGTGCTATTCTTCGCGCTGTGTGTTTGGTCGGCATTCAAGCCGGTTGACATGGCTATGTGATACCGATACGGGCGCAACGACTTATTGCGTCCCCCTCTCCTTAAGAACATGTGGTAGTATTACTTATGCAGTGCTTTCGGACGAAGTGAAGGCG
>CAZNBY010000044.1:0-23317 GCA_964571525.1 uncultured Planctomycetota bacterium
GATTAACTCATTGTTTGCGTTGATTCTAACCGTCAAGATGGCACATTTTGAGTACAGCACGGGCGAGACGCCCATGCCTTTAACGCCTTAATGTTGATTTGGTTATTGGTTCTTCTCGGTCTTCCTTTGTGTCTTTGTGTCTTAGTGTGAGATATCCCCCGTCTTCGTGTTCCTACTTCGCTTTCGCGCTATGCGCTTAGCTTCGGGCTCCCCGCTTCGTTTGCGCGGTGCTGTCTTTCTTTTACCCGCATGTACTACGCTCTGCTCCGCACTCGCTACTGCTCAAGTGGCTGACAAAGTCACCGCTGAACTTGTGCGAGGACGAGGCGGAAGCCGAGGAAGTTCCATGTGGCGCTAAACCCGTCGGCGTTGCGAGGTGCAGCAATACATGGAAGAAAATTCATCATCGCTAATCACCGTCGAGCGTCCTTTGATTGGGATTCCAAGGATATCCTGCCTCAACAAGCGCATCCGCCGAACGCTCGAACATCATAACCTCTTCCTTGAGCCCTATTCGAGCACAGAACTCTGCAAGCCGAAGATACCGATTGACGGGATCCGACCGAGTCGAATAGCACACCTTTGCCATGCATTCGGGACACAACCACATCGGATAGCGGTCGGATTCGTAGAGGCTATTGCAGCCGCGCATGTTGCAGTTCCAGGCAATGCAGTGCTCGATTGTGAACAGATGCCCAGTCTCATGTGTCGCCACCTTTAGTGTGCGCGTCAGGCATTTGTGAAAGGATTCATCGCTTTCGGCAGGATCGCCGAACCGGGAAAGCGACCACACACCCACACGCCCGCGCAATGATGCCTCGCCGAAGACGAAGTTCCAGCCATCTCCGGGCCAAAGATCGGATGATGTGAAAGCAATCGTGCAGACTGCGTCGGGCGGCAGGTTCGGCCTGAGAAATTCGTGGGTGATGTATGAGGTCAGCAGTTGCTCACCTTGATAATTGTTTCGGCGTGCTTTTGCTGGAATGAAATCGGTATCCTTTTCGGCAAGAAGCACTGTCTGAAGGTTGAAGTAAACCCCCAGATATTCCGCGGCGAGTTTCACAATCCTGGCCTGTTCGTCTGTGAACCTTCCAAGCGGTTGAACATAGATCCTGTTTCGTGTCTTTGTGGAATGGATAGTCTTTTCAGCGAGATACTGCTCGAAGGTCTGGCCATCCTCGGAGAATGACGCGAGCCAGTCGCCGAGTTGGATCGGACCGGGCCGCGTATGCAGAGATTCCAGCACTTTTATGGCATAGCGAAGGGATTTTGATGAATATGGAATCTTCCCCGGTGGAGGATAATGGCTAAAACCTGCGGGGAGGGTATCAGTGCTTTCCTCGTCAACATCGAACGATCTGTCGTCCTCAAATCCATCGGGAAGCGATGGGGGAAGAGACCGCAACCACATGAAAACCGCAAGTCCCGATGTCATCACTGCAACATGGGCAAGCAACACGACAACGACCCAAATGGACTTTCGAGTTTGTTTCGACGACCTCATGTAATGATATTCGCTCGGAAATCGCAAAAGTTCGATTTTTCGCAAATTTCTCTGCTGGCGGCTCAACAAACTGACTAACCCACCAATTCTGCCCTCGCATTTGGGCTGTCTTCGTATTACTAATACCCCTGCCCTTTCTGCAATACCGCTCTCAACGAGCCTTGCAGAAGTAGATAAATCCATAGAAACAACCGCATAAGCTATGGAACCTGCGCTTGCGCAGGTGAAAGATTCGGTTGCACACCCCAAAATGCTCTTCGAGTGTTGTTAAGTGTATGTGCGCAAAACACCGACCATCGCCCTTGACGGCGGAAAGTAGAGAACATGGGAGAAATGTCAAGAAAGATATGAGTGGATTTGCACGGCCATAGTCGGTCTGCAATCAGCAGACTATCTGCTTATGTGCGTGGGCTAATGCGCGGTTTGCCCCTACGAAATCATCCTTGTATTGCTTAAGCGGTTAATCGAAAAGGGCACCCGAAGGTGCCCTGTATTGCATCTGAAGATGTAAGTTTACATTACATTGAGTTCTTGCCGAACATGCGAGCCTTGATGATCTCGCGCTTGAGATGACCTATTGCGCCCGTTGGGTCGAGGTCTTTGGGGCAGGCAGTCTGGCAGTTAAAGATAGTGTGGCAGCGCCAGACACCGTCGAGACCGTCAACAAGCTGCAACCTCTGCTCATAGGCTCTATCGCGCGAGTCGGCGACAAAGCGCCACGCCTTTAATAGCGCGGCTGGGCCGAGGTAGGCCGGGTTTGTGCCTGTCATTGTGCAGGATGCAGTGCACGCGCCACACAGAATGCAGTCAATCGTGTTGGTCAGACGCTCGCGCTCATCGGCTGTCTGCGGCAGCTCTTTTTCGGGAAGCTGCGTGCCTGGTTGCAGGAAGGGCTGAATGTAGCGATACTTTTTCCAAAAATCGCCCATATCAACGATCAAGTCCTTCAGCACTGGCATGTTCGACAGCGGGCGGATCTTAATCGGCGCCTTGAGGTGCAACACCTGCGTCTCACACGCGAGGCGGTACGAGCCGTTGATGTGCATCGCACAGCTTCCGCATATTCCCGCGCGGCAGGAGAATCGAAAGGCAAGCGAGCCGTCAAGAAAGTCTTGGATGTACAGCAGAGCCGAGAGGACAGTCAAGCCCTTCTCGCACGGCACATCGTAATCTTGAAAATATGGGGCGGTGTCTTTGTCGGGATCAAAACGGAAAATGCTGAATTTTACGTTTGGCATTTCGGCTCCCGTTAGTATTTGCGTTCCTTGGGCGTCCACTTGCCAAGAGTGACTTCCTTGTATGACATCTTGGCGGCATCGGGCGAAAAGGTGTACATCGAGTGCTTGAGCCACTGGTCATCGTTGCGGGTCTTGAAGTCAGTGCGGAAGTGTGAACCACGCGATTCCTCGCGGGTAAGCGCGCCAAGCACAACTGCTTCAGCCACATCGAGGTTGCCCTTGAGTTCGAGCGTCCACAACAGGTCCCAGTTGAAGCGTTTGCCCTTATAGCGCACATTTACATTCTTAAACCGCTGCTGAAGCTCTTTCACCTTGTTGTATGCCTCGGTAAGAGCCTGCTTTTCGCGGAACACGCCGACTTTATCGCGCATTGTGGCCGTAAGCTCGTTGCGCAGTGTTGCGGGCAGTTCGTTACCGCTTGAGTTGCGTATGCCCTCAACAAAGGCAAAATCAGCATCGCCGAGTTTCTGCGCCTTGGCAGGATCTGACACGCCGCCGCCGTTGATGTACTGCGCCGCGCTTTCGCCAGCGATCTTGCCGAACACGACGGTTTCGAGCAGAGAGTTGCCACCGAGGCGGTTTGCGCCGTGCACCGAGACGCAGGCGCACTCTCCAGCGGCATAAAGCCCTTGAATAACCGTTGCTGCGTTGCCGTCTGTGTCTATACCGCCCATAGTGTAGTGCATACCGGGCTGAACGGGAATAGGCTCTTTGATCGGGTCAACACCGGTGAAGTTGATTGAGATATCGCGTATGCCGGGGAGCCGTTTTTGAATCTTTGCGGCTCCAAGGTGGCGAAGGTCGAGATGCACATACTCGCCGTTGTTTTTGCCAAATCCCCTGCCCTGAAGCAGTTCGGTTGTTATATTGCGTGATGTTATGTCGCGAGGGGCGACCTCCATGGCCTTTGATGAATCGGGATAGTTGGCCATGAAGCGCTCGTTCTTGTTATTTAGCAAGTAACCGCCCTCACCTCGGCAACCCTCGGTCATAAGTATGTTTGTGCCGAAAAGGGTCGTGGGGTGGAACTGAATGAATTCCATGTCCTTTAGCGGCACGCCCTTCCAGTAAGCGATAGCCATGCCCAGACCGGTGCTGATGAGCGCGTTGGTCGTATTTGCGTACATTCTGCCGGCACCGCCGGTTGCGACTATGACGGCATCAGCGCGCATGACATCCATCTCGCCAGTCGTCATGTTCATCACCGAGACGCCGTGGCACTTGCCATCCTCTATCAACAGGCCAGTCACAAAATACTCGTCGTAGAAGACGAACTCCTGGCGTTCTGAGTTAAGCTCGTACTGCACGGCCTTTTCGTAAAGCGAATGCAGCATGACATGCCCAGTCTTGTCGGCGGCGTAGCATGTGCGGGGGAAACCAGCACCGCCAAACGGGCGTTGAGCGATAAGGCCGCGGTCGTTGCGGGTGAAGGGGCAGCCCCAGTGGTCCATCTCATATATTCGCTCGGGGGCCTCTTTAGTAAAACGACACACAGCGTCTTGATCGGCAAGGTAGTCAGAACCTTTTACCGTATCAAAGGCGTGTTTTTCCCAAGAATCGTTTTCGCCGCGAAGGTTGTTGCCAAGACTCGCGTTGACACCGCCCTGTGCGGCGAGGGAGTGGGAACGAAGCGGATGCACCTTAGAAATTACCGCAACCTTAATGTTGTAAGTATTGCATTCGATAGCAGCTCGAAGACCGGCAAGACCGGCTCCGACAACGACGACTTGATGGTATTTCACGCATCGCTCCTTGTTAGAACATCGGGATGGCCGAGACGGCATTGCGAACAGATTCGAAGAAGAACAATGCGGAAAAAGCGCCAAGCACGGCGGTCAGGCCGAACACCCAGAAGGTCATCTCCTTCTGCTGGCGCGTGAGCGGGAAGAAATCAACAAAGATAATGCGCAAGCCGTTGACTGCGTGGAAGACGCAGGCCATGAACAGACCCCACTCGGCGAAGTGGAACAGAGTGGTATCGTAAGATTTCATGGTGTTATTGAACGCCTCTGGGCTGATCATTCGCGTTCCCAAAGAGAAGATGTGAATCACGACATAGAGCACAAGGCCAAGGCCAGTTACTCTGTGCGCAAGGAACGAGATCATCTCGAAGCGGAAATTGAGCTGTGTTTCGCGTATCCATGTGTTCATTGCTGCGATCATTACATACCTCCTAACAGTGCGACCTTGAACATCGGCTTGTCAACAAGTATGCGATAGACGATGATGCCTGCCGCCATGGTTGCGGCAACGCAGATCCATGCCAAGCCGTTTAGCACGGCAACCGCCCTCTTGTTGGATACATGGTCTTCAATTACCTTTAGAACACCGAAGAAGCCGTGGTAGGCGCAGCAAAACAAGAACAGCATGTAGAAAATACCCCAGCCCCACCCGAACTCCGACAGCCTGCCTGCAACCGCATCGGCAGAATAGAATCTACCGCCTTCGACGGCGTTTGCTGTAAGCTCTGCGGATTTGAAAGTGAAGTGGTGAACGAAGAAATGGACCGCCAGCGCGAAGACTATGTAAATAGCCGTGATCCGCTGAAAGAGCCAAGTCCACATACCAGCGCGCGTCTCTTCCATTCTGACCTCGTCTGTTAAAAATGGAGTTCACTCTATTTTGCACATGGGAAGAAGAATGCAACGAAAAAATGTTCAGTCGTGACAAATTTCACAACTTCGACGCAAAACGCAGATATCGCACGACAGAATGACCGCCAGATATGGCGTCAGAAAGCCATTCTGTGCAAGTTGAGAGGCGGAGGCAATTTGTCAATACTAATCGAAAATTCGGCAGAATCTGTGATGCAAAATACTGTCAATTTGAAAAACGGGGCTTTAAAGAATGCCCTGCGTCTGCGGCGATTTGCCAGCCAAGCCTGTCAGCAACGGCCTTTGCAGTCGCCATTGCCTGAGGAATGGAATCGTCACCAGCGCCCTTCCCCGGATAAATTGTGTATGAATAACGGTATGGAGCGGGTGTAACATCGGGCATTATCACATTCGCGCCGCAATGATATAGGTCAACGCGCGCCTCGGCATCCAGCACAGCGAGCGAGGTCGTTGCGGGCAGGTGCGTCTCCCGCAGCACGATCCTTGCAGTTGCGACAACGCGCTTAGATAACTCGATAGAACCAGCGGGTGTATGCGCAAGTGGCGTATCAGGATGGCTTATGAACGGCCCGAAACCGGCCATGTCAACCTCAAGCTCGCGGCAGAACAACAGGTCATCCGCAAGGTCTTCCACAGTCTGGCCGGGCACGCCAACCATCGCGCCAGAGCCGACTTGAAATCCAATCTCGCGCAGATCGCGGAGGCATTTCATACGATTTTCGAGCGTAAGACCGGGGCGAAGCTCTGCAAACAGCTTTGGGTTTGCGGTCTCGTGCTTAAGAAGGTATCGGTCTGCGCCAGCACGATACCAAAGCTCATAGTCCTCGCGCGGCCATTCACCAAGCGAAAGTGTTATCGCAGCGCCTGTTTCCTTAATTGCACTTACTATATCCGCAACACGACTTCCGCTGAAATGGGGATCCTCGCCCGATTGAAGAACGATTGTCTTAAACCCAGCGGCATAAGCGCGCCGTGCTGTGTCAATTATGATATCGTCGGGGATACGATAACGGGAAAGGCTCGAATTGCTTGCACGAAGGCCACAGTATTTGCAGTCGCAACGGCAGTAGTTCGATAGCTCAATTATGCCGCGCACCTGCAGCACATCGCCAGTAACCTTGCGCCGAACAGCATCGGCATGCGCAAAAAGCTCATCTTGATCGCAGTAATTGAGCAAATATATAATATCGTCACGCGTAAGCGCAGAACCTGATTGCATTAGACCTCTCCAAGTTGCCGCTCTATGGGAAGAAGAAAGCCCCAGTGTGTTCAAGCCCAATCATCCCCTTTCCACCGAATATTAGCACAACGCTACCCGTCCACAGTGCGGACATGTTGCTGCGTGGAGTGGGGGCATCAGCAGTAGTGATAGGCTGCCATGTCTGCGTGTTAAGGTCGTATAACTTGCCAACACCGCTGTAAGCTATGTTGAAACCGCCCCAGACGAAGATCTTTGTGCCAGCAAGCAGTACAGCGTCCTTGTCAAAGGGGGCAGGTGCGTCATTGGTATAGGGAATGAGCACCCATGTGTCTGTGGCGGGATTGTAGATCGCGCCGTCGCTAAGCGAGTTGAAGTCATCCCGCCCGCCCCATACTATCATTCCGTATGCTGGCAGGTAACCCGCGTAATGGTCGGTGCGCGAAGACGGTGCATTCGTCATTGTTACCGTCGTCCAAGTATCAGTCGTCCAGTCCCAGTATCCACCAGTGCGCAGTGCGCCAAGGTCCTTACCGCCCCACACGACCATACCTGCACCGGTCCACACTGCGGAATGCTCGTACCGAGGTGTTGGGGCGTTGGTGTTGGAGATTTGGGTCCAGGTCCTTGCGTCAGGGTTATAATACCAGCCGTCGCTGAGGTTGCCCGATGCACCTTCCCCACCCCAAATCAACAGGCGCATTCCTGTCCACAATGCGGTGTGGAGCCTTCTTGCGGGGGGCGCGCCAGTCAGGTCCATCGCGACCCATGTATCGGTTGCGGGGAAGTACTCGGCACCGCTACGCAGATATTCGCCGGAACCATACCCACCCCAGACTATCATACGGTCGCCGCACCAAGTCGCGGTGAAGTCAATGCGCTGCTCGGGGGCGTTGGTGGTGGAAGTCGGTCGCCATTCATCAAGGAAAGGATTATAAACGCCGCCGGTTAGAAGTTGCGCTGTCTGCGAACGACCACCCCATACAATCATCTCGCTGCCGGTCCATACGGCTTTGTGGTCATAACGCGACTCAGGCGCGTTTGTAACTGTCATGGGAACCCACACATTATGTAAGGTGAGTGTGATCAGAAATTCGGTGAACGCGTATGATATCACCTCTCCCTTGCGAGCGATAGCACCAATGTAAAACGAGGCAGGTTTCTGGTTGGCGGTCTGCCAGTTGAAGTTCAGCGTGGCGATGTAATTGAAAGAACCAATTGCAATTGATTTCAGGGCAGGATCTTTGTCTGGCGCGCCCAATAGCTCCCACCGGAAGTTGGTCCAGTTCGAAACCGTGGCGGAAATTGGTACCGTCTCGCCAATCGTGTAAACTGCGTACGCGGTCGGTGCAAGAATGGTCACTTCAGGCAGAGCAAGGTCGTTAAGCTCGACTGAACCGGCTGCATAGAAGGTTGTATCTGTGCCTCGGACATTAACGATCGCACCAATGTAATATGTGCCGACCGCGAAACCGGTGGTATCCCACAGCCTGTAAATCGGGCCGTTAGTCCCCGTTGCGATCTCTGTAAAGCCGTCAGTCTCATCCTCGTTATCGTCAACAAACAACCGCCATGCTGAGGCGGATGGAATGTTAGAAAACACCGCGTCAACAATGACAGACTGCCCTATTGTAGCGACAATAGCGGATTTAATAGTGCGGAATGCGAGAGCAGCGTCGCCGCCCCTGCTTCCACCGCTGCACGCAAGGCTGAGGCCAACAAGGCCAGTAAGTGTCAAGACGATGAGTATTTTGGCTGCGTGATTCATCGTGCCTCCGTTTTCGATATAATACACTATTGAAGCGCAAACGAAAAGCTCGCGACCGAATATTGCATTGCGGTAATTGTATCCGTTACGGCACAATGTTCAACGACACAGATTTTGCGCCTTAGCGTACACCCGCGAAGCAGATGCAGCTTGCTGGCTTTTAATTGCCGCAAAGCGCTCATAAACTATAATCGCGAAAACAAGATGGACGAAACCTATCCGAAGTCGAGACGAATTCGCAAACGCCGCGAATACGACTTGTCGTTTGAACAAGGGCGCAGAATCGTCGGCAGATTTGTTATCGCCTTTGTGTGCAAAGGTGGAGAGGATTCGAGACTCGGCACTGTCGTTTCGAAAAAATGGGGTTGCGCTGTGCGACGAAACCGCATCAAGAGGTTGATGCGCGAGTCGTTTCGCAAGGCTCGACCGTTTTTCCCGTTTGCCTTGAACATAGTTCTGCTGCCGAAGAATATGCCGGACGATGTGAAGATGAACGACATTATGGAAGACCTGAACGCCATCTTAAAACGGTATCGTGAACGAGAGAACTAACGAAACGGTTGATGCCTTCGGCCTGCAGAATTAGGTTGATATCGAAGTTGCATAAACGGTGACCCATGCTCAAATTGCTGCGCGGAACCTTGTTTGTGATCCGAATCGCCGCAATATGGCCGATATTCGTCTATCAGACATCGTTATCACCGCTTGTAGGCAAATACTGTAGATTCAACCCGACTTGCTCTCGATACGGAGCAAGCGCAGTGCTTAGGCATGGCGTATTTTACGGATACTTTCTTGCCGTAACGAGAGTGATGCGGTGCAACCCGTTTTGCGCGGGTGGCGATGATCCTGTTCCCTGAGGAAGACTAATGCAAAATCCAAAGAAGTTTCTGACCATTGCCGCTGTCTTGCTTGCTGTGATGGTCTATTATGTATTCTTAGTGCCGTTTATTCTGCAAAAGACGAGCAAGCCGTTGCCCTCGCCTTCTGCATTGCCGTCTGTATCGGCTTCTGCCTCACCGGGGGCTGTTGACATTCAGCCAACCGATTCCCCTGCTCCATCAGACACACCACAGCCAAGTGCCTCTCCTACACCAAAGCCGACTCCCACACCTGCGCCTACTCCCGCAAAGGAACCAGAACGGCAGACCGCGTCATCCGACCTGCTATCGGTAACATACACCACATGGGGTGCTTCGATTGACAGCGCGATCTTGCTTCCACCGCCACCCGATAGAGTGAAAGAGGGCTATCGCGATTTCAAGGCTCCCGACGCACGCGAAAAGAAGCAGATGCAGATTCTTGCACGGCTGCGCGAGGCACGCACTTCGTTCAGATTGCTTTTCAATAACACATCGAATCCTGAAGATTTTACGCAGCTTGAGGAGGACGGCACAGTCTATGAACTGGAGACCGATCCGACCGACCCCACACGAGCGATATTCACCGGCAAGCGTGGAGACCTTAGAATTCGCAAGATTTTCACACTATCGCCGACGAGCTACGAGATAAACCTTGAGGTCGAGATCACAAACGAGGGCGAGCAAGAAGCCAGCATTAACTACCTTCTTGTCGGCGCTGCGGGAATCGTGCCAGAGGGCATAGAGGATTTGCGGCAAACGCTCGAGTTTAACATTGGTAACATTGACCCAAAGGGCTATCATGTCCTTAAAGAGTTTCCCATCGCCAAACTGCCTGAAGATGGTTCGATTCAATATGTTCGCAACATCGAAACTCTTACGGTTGATTGGGTCGCCGTATCCAGCCACTTCTTCTCAGTGTTTCTAAACCCCAATCCCGAAGTTCAGTTGCTCGGCTCGTTCGCGCGCAGATTCGACCCGCAACCATCTTTGGCAAGGCTTGTGCCGACTTTTAAGGCTGATATGGCGAACATCGAATCAGGTGTGGTCGTTGACACTCTGAAACTTGCCGCGGGCGAAAACAAGACGCATACATACTCGATACTTCCCACACCCAAGCTGTTGAAGATACTGAATAAGTACGAGGACTTAGAGTATTCAAAGGTCGTAAAGCTCGGTTTCTTCGGCCTTGTGGCGCGCCTGATCCTCAACATGCTTGATGTGATAGTGTTTCTTGTCGGCAACTACGGAGTTGCGATTATCATACTCACGATAATCATACAGATACTGATGCACCCGTTGACGCGCAAGCAGTACACTTCGATGATGAAGATGCAGAAGCTGCAACCGCTTATTAAGGAAGCGCAAAGCCGGTTTAAGAAGGACCAGAAGAAGTTGGGCGAAGTTACAATGGCAATCTATCAGCACACGGGTGTAAATCCTCTTGGTGGATGTCTGCCACTTCTTCTACAACTGCCTATATTTTTCGCGTTGTATTCGGCATTCTACTCGTGCATCGAGCTTAGGCATGCGCCCTTCCTGTGGGTAACCGACCTTTCCGGCCCCGAACGCCTGCCGCTCGGTACGGTGCTACCGCTGTTAGGCGACACGATTAACATCCTGCCGTTTTTAATGACAGCGGTATGGTTTGTGCAGCAATCTACCACTCCAAAGCCATCTGATCCGAATCAGATGATGACTTATCGCATAATGCAGTTTATGCCGCTTGTGTTCTTCTTCCTGTTCTACAGCCTGCCTTCGGGCCTTGTGCTCTATTGGTTCGTCCGCAACCTCGTCTATATCGGCGAAACTTTGTGGATCAAACGCGACCTTAAGAAGCAGGAGGAATCAGGCAAGATGAACTTCGACAAAATCACGCTCGACACTATCTTGAATAATCTGAAGGCAAACGCCAAGGCAAGGCAAAGGAAACCGTAATGCTGTTCCCGCAAGGGGACTTTCTGACTGGGACCTCGACTATATGCGCGCTTTCGACGCCGTGGGGTAACTCCATTCGCGCGATCGTGCGCATAAGCGGCCAAAATGCTCTAAAGGTCTGCGGTGATATTACGGGTGTGCAGGTCGAGCTATTGCAGCACCTGTCCGCCCTTCCGGTCTCACTTCATCTGCACGATTTCTGTCTGCCAAATTGCACCGCGACGGTCTATCACGCTCCCCGTTCTTACACGGGTGAGGACTGTGTTGAGCTGCACATGCCGGGCTCACCGGTTATCGTTAATCTTGTGCTCAATGAGCTAATCAAGCGTGGTTGCCGAATCGCAAAGGCTGGTGAATTCACAAGGCGCGCGTTTGAAAACGGCAGACTTGACCTATCGCAAGCCGCATCAGTCGTCAACCTAATACACAGTTCAGATGAGGCGGCAAGGAGGGGTGCACTTGCCGTTTTAACCGGCCGCATGACCGAGCCTCTTCTTAAACTCCGCAAGGGCCTAATCGAGATACTATTCCGCATAGAGGCCGAACTTGACTTCGCTGATGAGGAGATTGAGCATCAATATCGCGAGGTGTTGTTCAATCAGATCGAACAGAGGCTGCACGAGGCTAAGGAGCTATCCTCACTGCCAGTAAGAGCCTCAGGCAGGCTGCCGCGCTTCGTCATCGCAGGTGCGCCTAACGCTGGCAAGTCAACGCTATTCAACCTGCTATCTGGTTTGCACGCGACGCTAAGCCCAATCGCGGGCACCACCCGTGACGCACTGCGTGCGGAGATTAACATCGGCGATTTGCGATTTGAGCTTTGGGATACCGCAGGTGTTCAGCATAGGGCTGAAGGTGCTGCGGCAATGGCAATACAGGGCGCGCTTGAGCTTTCCAAATCAGCGGATGCAATTTTGTTCATGTTCTCACACGACGCGCTTGATTTCGAAATAACCCGCCTAATCGCCGATCTGGGCAGGCCTATATTGTGGGTGTGTAACAAGTGCGACGCCTCCATCCTGCCCCCCGATTCCGTCAATCGAATGCATGAATATACAAGCAGCTATCTAAGCATTTCAGCGACGAGCGGAGCGGGAATCGTCGAGCTTAAAAGAAGAATCAGCGAAATGCTTGCCAGCATTCAAAGCCCGACAATACACCTCAGCGATTGGCAGGTTGAGGCAGTGTTGCGAGCGCAGTCAGAATTGAGCGACGCGCTAAACTGCGCGAAGGATGAATTTCCGCTCGAAATCGTTGCTGAGCATCTGCGGGCATCTGTGATCTCTCTCGACATACTTGAGGGCAAGGATGTAACAAACGAGCTATTGGACCGCATCTTCTCAACCTTCTGCATCGGTAAGTGATGGGGTCAGAATTTACTTAATAAAAAACACCCATTTAAAGCCTGAAACGACCCATTTCCACAGTTTTGTCTTTCTCATTAATATAAACATAAAATGCAAAATTACCCTTACGAGAATTATCACGAGGAATCCCACGCACAGCCACATAAAACCAAATACGCACACTGCAAAATATAAATATACAATCGCATATGTCCACATTAATAGAATAGGCACGCGAGCTTCTGTCTTGATCAATCCATAATAGCTACTAACAGAGCCATAGTTTCCATACCGTTTCCATTGTATACTTGTCATAGATAAGGGCAAGAGTGTTTCTATATCGTTTAATATACCATATTTCGCCTCACTTATTTTTTGATAATTTTGCAGAAGACAGTGCCATATCCAGCATATTCCCCATCCGAACGCAGAAGCAATCATAATTATACTTTCCATTTCGCTCTTGCCACTTGCCACCATGTATCCGATTCCACCCAACAACGCAGTATTCGCAACAAGGAAGTAATTACTCACTACTTGACGTCTTTCACTATGTTTTCGCATATCCTCAAACAGTAATTTATACTGCTCGATTAGATGAGCACTGTTGCGATTGTCTTTATCATTCTGCATTTCTTTTTTATTACACAAACCAACATTTATATTTTTTATGATTTCCTTATAATCAGTATATGTATTATCTTGAATGGGCGCATCATTCATTACTGATACCGTTGTTGTATTTTCGAACACCACGCTTACGCACTCTTTACCTAATGATGCTGCGACTTCAAGTTCCGTTTTGCATTCGTCTGTTATCGTTTTGTCACAGATTACAAATACTGCATCGCAATTGATAATAATACTTATTAATTTATCCTTATCTCTGCCAAATACACCTGTGTCAACTACTTCAACATTTAGGTCGTATTGCTCTTTATGCTTCAGAAATTTCTCAAGCAACTCTTTTTGACCTTTTTTGTAACAGGCGTATATTCTTCGCTTCATAGGTTTCTCCGTTGTTTATTGACGCAAACGGTTTATGAATGCTGATAGATTATCAACGCAACTCAGAAGAACCGAGTCTTGAGTATATGAGTCCTGATGAATGAGATACAAGAGATATTGAGTACCGGGCCATTTCTCTTCACTCATTGTTCACCTCGTGCGCTTGTGACAAGCTCTACAACTGACTTTGCTTCAGGTCCAACACCGGAGATCGGAGCGCTGTATCCGGATGTCTGAGGCGCAAATATGCACGAAGCTGCATGTTGCAGAACTGTGTCGCGCTTGTCAGAATCTTTTATGGCGTGCGCAATCACTTCGTAAGTTAGCAGCGCGTTCTGACGATGCTTGTTCACAACCTCGTTGTGCTTGTTCGAATGGTAGTTTCGGGCAGACATGCTAACTCTCATGATGTCGCCCCAAGTTATTGTATTCGCGTTGAAGTTCACCACAAGGTGATTCCTTTTTTCCTCCGCAGAGACCAGGTAGTGTAATCGGCCAATTTCTGATACCCTAAGTCTTCCCTGAACCTCGCTTTTTTATTTGCACATTGTAACCCTAAGGGTTACAATATATGGGTGGATATCAAGTTTGATTCAAACCACCTGTGTGTATTGTGCAACAAGTATGCAAAGACTTGCAAGAAGCTCGGGAACAGGCGCGCTACGCTCCTATTCCAACGCTTAAACGAGATGAAGGCAGCAGACTGCGTGCACACTTTGTACGAATTGCCGCACCTTAGATTACACAAGCTTGACGGAGATCTGAAAGGCAACTGGGCTGTGAAACTCGATGCCGCCTTTAGAATTGTCTTCAGACCATACTGTGATGACGACATACGCTACTTGTTGCGTGAAGACGGCAGTCCGAATCTGCACACTGTTAACTGCATCCTTATAGTGGGTGTGGAGGATTATCATGATTAGCAATGCCAAAACAAAGGCGAATGAATTTGCACCTGACTTCGTCCCCTACCCGGGCGCAACACTATCCGAGGTTCTTGACTCGCTCGGAATGTCGCAGTCTGAGCTTGCCGTAAGAATGGACAGGCCACGAAAGACTGTCTCAGAAATTATATCGGGAAAAACGCGAATTCTGCCTGATACAGCCCTACAATTAGAAAGAGTCTTAGGGATAAAGGCATCATTCTGGCTTAACCTTCAAAGCCAATGGGATGAGTTCGACAGCAGACGAAGAGAGATTCAAGAATTGACGAAGCACCAAGAATGGGCGTCGCAGTTTCCATACAAAGCGATGAGTGACTTCGGTTGGGTGCCGAGGACTTCGGATAAAACCGAGCGTGTGCGCAATATGTTGACTTTTTTCGGAATTGCGAGCCAAGGCGCTTGGGAAAACCTCCCATACAAAAACACGGTGAACTTTCGAAGACCAGCAAACTGCGATGAAATTGCGCTGCAAGTATGGCTTCAGGCGGGTGAGAACATTGCTCGAAAGCTCGACACAGTGCCTTACAATGAACAGGACTTTCGAGCAGTGCTTGAAAGAATCCGCACACTTACACAGATGCAAATCTCTGATGCACTCAAAGAGATGCAGACACTTTGCCATAAAGCTGGCGTCATTGTGTTACTTGTGCATGAACTCCCCAAGACAGCGAGCGGAGCGACAAGATGGCTTAGCGAAAGTGCGTTAGTTCAACTTAGCCTTCGATACAAGAGTGATGACCAGTTCTGGTTTTCATTTTTCCACGAGGCAGCGCATTTGCTCCAACCAAAGAAGCACAAGTACTACATAACTTGCGATGACGATAATGCACAAAAGTCTGAAGAAGAACTGCAAGCTGACCAGTGGGCTGCGAACTTCCTGATACCCTCTAAGAAGTACGCGGTGTGGTGCGATAAGGGTGATTTTTCGAAGCAGAGCATAATAAGTTTCGCGCAAGAAATCGGTATTGCGCCAAGCATTGTGCTTGGTCGTTGTCAGTATGACAATCATGTGAGCTACAAATCACCTCTCAACTCGACTCTTAAGCGCAAGTTGAACTGGAACAAAATTCCGTTCGATGCACTTCACATAACTTAGCGCTGACAGACTTAAAGAGAAGTGTCTTCAAAGCAAAACGGGGCGCAATGCACCCCGTTTTGTCTCGCTGCTATGCAATAATGCCTATTAGTAACCGTGAACTTCCTTGGCCAAGAAATCGCGAATCTCCTTCGGTGTGCCCTTGCGCGAAATGAGTGAGACTACGATATTCGTTATAATTGCCAAAGGCGCGCCAAACCAAGCAAAATACCAAGCGTTTAGGTAGTGCGTGAAAAAGCCGTGAGCGGGAAGAACCACGCCATACTTGCCACATATAAAATAGAATAGCGCGGTTGCAGAAACAATCGAGCCTGCAATAAGACCTGCCCAAGCACCGGCGCGGTTTGAACCGCTCCACCATATACCGAGAAGGAACAGAGGGAATATTGTGCATCCCGCAAGTGAGAACGCAATCGCAACAAGCTCAGCAATAAGGCCAAGGTTCAGCAAGGCAACGACCGCAACTGCAATAGCCATAACTATTGTGCCTATGCGCGCCATGTGCATCTGGCTCTTCTGGCCAGCGTTCGGATTGAAAACACGATAGTATATGTCGTGAGAAAATGCCGAGGCTCCGGCGATAAGAAGACCTGAGACTGTTGAAAACGCCGCGGATATAGCTCCCGCCGCTAAAAGGCCAACGATTAGTGGCCACATAATGCCAAGCCCCTCTGTGGCGATGTCTCCAAGCTGTGCTGCATAAACGACAATTGCATCCTTCGAAAGGGTGCCGACCTCGGGATTTGCTGAAAGTATCTTGCCGATTGCCGAGTAGATCGGGGCGCTCCAGTAAAGGATGCAGATGAAGAAAAGGCCCCAGACGACCGACCAACGGGCATCACGGGTTTTAGGAACAACATAGAAGCGCTGGATAACATGCGGCAGACCGGCTGTACCGACCATCAGCGAAAAGCAAATAGCCATCCATTGAAACGCCGACTGACCGGTTGCGGGATCCCACGGCATGGCGAACTCGGGAGAAGGCAAGATGCCGAATGCGTGCCCCATTGAGTTCTGCTGCCCAGCCACAGGTTCAAGACCCTTTACAATATCGGTAACAAGCTCGCCGTATCCCAACTGAGGCACAAGCCAGTTAAGACCATAGTGCTTCATCAGTATTATGACGGGGATAAGAAATGACGCGATGATGATGACATACTGAATTTGCATGTTCTTGGTTGCACCAAGCATGCCCGATATGAGGGTATATGTAAGAACCACTCCTGCGCCTATCAGAACCGCCCAAGTATAGTCAATTCCAAGTATCCACTTGAACATAAGCCCGATGCCAGCAAACTGGCCGACGCAGTAAGAAAAGGAGATGAATATTGCGACAAACGCTCCGAACCCGCGAAGCCCCTGCGAGTAGAAACGGTCGCCAATGAAGTCTGCTGCGGTGTATTTTCCGTATCTTCGTATCTGCCCTGCCATTAGCACTAACAACAGAACATAGCCACCCGTCCAGCCGACCACATACGAAAGACCGTGATAGCCGCTGCCGTACATAACAGCAGCCATGCCGAGAAAAGATGCGGCGCTCATCCAGTTTGATGCGATCGCCATACCCGCACCGACAGGCGAAATCTTTCGGCCAGCAGCCCAATAGGTCGAAGTATCCTTGGCGCGGTTGAGCAGACCAACCACGACGAACAATACAAGGATCCCGATAAGAATTATGGCCGGGCCGACCTTGAATCCGCCCTCAAGCCTTGTCGCGATGGGAACAGCCTCGGCAAGTGCAAAACTGCCTTGAAGCGTTACGAATAAGAAGAGTGCCAAGGCGCATAGGTGTTTGCTCATAGTTGTTATCCTCATTTCGCCGTGGGTTCAGGTTCGCGGTCTTCTACAAAGTTGTACTTTCTGTTTATACGATCAATCAGAAGCCCGTACACAAGGCAGATCATAACAAACATTATCAGCAGAAACTGCGAAGTGTACCAGTAATGGAAGGGAAATCCAAGGAAGGTTGTGTCTGTAAGCACATTGCGGTTGTGGATGAGATACAGGTCCATGATCGGAGGCAGGGTGACCTTCCAAGCGGAAGTCATCTCCTCTTTAGGAACAGAGACAAGCGAGAATGGAAGAAGATCAGCCATAAGGCGGTTAAATCCGACCGCCGTACCGGGGGTATCTGCAAGCCCCAGTTTTACAGAAAGCAATCCAATCACGCGATCGCGCTTTGCGAATAGGGTCTCTAACTCCGCATCGGGGATATCATGGCTGCCGACCTTGTGAGTTTTGAGCCTATCATAAACGCTAAGATACTCACCCCATAATTCTGGCTCATTGCGGCACAGGTGTATTGTTGCGACGCTGAGCGCGGTCTTAAGCACCTGCTTATGAGGCTCTTTCACGGCAATGTTCTTACCCAATACCATAAGCACTGATTGCGCAAACTGCCTATTCTGTTCGTCTGTTGCCGAGTCAGAAAGAATCGCTGGCCAAACCTCAGTGTACTTGCCATACGCTGGTTCGGGTGTGGGCTTGTTGAGGGCAACTAAAAGAAACTGGAATCCAAACACCAAAACAGCCCAGAGAATAACGCTACAAGCGACAAGCAGTGCGTTTGCCTTCGCATGAGGCGATTCGGGTTTGAAGAAGTTCACAGGACGGGAATTATTGTCAGCCATACTACCCTCTCAGAGATTGTGAAATGTCGTTTGGCATTCTATGGGGTCTTTGTGAAAAGACAAGCAAATTCCCTTATTTAATCGTGATATTTTTCACGATTTATACCTAATCAATAATATGCAGATTATGACGAAGTTGTATAAGGGATTCTAAAAGGGTATGTCGGGGGATTTTCTGTGGGCTTAAACAAGCGGAAAGCGCGGTAGCAGTTGAGCAAAGGTCATTTTACGGATTATCGTTTTCGATGCAAGAGAAATTTCCATAGTCACCCTTGCAGCGATACATGCGCATCGCTGGTGCAACCCTCTGGTCGCATGTGACCAAAACCTTAGGTTTGTGACCAATAAAAAGAAGCCCCACATCGCTGCGGGGCTTTTGTATTCTTGGTGGGCCTAACTGGACTCGAACCAGTAACCCGCGGATTATGAGTCCGCTGCTCTGCCGATTGAGCTATAGGCCCTATGCCAACATTATACCTCTTTTGCCCGAAGTTCAAGCCCGTTTGTCATGTCCGGCTTATCCTATCACTATCTCGGCTAATCGCGCCTTTGACTAAAAAAACAATCCACTACACTTAGCGAAACGATGAGAGGATAATGAGCACACCCACTGCCCTGCCATCAATACTACACTCCGACAGCGACATCACCGCCTTCGACAAACCAAGCGGCCTGCTCGTTGTGCCTGATAGATGGGATAAGGAAGCACCCTGCCTTTCTGATCTGATCGCTAAGCAGCTTTCTTCAACCGTTTTCAACGCGCATAGGCTCGACAAGGATACAAGTGGTGTGCTGCTTTGCACAAACAATGAGGCCGCGACACGGTCACTTGCTTCGCAATTCGAAAAGCACACCGTCGAAAAGGTGTATCTTGCGATTACGCACGGCTCGCCAAGGGCGCAAAGCGGCGAAATTGACGCGCCGATTGCACCTGACAGACTGGTGCTGGGTAAGATGAGGGTCACACCAAATGGAAAGCAGAGTCTCAGCAGATACCGTGTGCTAAAAAGATATCGCGGTTACTGCTTGTTAGAAGTAAGACCAGCCACTGGCAGAACGCACCAGATAAGGGTACACCTTGCCCATATAGGTTGCCCTATCGTCGCAGATGGATTATACGGCACACCGAATGGTCTGTTTTTATCGAGCTTTAAGCGCGGCTATCAAGCGAGCGGTCAGCGTGAAAAACCGCTGATGGCAAGACTCGCTCTTCATGCAGCTTCTCTATCGTTCGACCATCCATCTTCGGGCGAAAGAATGACTATTTCATCGCCCCTACCGAAGGACTTCGTGATCACAACCAAGCAACTCGACAAATTCGCTTAGACATACCGCGTTTCGAGCTATTTCTTGGTCAGGTCTTTCCCGCAGCATGAGATGTGGCATTCCGATTCTGTCGGATGACAACAGGATTTCTCAGGGTGCTGGGGCTTGCACTCTTTGCTAACTGTAAGCTCAAGTCCGCAGCTTTTGCAGACATAGACTTCGTTAAGCTTCATATCACAACATGTGGTCATTGTGCCTCCTTTGTTATGTGCACTGTTTAGGTATATTATTATATCACAAAATTACATCCTGAGACCTTTCGACTTCAAAGTCTGCACAAGCCTGCATCATTGGATAAACGCGCTAAACGGACTAAACTGTTGAAGCGAACTGCGGCAAGGCTCCACTAACATTATGTAGTGTTGTGGGTAGTTGCAGCAGCAATCACAAATCGGAGCATTGATGAAAGAGCAGTCCGACCAAGCGAATCCACTCCAGGCAGTGCAGGCAAGCGGAGATAGCAAGAAGCAATATGTGAAGAAGATCTTCGACGACATATCGAACCGGTATGATCTTGTCAACGAGCTAATCTCGCTTGGAGGCACCACGCGCTGGCGGCGCCGCGCCCTTATGCTGGCAAAATTGCCAAAGATTGGGCGACTATTAGATGTCGGCACAGGTACTGGTGACATACCGTGTGAGCTTGCACGCCTGCGCCCGAATTTGAAGGTTGACGGTATAGATATTTCGCAGCAAATGCTCGGTATTGCGAAAAGGAAGTGCGAAAAAGCGAACTTTTTCGTTTCAGACGCGACTTGTATATCGGCTGATGATGAAAGTTACGATGCGGTTACAAACGCCTATGTGCTTCGCAATGTGCAAGACCTTGAAAAAGCACTTGGCGAGATGGTTCGAGTGATGAAGCCCGGCGGAGTGTTGATGAGCCTTGACACATTTGCCCCCGGTGAGGACTGCCTTATGCACGGTCTAATGCGTGTCTGGCTCAAACACATTGTGCCGAACATTGCAGGAATGTTCACAATGCGCGAACCATATCAATACCTTGCGGAAAGCATAATTGCGTTTGAAAAGCGTAAGACCGTGCGAAAAACGCTTGAATCGCTTGGCTGCAAGGTCGAGATGCATGAGATTGAGTTCTGCACAGTTGTCTGCGTTATTGCACGAAAGGGCAAAACGCACTGACAGATATTTTTTTATAAAGCGCCAAAAACGGCTACAATTTCCCGAGCAGAAAGCTGGAGGGGAACATGGCAGATAACATACTGAATTGCCCAGAATGCGGCAAGCCGTATAACATCTCAACATTTAAACCAGGCATGAAATTCCGCTGCACCAAGTGCAACATGGTTGTAACAGTACCTGATGCACAGGCGGATGCTTATGACGACTATGACAGCCCTCGTGGCCGTTCGCGCGGTGCTGCGGCACCACCGCCAAGGCGTGGAGGTTCGCGCAAGCCCGAAAAACGCAGACGCGATGAATTTGACGAAGATGTTCCCGATCGCGGTCGGGGAGTGCCAAAGAAATCCGATACTACCCTGTATGTCGCCCTTGGCATAACCGCTGCGGTGTTGGTGGTTATCATCGGTGTTATGGCTTTGGTAAAGGCAAAACCACTTGATGAGATTGCCACACTTCCCCCAGAGGCACTTGGCACCGAATCACCCTCCCAGTTCAACACCCCAAACTGGTCACACAATCCAATCACAACGAATCCTAAAAACACGGGCAAGTCGCATCTTGACACATCTGAAGCGCCAAAACCCGACACAACTGTCACAGACGGCAAGCTCGTCGCGCTTCCCACCTACAAAGAGCTTAAGGATTGCGGTCAAGATGTTCAGGCGTTTGTTGACACAGTAGTCAATGCGCATGGCGGAGCCGAAGCTCTTAAATTCAACGCAAGCTGCAAGATGCAGATTAATATTCGTGCAAACTGCCAACTTGATCCTGGAAAACCAAACGATCCATACGCATGGCTATCTGATTCAGACATGCCGACCACCTTTTATTGGAAGCGCGCCGGCACCGTCAATAAGGTCATCTACGAGCAAAGACAGGCATCGAGGGTTGTCTGGCAGCTTTTCGATGGCAAAACATACAGCAAGTTCATTGACAAGGATAAGGCGGATTCTACCTCCGGCGAACAACGCAGATTTGCAATGGATGCTTATGACTTCGATGTGATGTACAAGCTGTCCTCTGGCAGGTTTCTGCTTGTTGACGAAATTAGGGCGAGAACAAGTTTTGAATTCGCGAAAGAGCGCGTTAAGTGCTCCTTTATCCGCGTTCAAGACAGATTCGATAGATCCATTAGACTCTCTCTCTACTTCTTTGATGAATCTCATCCTGACAAGAACTTGCTCGGCAAAATCCAGTACGACGACGAGATCAACAACGAAAATGTGAACAAGTTCTACTGGAGTTACCACACAAAGAGCAAGATGAGTTTTCCATTGATCACCTTGATCAATCGCACGCCGAAGAAGAAAGATCCGGCAGATAAGCCAGTTGCGGATATCCGCATCTTCCAGATATTCAAAGATGACGCTGAGGAGTTGGGCGAAATCGAGTTTGGAGTGGATATTGCCGATTACTTGTTCGAAAGACCTAAGGACTAAGTTCCTCCTTCTATCAGTTTGCTTTTCAAAGGGGAGGTTCGCCTCCCCTTTTTTGGAGAAAGACGATGAAGAAACCTCTTGAACCACACCGAGTTTTGACCGCCCGTAAGATCGGTCGCTATTTTGAATGCCGCATAGAGGCGGCTTGGGCTCATGAAGTCTCCGCGGGACAATTTCTTATGGTTAAAATACCGGCAGATTCATCGCGCCTGCTTGGCAGACCGTTTTGCATAAGCCGAACCGGTGACGGTTGGGTCGAATTCGTCGCTGCGGTTGTTGGAGACGGAACAAGAATCCTTTCTGATTCTGTGGTTGCAGGCGATACACTGCTTGCGCTTGGGCCACTGGGCAAGGGCTTTGTGATTGCAAAAAGCTACAAGCGGGTCGTGCTTGTAGGAGGTGGCGCTGGTGTCGCAGAGCTAATGATACTATGCAAAAGGTTGCATGATGAAGGCAGAGCGCCCTTGTTCATCGCTGGCGCAAAAACCGCTGCAGATCTTATGTATGTTGATGAGATAAAGGCCGCTTCAAAAAGATTGTACATTACGACAGAGGACGGCTCGATTGGCGAAAAGGGTCTTGTTACAGACCCCCTTAATGGCATTTTAAAGGGCAAAGAGGCCGACCTTGTGGTGGCTTGCGGCCCCACGCCAATGCTTGCGGCGGTGGCCACAGCAGCCGATAAAGCAGGCATTGAGAGCCTTGTCGCTGTTGAGGAACGCATGGCATGTGGCATAGGCGCATGCTACGGCTGTACGCTTCCGCTTGAAGTCAAGGGCAGTATAAGAATGGCGCGCGTTTGCAAGGAAGGGCCGGTTTTTCGTGGCAAAGCATTTTTGGGAGGCTTGAAGCATGGCAAATGAGCATGTCTTCACCCGCGAGCAATCGAGAATGATAGACAGCGTGGCGCAACAAAACTACGCCATACCGGGCCTTTTACTTATGGAGAACGCTGGTCTGCGATGCGCTGATGTGGTATATGAACTGCTGCAGCAATTTGAAAGACCTTGGTCAGTTGCGATTGTTACAGGCAAAGGCAATAATGGTGGAGACGGGTTTGTGATAGCACGGCATCTGCACAACCGCGGTGTCGTTGCCCGAATATACGGAGTGGTGTTGAATGAAGATGCCTACTCGAAACGAGTTGACGAGAGCCTCTGGGCTGAGCTTGGACGCGAAAAACGGCGCAAGATAAGCCAGAAATTCGGTCTTGTTGGGGGGGGGGGGGGGGGGGGGGGGGGGGGGGGGGGGGGGGGGGGGGGGG
>CAZNBY010000045.1:0-22976 GCA_964571525.1 uncultured Planctomycetota bacterium
GCCTTCACTTCGTCCGAAAGCACTGCATAAGTAATACTACCACATGTTCTTAAGAAGAGGGGGACGCAATAGTCACTCGGTTCTTTTTATCCAACGATATTGTTACACAGAGCACCAAAAGAGTCCTGTGCTATCCTTTGCTGCACCCTTAAGTGCGAAAAAAAGGGGCGCAGACGCGCCCCTTGAATCGTTCTGGATGTGTCTGAACCGTTAGTTGCCAAGACCCAGCATCTTGGAGATGGCGGGGGAGTATTTGACAATCAGACCCGCCATGACGACGCTTATCATTGACATGAGCTTGATGAGGATGTTGAGGCTCGG
The DNA here is from genome assembly GCA_964571525.1 of uncultured Planctomycetota bacterium. Taxonomy (GTDB): domain Bacteria; phylum Planctomycetota; class B143-G9; order B143-G9; family B143-G9; genus CAZNBY01. Next base: position 322 of record CAZNBY010000045.1, read on the forward strand.
GCCGGAAGTGTCCTTGAAAGGATCGCCAACCGTATCGCCAACGACGGTCGCCTTGTGACAGGGAGAACCCTTGCCGCCAAGATTGCCCTCTTCAACATACTTCTTTGCGTTATCCCACGCACCACCTGCGGCTGCCATAAATATAGCTGTAATAAAGCCAGTAGAAAGTGCGCCGGCAAGCAAGCCGACAACGCCAGAGACGCCCAAGATTAAACCGACAACGACCGGTGTAGCAAGAGCAAGCAGCGAGGGTATAACCATCTCGCGCTGCGCGCCCTTTGTCGCGATGGCGACACAGCTTGCATAATCGGCCTTTGCATTGGGATCACCGCTTAAAAGCCCCTTAATCTCGCGGAACTGGCGACGAACCTCCTCCACCATCTTGCCAGCCGCGCGCCCCACTGCCTCCATCGTAAGGCTGCAGAAGAAGAAGACCATCATCGAGCCTATGAACATACCGACCAACAGCTTGGGGTTGAACAGCGATAGGTCGTAGATAGCAACAAAGTCGAGCAATCCCAGTTTCTCAACCTTTTCGGCGGGATTTTCGGCAAGATATTTGGCCACTAATTCTGGAAGTTGACCACCTGTGCTAACCATCCGCTCAAGCCCAACCTTCACTTCGTCAATATAGGCCGCAAGCAACGCAAGGGCGGTGAGAGCAGCAGAGCCTATGGCGAAGCCCTTACCGGTCGCCGCAGTGGTGTTGCCCAATGCATCAAGCGCATCTGTGCGCTGACGGACATGCGGTGGCTGATGGGTCATCTCCGCATTACCGCCTGCATTGTCAGCGATTGGTCCGTATGCATCTGTCGCAAGGGTGATACCGAGCGTGGAAAGCATGCCAACGGCGGCAATGGCGATTCCGTAAAGTCCCTTGGAAAGTCCGTCTGGCGCAAATCCACCCGCGAAGGCAAACGACAAGACAATGCCGCCGCCGATTACAAGAACCGGTATGGCTGTGGATTTCATGCCGACGCTTATGCCCGAAATAATAACCGTTGCGGGGCCGAACTTAGAGGATTCGGCGATTGACTTGGTTGGGTTGAACTGGTGACTGGTGTAATACTCTGTAGCTTTACCAATCAGCCAACCAGCGACAAGACCGGTTATAACGCTGCCCGACATGCCCCACGGGTTGTCGAATAGGGCGTACATAACGGCGACACACGCGATGGCAATAAGAACGACAGAGATGTTCACGCCGCGAGCAAGAGCCTTAAGCAACACAAACTGGTTCGCCTCCTCGCCCGAACGGACGAAGAAGATACCGATAAGCGAGGCAAATATACCAAGCGCGGCAATAATCATCGGCGCAAGAACGCCGTTAAGTTCGAGTCCAGCGGGGACAGCGAGAACAGCGGCGGCAAGAATCGAGCCGCAATAGGACTCGTACAGGTCTGCGCCCATACCCGCAACATCGCCGACATTATCGCCCACATTGTCAGCGATAGTGGCGGGGTTGCGCGGATCATCTTCAGGTATGCCAGCTTCAACCTTGCCAACAAGGTCCGCGCCCACATCGGCGGATTTGGTGAATATGCCGCCACCAACGCGGGCAAAGAGCGCTTGCGTCGAGGCTCCCATGCCGAAGGTCAACAGCGTGGTGGTGATCTGCATCAGCTTGTAATGGTTGAACTCTGCCGACATCGTGGTCATGCCCTCAGGCAGCACGCTAAGTACATTGTTGTCATAGACATAGTTGAGCGCAAGCCACCACGCGCAGATGTCAATCAGGCCAAGGGCGACGACAATCAAGCCCATCACGGCGCCAGAACGGAACGCAACCTTAAGGCCGTCGTTTAATGATTTCTTTGCGCCTTCGGCGGTGCGAGAGCTTGCCCATGTGGCGGTCTTCATGCCAAGCCAACCGCACAGGCCGGAGAAGAATCCGCCCGTAAGGAAGGCGAAGGGCACGAATATGTTCTGCACATGCAGCACATAGGCCATGAAGCCAAGTATGAGAAAGACCACAACAAAGACCATCGCCACAACCTTGTACTGCTGGTACAGGTAGGCGTTGGCACCCTCGCGCACATGGCCAGCTATGCGCACCATCTCTGGATCACCCTCAGGCGATGCCATCATCTTTTTGTAAAAATAGATTGCGAACAGAAGAGCCGCAACACCAGCCAAAGGCGCAAGCCACCAAAGTTGCTGTGCCCGAGAGGAGTCAATGACCTGCTCTGCGCTTTCGGCAAATGCAATCGCCGGAAGCGAGCCGATGGCCGTCAACAAGACCATCAAACCGACAATGCTGTTAAAAGCTCGTTTTATCATATTCAGTTCATCTCCTTCCAATTCTTGTACAAACGAAGGTTGCTCATGTATGGAACTGAACCGTCGTATTTTGGATCTTCGAACCGGTTGTGGAAGATCACTCCGGCAGGGATCCAATCTGGATAATTTTGAAGAACGCTTAGTGTCAGCTTCCGCGCCTCGTCAAAACGCCAAAGCTTCATCAGACAATGGATTTGCTGAGTAATCACGGTGGGGCGCACATCGGGCTGTTTGCCAGCCTCGCGCCAGTGCTTCAGAGCCTCAAGATATGGATTTTCGCCCGATTGCAAGAACCTCAATCTTAGGTCGTTATCACGGCCGATTTTGAAATAGTAGATCGAGGCGAGAAAATCGTACAGCCTATAGGTACGAGGGTTCTTCTCGATGCCCTCGCGCATAAAATCTATCGCACGACGAACCCACCTCTCCTTTTCGTCTGGTGTCAGTGCCTGTGATGAGATATTATACGCCATGTTATGGGCGTTGAACTCCCAAACCAAAGCGATATTGGGTTGAAGCAGAGAAATTGTCTTATACGCCGCTAAGAGCTTGAAAAATTCGCGCTCCTCGTTCAGCTTAATCGCCTCAAGCCAAGTAATGTCAATAACTATGTTGCGAAAGCCGCCCAAAAGCACGGTACCGACAAACTCGCCGGGATTTTTCCCCGCGAATGGAGAAGCTGCTGAAAGCCTTGCCGAATCTTTCATTCTGAGAAGTGAATCCTGCAGCGCCCAGAGCATAACAAAGCAGCCGAGAAGCAGAATCACTGTGATAGCGTTCTTGGCAATCCCGTTACCGCGTTCTATGAGTTTATCGCAAATTTCTTTTATGCTCAAAACTCACGCCTCCTGAACAAAAGCCAACCGAGCAGTATCAGCAGCACAGCCCGCCAAGCAAGCAGTTTGAACAACGCGCTTGCAAGAAGCGAGTTTGGGATGTTCTCGCCAAGCGGAATGTACTTTCCTCCATCATATTTGGGAAAGCTGTCTATGCCCTTTGTTAGCACAATGGTGAACCAGTTCGCGCTTTTAACTATGGAATCGGTGATGCGGCTCATAAAGTCGTCGGGGCGATGCGAGTCATGAGTTGCACCGTAATCAAGAAGCGGATTTGGAGAGGTCGGACGCGTAAGCTCTTGCATATACTCTACAGTATTGCCCCAGAAGAAGACGAAAAGACATAGCATAAGTGCGATTGGAAACGATAAGAAAGATGCAGCGAACACACCCGTAACGGCAAGCAAAGCTGCAACGCACCAGCTTAAAAACATGGCCTTTGCGATAGAAAATGCGAAGGAGCTTGGCGCGCTTAGCACCCACAGGTCATCGGCACCGACCACAACCGAGGCTGGGCCGGGAGGGGTTGTGAGGGTAAGCGTGAAGGGAATTTTAGGTGGTGGCGCATCGTCAATAAATGCGAAGTCAAGCCTTCTGCCATCATACGCTTCAAGTCGCTTGAAACTGCGGTTGTTGCCCCATTTCAGTTCAAGTTGAACAAAGGCGGAACTGAAGGTAACACGCTCGAACAGCCTTGCTCGGGGATTTTTGAACAACGACAGAGTTATCTGACCGCGCAGGCCACCCTTCAGGTCTTTTTCGCTCAAACCTTCATAGGACCATGAATAGAACTGGGTCTCGTCAGCGGGAGGCACCTCGACTGCATTGTCGGGGTTAGGCGGTTTGCGGCCAAAATTGGGGTTACGCCGAAAATAATCGCGCCATGCATCGGGCGATTCGCCGTAGTTTTCGCCAGTAAGCTCTGCGAGTATCCGTGATATGTTCTTGCGGATAAGATCGGGAGAGGCGTTGGGAAGTGCGTTGCGAAGCTCTTCATCCGGTGCGCCGAGAACCTCTATCAGGTTATCCAGAACCCAACCCTTTGGAATTATGCCCTTATCGTAAAGCGACTGAGAATATTCGAGCACACGCTGGTATTCAGCCATAGAATTGCGATAGCCCAACTGGCTTGCTACACGGTCAGCGTAGTCAACTTCGTTTGTTATAATATGCTGATTGGCCGCAAGGACAGTCGAATGCTCGTGTGGTTCGAGCAATACAGAGGCGGACACTCGCGCGACAGTGTAGGTAAGCGCTCCGAGTATAAGCATAATGACTGCTAAAAGCAACCAAAGTCCCGCCACTTTGCCTGTGATGTACTGCAATCTGTTGATCGGGCGGGGCAGTACCATATACAGCCGCTTATCGGCGATCTCGCGCGAAATCGTTGAGGTTGATACAAATATCGCGATAACCGAGGCGAGCAGACCAATAGCAGCGGTTGCAACAGACAGCATCACGCGGATTCTATCAGGCGCGGAAAAGGCGGGTGTAAACGGCGCAGAAGCTACAACGACAAGCAGAAACAGAAAAGGCACAAGCAGCGCCTTGCTTCGCATCGCCTCTTTAAAGGTAATTTCAGCTATTGCTGCGATCGCTCGCATCGCGCCCATGCTCCGATACAACTTCAAGGAACAGGTCTTCAAGCTTGCGGCGCGGGTGCCGCGCGTTTAGAACTTCAGCCCCGCGGCTTGCGCAGTAATTTTTAAGGTCGGCAATTTCGGCATCTGACAATGCGCGAAGCACAAGCTCAAATCGGTCGGTACGCGCAAGCAGGCCGGAAACTGGGCCAAGCGCGGCGACCTCACCACGCGAAAGAATTGCAATGCGGTTGCACACATCCTCGACATCAGCAAGCAGATGGGAGGATAATAGAACTGTCTTTCCCGCTTCCTTAAGCTCAATGATAAGGTCTTTTATCTCGCGAGTGCCTATTGGATCAAGACCCGAGGTGGGCTCGTCGAGAATAATAAATTCGGGATCGCCGATAAGCGCAGCGGCAAGGCCTATCCTTCGCGACATGCCCTTTGAATACCAGCGCAGAGGTCGCTTTTCCGCCTCTGACAGCCCTACCCTTTCAATAAGCTCTTCGGCGCGTTCCCTGCGCTCGGCCTTGGGAATACCGCTCAATGCGCCGAAGAAATCAAGGGTCTCGCGCGCGTTTAAAAAGCGATATAGATACGATTCTTCGGGCAGGAATCCGATGCGCCGTTTCACCTCAATATCGCTTGGCGGCATACCGAATATCCTGCACTTGCCTGTTGTGGGAAACAACAGGTTGAGAAGTATCTTAATTGTTGTCGTCTTGCCCGAGCCGTTTGGGCCGAGAAGGCCGAACACTTCGCCCTGATTCACAGTGAAGGATATGCCCTTCAGAGCGGTTACGGGCGGAACGCCGATGTTGCCCTTGAAGACCTTGGTCAGGCTTTCTATGCGAACGACTTCGTGTTGCTCCATTATGCTCCCGTTTGTTGCAGGAATTATAACTCATTCGACCACTGATGAAAGACTAAGGTTCGATATATCACTAAATTGCCCATCTGAAGCATCGCCGCGTGTTGGCAAATTCGCGCGAACCTCTATAATGAGTCTTGGAGGGACTGATGAAATCGCACAGAATCCGCTTTGCAGCCTTGCTTTCGCTCATCTTGCTGATAACCGCGGTGCCCGCGTTTGCAGGTATATTTGAAAACGCGCTTGCTAACTGCGGGTTATCGTTTGCCGATATTCGCATTGATGAAGACGAGCTTGCCTTTCGTGGTGAAAACACAAGGCATTTGATACCGCTTTTAGATTCTTGCAGGCGCAATCCTTTCAAGATGGGCAGATACTGCCGTACAGCGGCGCATGGCGCAGCTCAGAGCGCAGATTCAATGCGTTCGCTAATCACTGCCGCTGCACTGCGAACTGGCAATGGGCAATACAGGGGATGGCTTGAAAGCCCCCTCACCACTTGGACATCTGGCACGCTTGATTATGAGGCTCTGGACAGGGAGCTAATTCAGATGAGCGCAAAGTACAGTGGGAAATGGGCGTCGCGCTATATAAAAGACACGATGAAAAGCTGGGAAAAGGTGCCTACCGAAGTTGTTCAATGCGTGATAGTCTTTCTGCGCGCACTTGATTCTGCAATGCAATGGCGTGACAATGCGTTTAAAAAGCTGCCGGAGGGTGACCGCGAGGTGCTTTATAAGAGATATCTTGCCGACCTTACGAAGATAGTTGAGGAAAAGGTGGAGTTCCCTAAGCAGGAACGCCATGTGTCTGATGATGTCGGCGAGCTGATTGGTATGCTCGATTCGATTGACTGGCGCATGCTTTACACCGGTGCGCTTGAGCTTGCGATTGCTGTCGAACACATGCGCGCAAAGCTCTCAGGCATAAAGTTCACAGCCACCTATGCTGTATCGCTTGAAACACCGCTTGGGAACATCGCGCTTGGGGGTGTGGGCGAGAACTTCTATTCAGACGGTGGACCCTACCTTCTTATTATTGATATCGGGGGTAACGACAACTACCGCACGGGGGGCGCTTCGCACTCATACGCAAAGCCAGTCGGCGTGATACTCGATATGGACGGCAATGACATATACACCTGCGAGACAATAGATAAGCCCTGCTTCGGAGCGGGTATATTCGGCTACGGCTACCTTTACGATGTTGCTGGCAATGACTTCTATAAGGCAATGACGGTATCGCAGGGTGCAGGATTGTTCGGCGTAGGTGGCCTTTGGGACGGTGCGGGTGACGACACCTACTCTAATGTGAACTTCGGGCAGGCGGCGGGTTATTACGGAGTCGGCGTATTGGCAGACCTTGCGGGATCAGACAAATACAAGTCTTATCACCTGTCTCAAGCGTTTGCTGGTCCTCTTTCAGGTGCAATTCTGCTTGATCTCAAGGGCAACGACTCATACACAGCGGTTGACACCGATGTGCGCTTTCCGTCTCCACAAAGCAAAGAGCACAACTCGAGCCTCTGTCAGGGTGTGGGATTTGGACGCAGGGCGGATTACCTTGATGGCCATTCTTTGGGTGGAGGCTTTGCGTTGCTTGCGGATATGGCGGGCGATGATCTTTATTCTGGCGGGGTATTTGCGCAGGGCGTCGGATATTGGGGTGGAGTCGGCATGTTGTATGATGGAGGTGGTAACGACGGCTATCGCGGAGTGTGGTATGTGATGGGTGCTACAGCCCATTTCGCAGCAAGTGCGTTTGTTGACGAAAGCGGCGATGACCTTTATGTGGCTGATATGAACATGGCGATGGGCGCGGGTCACGATTACTCAGTTTCATACTTTTTAGATGCGGCGGGCAATGATATATATACCGCGCCGAACCTGTCTTTAGGCGCAGGCAACGCAAACGGCATTGGCATATTCATAGACCTTTCGGGAAGCGATATTTATAACTGCAAGGGCATTTCGCTTGGTGGAGCTGCTATCGAGGTCACCTCGCCCGCACTATCGCGCTATTTCAGCTTGTCGTTGGGGGTATTCTTAGACGCTGCGGGGCGCGACACTTATAATCTTGACAAATTGTCGCCGAAGACGCTTGCCCCTGCGGACGGTTGTACTTGGTTGCACAAGCGGTCTGACAAGGCTTCTCCGTACGAAAAGGGAATCGGCATTGACTCTGATGAACCGCTGAAGATACCGGAGCTGTAAAGGGGAAATTCATGAAGTGAAGCGGCCGGTTACTGGAACCATTTTGTCTTCTGCACCTCTTCGAAAATCAAAGTGTTTTTTCGTAACTCAATAAATGCCTTCTCATATTCGCTGAACTTCTTCACTCTATACTCCTCGATCTCACGCGCCATGGTGTGCAGTTGGCGGTGATAATCGCTTAACGCCCTTTTCATCTGCTCCTTGCGAGACCGTCTTTCATCACTGCTCATGTTGCGATTAGCATTCATGTATGCCCTAAAGCGCGAGTACTCCTGCCGTGCCTTCGCTAACAGCGCGTTGTACTTTGAGGCGGAAGAATGAGCCCACCATAGCTTCGATACATATTTGAATTTGCTCATAGATGCCTCAAGATTCCGTTTGCACTTGTATATAAAATGAGGTGAATGCCTTGGTGTGAGGAATATAGCAGAAAAGAACACAATCGGGATAATCCATGCAAAAGATGCTCTATATTCATATAATACTATTGGGAAAATTATCACTAAGAGGGTGAACGCGATGCTGCGCTCCATCGAGTACTTTACGCGTGGAAGAGGCATCTTGCGCAGTGTTTCCTTCTCTTTCTTAAACGAGATCTGAGGAGCGGGACCAGGATGCTTTAATGCGTTTATCTCGGCCATCAGGTCTTCAAGATCATCTTCCTTAACATCCAAACCTGCGCCGATTACCGGCTTGAAGAGTTGAATCCCATGAGCCGACAATCGGCACCAGGGGCAGGCACCCGTATTTTGCCTATAAGCATGCTGTGCATTGCTTGTACACTGCATCAGGCTATCTTTTAGGGCATCAAGTTGTCGAATCCATTCCTCTGGAAAAGGTCTTTCTTTACCGGTTGTATTAAAGGCTCGAGAGAACAGGTTGAAGCAATCGGCACCGATGATCCCTTTGCATGTGTCGGCAATAATCCTTTTAGGTGAAGTTCGCGTGCTTCTCCATACCTGCCCAAAAAGCCCTTCGGCAATTGCGCATCCGATTGAAGCATCACCTGATCTCGACGATGCGCCCGCGTAAGGATGCCAACCCATGAATAAAAGCTGATAAAGCAACACCGCCAAGCCGAATCTATCATGATCTGTAACGCGAATAAGACCATCGAGAGGCCGATTTTGCAACTCGGGGGGCAGATACAGTTCTGAACCTACATCGCAGGTGAATATCTCACCACCATCTTGAATCTGAAACGAATCGCAGTCAATCAACATCACAGTGCCGTCGTTGGCGACCAACAGGTTGCCGCAGTTTATGTCGCCTATCACCTGTTTTTGGGAATGGACAATGGCAATCGCCCTTGCGATGTTGCAGCAGACATGAACAACAAAGCGATAATCAGCCCGGGGGAAATACCTGTTTCTATCGCTGGGAGTGTAGAGCTTGTGAATCTGACTGCGAGATAAAATCTTCTGCATAATGATACCGACAAAACCACCGTGTTCATCAACAATCGCGTCAATCGGCCACGCCGCGATCTCCTGCAAAGCAGCACTCTTCATCGAGATCATGATCAGCAGCTTTTTAATCTTCTTGTCAGAAGGTCTTGTGTTGTATATCTTGGCGACAATTCCATCATTATCTTGAACTGAATAGACCGCGCCCTCGCCCCCTCTACCGATCTCCTTGCTCAGTTCAATGCGGGTTCGTCGCGAGTATGTGTAAAATGATGGAGGCATATCAATACCGACGCGATGCGAGAATTATAGAAATATCGTCATCAGTTCGACTCTTGACCCTGTCTGAGTCAATAAACGCCTTTAGAAGCCCTGAAAGCTCCTCATTCTCCCCCTGCTCTTTCACAGTTTCGAGCGGTCGGATGATGTTATCCAAAAATGGTGAAAAAGGAGCTTTGTTGCCATAGTCGAGCGCGAGCTTCTCCAAGCCATCCGACATCATGACTATATCGCATACCGATTCTTGCCGATTTGATATACTTAACAAATTGAGCGCGTTGTCGTCCGTCAAGAAACATGTCGAATTTATGTATTCGCCATGCTGTGGCCAAAAGACGCACTGCCATGCACCGCTTTCAGATCGCACACAGAGAACGCCATCACCGATCTGCGCGGCGCAGAACTCTTGCTCTGATGCAATTGCGCAGATAAGGGTTGTGGCGAAATCTGATTTATCGCAGCCAGCTTGCTCAGCCAACGCTAAAACGCGCTCGCGCGCGCGGCCTACCGCTTCACTGATTATCCTTTCGAAGGGAAAAGAGGCGTCGGTGTTCTCTATGTGTTCAATAACCGCTTCGACGGCTGCCTTTGCGCCATCTCCCCCGAAGGAGGCTGAGCCTGCGCCATCAGCGACAACAAGCGCTATTACGCCCTGCCCGTTCAGCTTGCAGGCAAGGTAATCCTGACAGGGCGAACCGGTCTTCAAATGTGAAGAGCCGATTGACAAAGCATGTGCAAACTTCCACATTGATATGTTCAGTCTATGGTCGCCCAACCTCTTGGGGCGATCGGGTTGTCGAGCTTGATAATCTCGCCAAGCTGTGATTTAGACACATTTTTCATAGAGTTCGACAGCCAGACGAATAGCTCGCGGAACGAAAGCTCACGCAACTTCAAAGGTTGTCTTGTTGAGATTCGCGAAAGGGTTTCGAGCTTGGCTCTTTCAACACCAACGGCGTAAAAAGTGAAGGCCTTTGATGATTCACCCTCACTTATTGCAGAGGCAGCGTCGGTGATGCTATCGGTGGGTTCGCCGTCTGTTATCATAAATATCCACGGGCGGTAATAGCTTATCCCGTTGTTCTTGTATGTGTTCTTGCGCTCGGCAATAAGGCTTATAGCCTCGTTAATGGCTGCGCCCATCGGCGTGATGCCAGACGCGTTTAGAACCGGTGCAATGAATGAGTCTGCGGTTACAAATTCTTGAACGACCTTTACAGGCCCAAATGTAATAATCGCGACCTCAACTCGTTTCGCAGCGATTGGATCAGACTTTAGCTCTGACTCGAATGTTGCAAGACCGTTGTTAAGCTCACTGATCTTATCCCCCGCCATTGAGCCTGATGTATCTAAAAGCAACACACATGGGCAGCGGGGTTCGGGGTTGTTAGCAAATTCTACTGACTCGAACGGTATCTGTTTGAACTCTGACATGTGCAGTCCCCTTTCGTCGAAACATCGTTCTCTCGTTACACCATCGCTACCCACCGATTATCCGCGTTGTATGGATAATGTCAAGAAAATGCATCGCGGAGTTATAGTAAAGCGGAGGACATTTACCCATGATTAATAATTGTGAATTTATGTTAATAAATACTGAAATTAAAATTATACCAAAGTGGATAACAAACACAGTATTTTATTACGCATGCCTACACACTGCGCATAACCACAGTAAAGATATTGCGCAGTTCTATGCGTCTAATCGGCAGCGACGCGCACATTGTGCCGAATATGTCTTGACAACTCGATTCTCTCTGATACACTTGCGAGTGCACGCACTGCAGCATGTGAGGTAAAGATGCCGCCGATTAGAACAATATCGCTGTTACTGCTGATCGCCGCGACCGCAGCGTTTTGCGCAGCAAACGCGGACGGCGAGCAGTTGGATGTGCTGTCGGCAAAGACGCGCATCGTAAAGATAAAGCCCGATTGGTCTTCGCCCGTATTGGCTACGCCAGAGGTTAAAAATGAGGAACTTAACCTGCCCGGGCGTGAGGGTAAGGGCTTTGCGATTAAGACTGAAACTAACAAGGTATTTGTTGACAAGGACCAGAAGGGAAAACCAGATTTTACCGCGATTTTTGGCGATAAGAGCACACCGTTCGATATGACATTCTATTACCCGGGTGGGGAGAGAGCAAAGCACACATACACACTTTTTGGCGTTAAGGGGACACTCTATCTAAAGCGGTTGACGGCGATCGAAATCCAGTTGGGCGGCACAACGGTGATTATGGCCGACGACAACAACAACGGCTACTTTGGAGAGAGCTTCGCCGATGCAGTATATAATCCTAAGACAGGATACGGTTGCCCCTTTTCCACGACGATGTTAGCGGGAGGTTCGCTGTACAGTGTGCTCGCATCTCGGTCGGGTCTTGATGTGAAATATCGTCTTATAACCGACGCAACCGGTCTTGTTGACGCATACGCAAAGAGCGGTTGTGCAACAAAGTCGCCCTGCGTAATTGTGCGCGGCGCAGGCAGAGCCTCATCCCTGTGCTTCGATATTGCCTATGAGGGCGGAGTTAAGATACCTGTCGGCATGTACAAGCTGTTCGGTGCGTTTTACAAGGAGGTCGAGGTAATAGCAGAGCATTGCGACATTACATTCTCAGTCGCCGCAGATGGCGTTGCGGCTTTCGAATGGGGAACGGGCTTGCGCGCAGAGGTTGCGGGCAAGTACTACGATAATTTGAAAGAGATGGTCTTCAGCCCGCCTATCAAGGTCTTCGGCGCAAAGGGTGAGGAGTATCGCGGGGAGTACATTACGGCAAGGAACTTTAAGTCTTATGCACGCTGCAGAAAGGCAGATGGGAGCACAACCGGCGGCACATTCCCTTGGCAGATGAAGGATGTGAATGTAGATCCGACCAACACCGAGCGCATGTTCACAAACCTTTCCGTCAAGGTGCCGGATGATGCTGTGGATGTGGTGCTTTGCGTCGAGGTTCCTGGTGTAGGCACAGCAGAGACTGTGTACAAAATCGAGGGCAGATGACGCGTTTATGTCAAGTATTTGACAGCTTTAGCATTTGAAGAAGGAAAGTTTGGGCAAACAGACAACTTCAGTATAATTCGCACGATCAAACATGATATATGCTCCATTCGCCATTGGACTATCGAGATTGCTTGCATTGAACGGCATTATGCCTATCGCAGAGTCGTGTGCGCAATGTAGAATACCCCCTTCCCCATCCTATAATTGGCATACGATTGCACATGAACTGAATCTAACCCATCGTTTTTCGATGTAAACCTTCGGAGGTAATATGCAACGCACCCTGTTTTTAATCGCAGTTGTCGTAATGTCGCTCGCTCTCGCTTGCGGCGGCGGAGGTGGTGGCGCACCAACACCATCAGGCACTCTGACCTTATCACCAAGCCCGACCGGCACGATAACACCAACACCTACCCCGACTCCAACCGGCACGCCACCGCTTGGCACTGCAGCCTATGTAAGCGGTAAGGTGGTATCATATCCGACCGGCAACGCGATTGCTGGTGCAACGGTGAAAAATGCGGCCAACACAGTTCTCGCGACGACGAATGCAAGCGGTGATTTTACTGCGACTCTATACCCGGGAGCTGTATCGCTTACCATTCGTGCGACGGGAGTAGCGCCTTACTCGCTCACTTACACAATTGACGCCGGAATGACATACAACGCCGGCACAATTTACCTTAGAAACGCGACAACTTCCACCGCAACGACAACCGCAACAGGCGCGACGATCAATGTCGGCGCATTCGCACAGGTTGTCATACCGGGTGGCTTCTTCCCCAATGGCACATCCGTCTCGGTATCCTATATCCCCGCCGAGACCCTTGATGTCGCTATGCCCGGAAGATTTCCCACCAACCTTGGTATGCTTGGTGGCGTTGTTATTGACGCTCCCACCGTCAACATGAAGCTTGATCGCGCTGTTGACGCTATGCAGATAAAACTCTCAAACACAAAGAGCATACCCGCCGGCACACGCGTTCCTATTGGCGCGCTCGAAAAGGGTAGCCCAAATTGGAAGGACGCAACAGTTGGTCAAGTTTCAAACGATGGTCAGTGGATAGAGTGCGAGACGAACCTGCAGGGAGAGATTGCTGCCGGTCTGCCCGCTGAATCTGCCGACGCGAAAAGCCGCGGCGTGTTTGAAGTATCCACTTCTGAAGGCAATTTTATAAAGGGCGAGCCCAATGTTGACATCACCACAGGCAATCTGAGGCTCGGCGTTGACCTTCCGGCGATCTACGCATTCGGCATCGAGAATTTCTTAACTTTCATCTATGAGACCGACACAATTCGCCCAAACCGTTTTCTTGAACTTATTGTCAAGGAACGCCCAACAGGCGATGCTGCGGCAGAATGCTCGAAGATAATCTTCGGCGCGTTCGGCACAATGCATGAGGCAATGCTTAACGATACAGATGATCCAATCCTTGCGCGCGCAAGGGTGCCTGTAACAAAGCAGAATGCAGCAGGTAAGGATGAGTTGCTGCCAAGCGGTCCATACCCTTACGGCATCAAGTTCGACCAGTATTTCGAAGGTACGCTTGCGACGAGCGAAAACGACAGCTTCACCCAGCCAAAGCCAGGCGTATCACTAAGCATTGATTCGGGTGTTGTCGCATTCGACTCGACCGGTATAAAGACAGATACCGAAGGCAAACCCGTTGATGAAACTTTCAGCGAGGATGACCCGTTCTATACATTCTCGAACCGTTTTGTCGCACTTCACAACGAGTCAAACAGCCCGTTCGGCAAGGGTTGGTATCTTGCTGGTCTCGAACGCCTTTATTTCAACGAAGACAAGACCGCAGCGGCATTGATTGGAAGGCGCGATGGCCGTCCGATAGTCTTCAGACCCGAAGGCATTCCTTATTCTGAAAACTACCGCTACCTTGTTCACCCCGAGGCAGCCGATATTACCGACCCATACGCCACAAACCCGACACATGTTGTGGCGGTTGATGGCGATTACATCTATGTTGCATACAGCCAAAGAACCGGATACTCTGACCCCGCCACAGTGTACATTTACAAGATGAAGGACCCGCTCCTTGCCGAGGGCACAGGCGCATATCCTGACGAGCCTATTGGTGGTGAGGACAAGACCTATATAACATCCGTTGACCTTGTGAATCCAGATGGCGATGCAATCGCAGTCAATCCAGTTACACACGAACTTTATCTGTCTCAGGCTGGCAATGTGCGCAAATGGACAGGCATGGGCTGGGAAAATGTATGCGATATCGGGCTCATTGAGGTTGGTTATCCGATAATTGGCAATATCCGTTTCGATGCAAACGGCAACCTTTACATTCTTGGCTTCCGTCAGGTGTTCCGCGTTCTTGCTGGCACAACGACCCCCGAAAGCATTTTCTGGGTTCCCAACCGCGTTGCCGGGCTTGGCGTAGCAGCAGATGGCACATTCTACACCGCAGACGAGTACGGTCACATCCTGTATCGTGGTTGGCGTGAAAACGACACCGATATGCAGGAAACGGTGGTAAATGCATACGGAACCGATGTGCTTCCCGGCGACAGGATGCCGTTGTCAGAGTCAGAGTTTGGCTCAATCAAGGACATTGAGCTTGACAGATCGGGCAATATATACCTTATGACAGACCGCGCAATCTATAAGGTCGGCGCTGATATGTACATTGAGCTGTATTCAGTCTCCACAGCAAGCAATCTTCCAGAAGAAATGCAGCTTAACAAGGAGCGTGTAAAGGCCGATAAGGCAGGATACTTTGATGCACGCTACATGACGCTCGGAAAGTACGGATGCTTGTACCTTGGCGGTGTTGGCGCAAAGAACTCTCTGCGCATTTGGCTGATGACAAGAGGCGTATGGAAGACAACAGGCTCGGATGTTTACGAGCTGACTTTTGAAAATGACAAGTATGTCCGTTCAGGTGACAATGCCGAGACATACGAGTACGACCTCGACGGTTTCCTGACCGCTGTCAAGTTCCCGCACGGCAGGAACATAAGCATTACTTATATTACCCCACAGGGTGGTAGCAAGCGCATATCACAATACGCGATTGATGGAATCGGATATTGGGATTTCGTCTTCTCAGGCGGCATGATAACTGTCACCGATAGCGCATTCCGCGTAACAAGATTGCTTGTTGATGCAAGTGGCACACTTTCCTCGATAGAGACACCAGGCAATGTAACCTCGACATATCAATACAATGCCGATGGTTTCATGATTCGTCGCAATCTGCCCGACATCTACGCACCTACCGGCAACTATCACAATACCATCGAGTACACATACGATCCCGAGTACAATCTTACTGAAGTCAAGTACAACGGCGGATATAAGCAGACAATCACCCCAGACGGCATCTCGTCAACAATTAACGAACTTGCCGGTCAGGGCACATGGCCGAGCCTTGCGCCACCGGTAACCTCAGTTCAGGCAAAAATAGAGGGCGACAACGAGCCAGTTGTCAACTTCAAGCGGCAGGGACTCACCTTCGAGGTTGAACAAAACGACCGTTCAATAAAGAAAGACTATGACGAACAGGGACGCGTTACCCGCATCGAGAACCCCGATGGTTCGGTAATTCTGTATGAGTGGACAGAGCTTGCATCAAAGCCTAAGAAGGTAACAAACATAGTACGCGGCGACACTTGGATAGCCGAGTTCAATGTCAATGGTCATCTTGAGCGCGTTACAAACCCGATCAATGAATGGCGTTATTTCGTGTATGGTGATAATGATCGTGTATCAGAAGTATGGGATGGAAATACTGGCAAAAGGCTGGTTTTTAACTACGCGAGTTCTGGTCTTCCATCAAAACAGACGCGCGACGGCAAGACTGAATTCGAGGCGCAATACGACACACATGGTCGCATAACATCCCTTAAGAAATTCGGTGTTGAGACCACATACACATACAACAACTACGGACAGGTAACCAAGACCGTGACGGGTTCTGAACAAGTGGATTACGAATACTCTGCTTCAGGTCACCTGAACAGCATGACATCCGGCTCAGCTGAAGTCTCAATGATTGTGTCAGGCCAGCATTCATGCTCGTTAATCGGCGGTTATGTGCCCGGATTCGTCGTGGCACAGGTTGACCGCGGCACAGGCATAATTAACTTCAAGTACGACTATCTTTTCAATCCGGTTGATATGAATTCGCCAGAGGGAACATACGAGATCGAATTCTCTGAGAATGGGCTACCGAAGAAGATGACTTATCCAGATCTCGGCAATGTCATCTTCCAATACGACGCCAGCGGTAAGTGCACGCAGAAGCTCTTCTACTCTCCGACGAACGGCAATAGAGTGTTGAACTTCACCTACAACACCTTTGGGTTTATGACAAATGCGAGTGCCAACACAAGCAGCATTTCAATGCTCTACAACGAAGAAGGCAATTTATCACAGATCTCGTATGCGCCAATAGGTCTTGATCACGATGTTCTGACTTGGAATCTAACAGTGAATTCGACAAATGGCCGCTTGAATTCTCTTCAGCATTCGACTGGTTCAGGGAATATCTACTACTTTGATTATTCAGGATTTGAGATGGCCGTGAACAAGGTTCGCATGTACATTGCGTCTTCCGGTACAAACGCCGATGTTGCAATGATCAACCGCAACACGCGCAATCAGATCACTGAGGTGAGTTTCTCTGATTATTTAGTTCACTATCAACGCGACGACCAAGGCCGCATCACCCGCACAAATGGGTATGCCACTTTCAACCTTGATTATACATACGATGCACTTGGGTGCACAAGCTATGCATCCGCTTGGGGCAACCACACAGTTACGAACGATGCTGCAGGACGAGTAACAGGAGTCGCACATCCAGTAGGTTTCAGCACATCAAACGAGTCATATACATACGACTCGAACAACAACCGCACCTATTCGCATCTGCGCGGATCGGCACTTTACAGCGGTTCGGGACTAACCACTGGTGATTTATTGGTATCGGATGTTCTGTTCACATACTCCTATGATACCAATGGTCGCATGGTTTCACAGAATCCAAGAGATGGCAGTAATGTGATGAGAACCTTTAAGTACGATGCTGAAGGCAACCTAACTGAAGTTCAGATTTACAACGGACAGGCAGCCTCCTCAGGTGTGGCAAAGACGATCAAGTATGCTTACAACGCCCTTGGCATGCGCGTGAGCCGCGATGATGGGACAGACAAGTCCTACTTCTTCTACGATGCAAATAAGCGGTTAACAGCTTACAGGAAGAACAATATGTCCTCCGCTTACGAGTTCATTCACCTCGATGATATGAATCGCCCAATCGGCATGTATTACGAAGGCAAGCTTTACACATTTACGCAGGATGCCTTCCGCAATATCATCGCTGTTCGCGATGGTGCTACACAGGTTGACTATTACGCTTACGACACTTACGGCAACTTGGTATATCAAGAGATAACAATCGGAAGCATACTTCGTTATGCCGCAGCCGAGTTCGACGAGGACACCGGCATGTACTACATGCGCCA
This sequence comes from uncultured Planctomycetota bacterium, assembly GCA_964571525.1. Lineage (GTDB taxonomy): Bacteria > Planctomycetota > B143-G9 > B143-G9 > B143-G9 > CAZNBY01. The sequence continues at coordinate 18,293 of CAZNBY010000045.1, forward strand.
CCGCTGGTATGATCCGATGCTCGGTCGGTTTATCACCCCCGATCCCAACCTGTTCAAATCAGGTTACAACCTTTACACATACGCTAAGGGCAACCCCTATCGCTACTTCGATCCCGAAGGCAAAGAGGATGAGGAGTACGAGGAGGAATGGGACGGCCAGATAGAGTTCAACGATCCCTATGATTACGAGCCTTCAGGAGACAATGCTGGTGGAACATCAGAAATCGGAGGTCCTACACCGCAAGAAAAAGCACAGAATCTTAACACACAGGAACACATAAATGATTCTGTCTCTAAGGCAGGTGAAATGGCAGGCGAACAAGCCGTTCAGGAAGGAGTTAAGCGTGGTATTAAATACGGAGTTGAAAAGTACGGCGAAAAGCTTTTGACCCACGCACCGAAGCTGATGAAGTTCGGCGGTAGGGCTGTACCGTTCCTCAATATAGCACTAATAGGTAAGGACATTCTCGATGTCGCCGCATACGCATACGGACAGTACGAATACTATCGCATTGCCCCGTAGCGTTCGCTTCTATGTCAGACAATGCAAGAGCCGCCTTCGTGCGGCTCTTGTTTTTGTTGAACAAAAACCGTTTTGCTAATACTTGTGGTGTATAGTAAAGAAAGTCTTTATGACCAAAGGGAGGCAACATGCAGAACGACAGGGCAGCACTTGAGCATTCAATCGCGCACGATCTCGTGTCGCTTGTCAGCTATTCAGAAGGGTCAGTTGTAAGTCGCACAGTCGCAAAGAATAAGGCGGGTACCCTTACGCTTTTCGCATTCGACAAGGGCGAGGGGTTAAGTGAGCATTCGGCGCCGTTTAACGCATTTGTACAAATTCTTGACGGTGAGGTTGAGATCACCATCGGTGGTAAGCCCGTGCGCGCAGCAGCAGGCCAGATTGTAGTGATGCCCGCAAACATACCGCATTCTCTCACAGCCATCACCCCGTTCAAGATGATGCTTGTGATGCTTCGAGATGCGTGACAGATATGCGACACTGACGATACACCTGAATGAATCTCAATCGCAAGTGTGGAAGCACTCTGCAAACGCACCAACCTATCCTTCCGCGTATAGCTCATGCACATGCGTGCAGTTCACGCCGCTATTACGCAATTGAGAAACACTGGTCTGTTCGCACTAAGCCAAGCATCATGCTTGAGGCCAACAAACCCAGTCACTACTACCACCATAACATGGTGTCAAGGTATCCTTGCTCGACATGCGAAAACACCGTAACACCAATTCTGCAATCCTTTTTAGCATCAATCTCATCGAAATTTGCAATTTCCAACTTGTTCAATGCCTCCCACTGCTCTCTTGTCAGCTTAGCTTCCATTAGACGATATCTTTCGTCGGCATAATATGCGTAGTTGTATTCCTCGTATTTGCTGTAGAATGAAATAATGATGTATCGAATTGCATCATTGTCTTTCCAAACAAATAATCTTTTTTGTATTCTTCCCTGCTTGTTTTCAGGCACGCTTTTCACTATGATGTCAATATCATCTTCTCCATACCAAGCAGAACACACACTGCGCATATAATTCGCAACATCGAAGCAGTTATATTTTCTTTGATAAATATCCTTCACATTATTATTCTGCGGGAAAAAGCGCCCAGGATATTTATCTCCAATCCGTTTATACTCTTGATCGCTAATATTCATATACCCAAACATACAATATGCTTCCGTTGATTTCAACAGATTTTGCACATTTTCTGCATTGTATTCTTCAATTCCAGAGACAACTAATACTTTAAGATAAGCTGGCAGCTTAACCTCATCTAAATAGCCACTCTGAAGACTGGGCGAGTAAACATTCAGCACGAGCAACGACGAGTTTGCAGATACATCACTAAAATATTTACGCAAATCATCTGAATATACATACAATCTTTTTATGTTAGAAGATACTATTTTCTCAACCACATCCATGCTTAAAGCTCCATATATACCCACAACTTCAGCATTTTTCGCGCATCCAATCACTTGGTTTAATAGTTCTGCGTTGTATTTTCCTGTAATCTCAAAACGCTCAAGCGAAGGACAGTTTTCCTGCGCTTTCCAAGTTGGCTTTTCGCTATCATTGCAGCCGACAATCAAATTCTTTAAGCTACTAATTTGCAATATTTCTCTCAATCTTTCCCCGTTAACATGAGAACATATTAGAGTTTCTAAATTCATTTTTTGTATATATTGAAACATTTCATTCGAAATTACGCTTTCAGAAGTGGCGTCGAGAACTAAGTGCCTAAGGCTCTTAATCTTCTGAATTGACTGAAAGAATTCTACCGCACTACTCTGGATTCCGACTAAGGAAAGATATTCAAGATCTAAATCAGAAAGCACGCTCAGCTTGCTCAAATCAATTCCATTAGTGTTAATGGCGATTCCTTTCAGGTGTCGCGCGTTCCTTATATCTTCAATATTATCTAGACTCATTGAAGTAATGTTAAGGATTAGGTTTCGGATATTCTTGTTATCCAAAAGTTTTTTCCACTCATAATCAATGCAAACTGCATGAAGGATTAGGGTTTCTATAGATGATATATTGCAAATACTCGATATAGAATCGAGTGACACATATTCCTGATTTATGGCAAGACTCTTTATGTTGGGCAAATCTCGCAGATGTATAACGCTATCCCTACCTGCAACGATGGATAAGTGAGTAAGGTTCTTCAGCTTCCCGATGTTCTGAAGGTCGTTTTTCTGCAGATGGGCACAATTGACATAAAGATGGGTTAGGTCTGAAATGGTCAGTATTTGCTGAAACTTTTCCCCGTCCAATCCCTCGATAACGGATAGCCGTTTTATGCCTTGCTGTTTAAGGCTCTCTATTGTTCCCTGAAAGTCGGTGTTAGCGCCGTACTCAATCTGAGCCCCGCAATTTGGGAACATCTTTGCGTACTTTGAGTACTCGGCCACATCAACATCTATGGCCAATGCGTCTTGCGGCGACCATCTGCTGCAATTCGGCGGCATGTATTTTGTGAATTGGTCGTTGTAATACCTATCATCGTTGAAGATCGTGATGGCTTTGCGCTTGTTCCCTTTCTCCTGCTGCTCCTCCTCAGCACGCAGTGCCGATGCGGTCGCAAGGACAAGAAGGATAACGATAATGCAAGTGCTTCTTAGTGTCATATTGCAGTTCCTTTCTTATACGCACAACACCGCCCGTCGCCATGTAGCGACGCTCAGCAGGTATCGGCAGAGGGCGCGGGTGTTGATGTTTCCTCCGATCCAAAATGCGGGATGCATGACAAGTTGTTAACAGTATATCAAGTATACCCTAAGGTATATTAGAACATGCTATTATAGAAAAGGAAAACAGACTACTCTAAAGGAAACTCTGTCGTTGCCTCACCGACTCCTGGAACACTGCAGCAAAGCGACACGGATAATGCACCTTTTGGTGCCATTAGTTCGAGGTTATCAAATCGGAAAATAGTCCCTGTGCCGGTACGCATTTCCTGTAATGACCAGTTGACTTTGCCGCTAACCTGCTTGCCATCTCCGTCCAAGAACATGAGGACTACCTTATAGGTGCCTTCCTTTTCGAATTCTCCCGTGTATATTTCTCCGTTCTGTCCACAGACACCGAACTTCCAGTAAATCGTAAGAAGTCTTGTCGCCTTGTTGTACGATGGTTGAACTTTGAGCTCAAGTTTTTTGCCCCAATCCGGCACAGCCAGCGTATTTTCTTCAACTCTGAACTTGACGGAATCGTCATTACCCCGGATTTCCACTTTGTTGAGATGAGTTGTTACCATTCGATAACTGCCACAGGGAACCGTCACTTCTCCACAGGCAAGATCGAAAAAGAGATCAGTATCAGCGAGTTTAGTACAGAATATCGCGGTTTCGGGTTTTACGCTGCCTCCCCATCCCTTCAGTACATCCACCTTTCCGGTGGACCCTGCCCATGCCCGATACTCAATTTTCAAACCGGACTCATTTACTTTCAACTCATAAAGGCGTGTACCGATCAGGACTACAGAACCTTGCGGACATGCAAAGGATGATTTTGCCAAACAGATTGAGTCCTTGTTGTTCTCACCGTAGATGCCGTTGTTGTTATCGTCGCAGATCCAGACCTTCTGGCCGTCGATGACGACTTCCATAACGGATTCGCGTTTCAAGAAGAACACACCCCTAAGTTCTTCGATGACAAAGGTCTGTTTCACTTCATCGCCGTTTGGATAGTATAGTGTCAGGTCAAAAGGCTTACTTTTCCCTGATGTAATCGCCACAAACGAAGGTCTGCCATTCTGTTTGACATCGACGAGTACTTTGTTGTCAGATATCTCGACAGCAAAGCCTTTGCCATCCTTTCCAGGAAGCTTCAGTTCATCGTTTACGAGAATAGGCTGGAAGCATGGTGAGGAAAGAGAGCATTTCCCAAGCTTGACAGGTTTACTTACCGTGAACGATGGTTCTTCGGCAATAGCATTGCTTCCCTGTGTCAGCAACAGGAAACCGTAAAGTGACAACACCCATAATAATGTCAAACCAGGAATTCTATTCATACTGCGTTGTCCATATGTGTTCTGAGCCTCCTCCGTCAGTATATTCGATTTTCAGCTTTCATTCTGTTTGATGTCCGCTGATTATACACAAACGGCTATTCGCTTACAACTAAAGATTCCATCTCTATCATGATCTCTTCGCCAG
>CAZNBY010000046.1:0-22441 GCA_964571525.1 uncultured Planctomycetota bacterium
CCCCAGGGTTACGCCTGCTCTTAAGTTCTCAGAGGGCTTTCTGAGTTTCGAGACAAGAATTTCTGATGATGAAAGACAACTTGGGATTATTGATGCTATGGGGAAGGAGTTCATTCCACGCGTGAATTGGGCGCGAGACGAGTATCATGACTATTGCGTCCGCGCTCCGTTTGTTGATGGTCACTGTGCCTTTATGACAAAATCCGGTTGCTTCATCGTTGACAGGAACGGCAATACAAGGGAGCGAGATCTCTGGATTCAATATGGTGACTACTTCTCAAATGGGCTGTTACCCGCATGTGACCCTGAAAGTGATCTTTTCGGATATGTTGACTATTGGGGAGATTGGGTTATCAAGCCAGCTTATCGCTTTGCCTCACGATTTTCAGAGGGTCTTGCGTTTGTAAGGTTTAAGGATGAGGAGTATGAGAACGAGGAAGGCAGCAAAGTTTGGGTGTACCATGCGATTGATGAATATGGGAAGATTCAGTTTTCTCATCATTCAACGGGTTGGCCTGAGCCATTCAGTTGTGGAATGGCGAAGTTCTCGAATGGCTACAGTGCGTACTTTACCGATAGAACTGGCACAAAAATCCTAAATAGAGAATGGGAACATGCAACAGAATTTCATGATGGATATGCTTGGATTAAAAAGTGTATGAATGGAAAGACGATTGCTCAAATAATAAATACAAAAGGTGAATCTGTGAGTGATGGAATATATATGCCAGTTACATGGACTCGCGTTGAGACCTATATGTTGGCTCGTGTTGTCGCCCCGTTCATTATTGACGATTATACAAATGTCAAGGTAAATGGTTTTCAATCAGAATTGCTTTCAAAGACGTTAAAAGCAGCAAGTATGTTACCTTGTGGAAGGGTATTGGCATACGACGGTAATGCATATGGAGTTTGTGATGACAAAATGAGAATTGTCATCTCGATAATTTATCGCAGAATTACGCCTTGCGAAGAAGGCTTACTGTTATGTTATAAGGACGACGAGAATATGTCTGTTGGTATATTAGATTGTTCGGGAAAATTAATACATAATTTTGTGGATGAAGAAATTAGTCCATTTTATTGGGGTGTGTCAGTAATTAGCGATATAAAGTGTGGAGACGATGAGTATGATGTTATAATAAAACGAAATGGAGACCGAAGTATATCAACTGTTGATATCGTAGATATCGGGTACGATAACTTCACTGCCTATATTAACGGGAAGTTTTTTCCGTATGACATTCAAATGAAAAGACTGTCAAATGGAGGATACAAAAGCCTAATTCCAATATGGAAGAGTATATTTGAAGTAACTAATGAGCAAGGAGGTAAATATTTGTATGATTTCCATCGGAGGAAGATGCTGTTTGAGTGTGATGAATCAATAAAGACAGACGACAAGTACATCCCTGTTAAGAAGAACGGAAAATGGGGCTATGTTGACCGCTCTGGAAAGGTCAAGATAGAGCCTCAATACGATCAAGCAAGCCAATTCAAGAATGAAGTAGCCTGCGTTGTTTTGGGCAAGAAAACAGGCTTTGTTGACCGCAAGGGCGCCCCTGTTGCTCCTTTCATACGGGGCAAATTCCTGATGAGTGGAAAGCATGAGACTTATAGTGCTTCTGGTTACAATCAGGATTGAAGGTTTGATCCCATCCCGCTCTACTTAAGATATGTGGCAGAATGGCCGCGCCGTTTTCTCTTACCATATAGGATAACCTGCGGGAAATACAAAGCAGAGATAGCTGTTGCAGAGTCATAATGATCCTTGGTTGAACAATGGATTTGGGCACGAAATCCACTTGACAGACAGAAATCTTGGGGTATGCTTGGTCAATAGATTCGTTGTGTTCGGTCGGCTTAACACTGTATCGGAGGCTCTTATCAACACCCGAGCCCTCTGCCTACACCTCATGATCGTCGCCGCATGGCGACGGGCGGTGTTGTGCGGATATCGTCGGTCTGTAATCATCAGCACTCGGTGGTGTGCAGCGTATCGTTCACCTATGCAAGCACATACTCTAAGTCAGAAGAAGTCCTCCATTGTTGCAACCTCTCTTTCTACATCGCCCATTATTGGCCGTTCAGTTGATAGGAAGACACTTTGTCAGAATGTTGCTGAGAAAGCTGAAATCGGAGTGTGTAATGGGTAGTTTCGGTCAGTTCTTAGAGGTAACCCTTAGGAGAACATTATGTATAAAACATACTTACTCATTGTCTTAATCCTTGCCTCCCACATCATATTACTTGCGGAGACGGAAAATGACAAGGAATCCATAGTTCGTCTAATTACAGTCTTTAACGACGATCGAGCCGACCGCAAGCCCATGGCGCAGTACACGCCTCCGCGAAGCAGCACCAGGTCACCGTATGATGTGTTGGCACTATCTGTTGACGTTAGTGAGTATTCGAAGTATGCCGCTCGGTTCCCTCTTGCGGGTGTTCGGATTGACAGTTGGGTTAATGACGACTACGCAGGCACATTCGAGCTGCTAAAAGGTCAGAATGTAAAAAGGCTATGTGTACTTGATGGAATGACCGATGAACGGTTTGAGCAAGTACTGAAGCTTGATTCTCTTACTCACTTATACTTAAATGCTCGGTTCATTTCGCCAAGCAGATTAAGAAATCTTAAGCGATTAACGGGACTCGTGCATCTATATATTATTATCCAAGACGATCAAGATGTTGATTTCATTAAAGACATGAAGACGCTCAGAAGTATCGCAATTCATCAATTGAAGCTATCGGATAAAATTGTTATTAGTATGAAGAAAGCACCTCACATTGAAACCGTATATCTAACAGGGACAACTGCAGGTCAAAATTGGACTCAGATTGCGCAGCAAAAGAATGTAAAGGACCTGATTGTATATTTTGTGCGAATTAACTTTGATGACATTGAAAGCATTAGAAATGAGACTCACCTTAGACATCTGTGTCTATACTCAGAGTACATGTGTCTTGCAGATATGTCTCCAATATATGACTTGCATCTTGAGTGCCTTGAAATAGGTTATATTGACGAAGAAGTCACTGAATTCTGTAAGAATATATCAAAATGCGAATCATTAAAACAGTTAGCTATTTACTCGACTTCAGATGCAATGTCAGATGAGGCAATTGAGCACATCTCAAAGATGAAACTAAATGGCCTATGGTGCAATGGGGTCAACGCAAAAAGGCTGAGTGGCGTGATGTCAATTGCATGCTTGACCGATATTGAACTCGGTTGTATTGGTGGAGGGGCGCCTGAGATACTTACTGACAAACACCCAAGATTACAAAATGTAATCCTATGTGGTGAATTCAGCTCTGAGATGCTTGATGCAATTCTATACTGCGCAAAAAACACACGCAGTTTATATATTTACGGGGAAATGAATATTGGGCAATTACGAAAGTACTGTGAGGGTGCAAGTGTTCAGTCGTTATATTTGCAATGTAAAGGCTTAGGCGATGAAATTGCTGAAGTAATTCCAATGCTTGAGGAGTTAAAAGTATTACATATTGGGAGAGGAATTAGTCTCACATCAAAATTTATTAGTGAATGTGTGTTTCGGGAAAAGTTGTGTGTTGCACATCTTTCTGTGAACAAGGATGTGACGTATAAGGATTTTGCATCTCTTCTTAAAAGAACAAGCGCATTTGTCTATCTAATCAATAGTAGATTTACTAAGGTTGATTATGATGATGCATGTGTTGAGTTCCCTGAACGGTGTTATCCAAATCATTACGAGGTATATATGAAGTATCATCATCGTGCAAGGTGTAAGAGGATTGTTGAATTGACTATGGAAATAAGATATGACATTAGCGATGGACTTTCGAAGGATGAATTATCTGATAAATATGAGTCATGTGAGACATCGGCAGGAATGATGAAATGTATATTCTGGGTGGTGAACTGGCAAACAAAATATCTGGTGCTTCTGTGGAGCAAGTCCGACGCAGCGATTCTATATGCCTATTACATTGACGACCGAATGAAGCTAATGAAGGCGGAGGTAACTGAGAAACAGATTTCTGAATTAGAGAAGCTATCGGAGAAGGATTTGGCTGAGATTGATGTCAACCTTCCGTGTTATGTGCCTTTCATCGAGTTCAAAAGGGATGATATGAACCTCGATGATCTTGTCATTGAACCGTAGGGCTGGTGCACTTAGCTGGGTACTCTTAACTGCCTTCGCAATCGTGGATGGGCTTGGTGTCGGTCTGAAGATACCTTTCATCTGCATCACAACCAGTGCGTCCCAACCAGACTCACACAAAAATCCCCCCGATTGCGGCATTCTTATGCCCACACAATGCTTTGCCTTGTCTATTGTGCATTCTGTGTATAATAGAGTCTGTTGTACAAACTTCGCATGATGCACGATGTTGCACTGTGCTAACCTGTTCCGGTAAGGTAACTGTGAAGAAGTTCTTCTTCATCTCAACTTCAATCCTCGTCGCGGCGACGCTTGGCGTCGCTGCGTTCGTCTTTTTTGTTGTGCCTTTGCCAGTTCAAAATGAGGACGACGCACTTGGCTGGGAAATCCTAACTAATGGCCTTGACCTTCGTCACAACGAGATTCAGCTTCAACTGCTCGAAAAGCAAATTGTTGGCACAGAGGAGATCGTGTCGCTGTTAGATGGCCAATTGACCGATCTTCAAGAGCTTTCAGACGATTCTGCCATAAACATAGAGATTATGCAGAAGCTTGATGACGCGAAAAAACAGCTTGCGGATGATAAAGCGCACCTTGCAGAAATGAAGAATACGCGCGACCTTATGCGTGAATATTCGGGTACGCTGAGGGAGTTCATCTTTACCGCATGTGTAAAACTGCTGTTCACGCCCGAGATGACAGAGAAGGCGATTGCGGGCGAGCTTGAGCATAAAGACATCGAAGAGCACCTAAAAAAGCGGAGGGAGAAGCGATGAGATGCCTGTTGATAGCCGCTGTTTTCCTTGCTTCGCTTTCAATTTCCTCCTTCGCGTCGGCAGAAGAGGCCGAAACCAGAAGCTATGAAATGGCAGCAAACGCTTTCGACTCGCGCCTGTACTCGCACGCACATCGTTGGTTCACAATTTTCCTAACAAAATACCCGCAATCAAAGCTGCTGCCCGATGTCTATCTGAGGCTCGGAATTTCATCTTACAATCTTGAGAACTTTGATGAAGCCGAAAAGGAACTGAAGATTCTGCTCGACCGCTTCCCGCAAAGCGATGTCGTTACACCTGCCCGTTACTGGCTTGGTGAGGTGGAGCTTGCGAAGAACAAGCTTGAAAGCGCGGTCTTCTACTTCGAATCTGTAATAAAGTCCGCATCCCGCTCGGATTATGATGAAGATGCTCTGCTGTCGCTTTCCTATTGTCGCATTCTTCTAAAGGAGCCTGAAAAGTCGCTCGAAACGCTGACCGAGCTGACTCGCAGACATACAAGAATAAAGAAAGAAAGCCAGTATCGCTTTCAAATGGGCATAACGCTGTTTGATTTGAAAAGGTACGACGAAGCCGCGATTCACTTCGACGCGCTTATGGCGGGTGGTGAGGATGACAAATACGCGGTAAGGAGCCTCTATTGGCTTGCCGAATGTTACTATAATCTTGGCAAGTACGACGATGCTCTTTCAGCCTTCTACAAGATGAGGCGCCAAACACAAGACCCGAATGTGATCGAAAGGATTCTATACGGGCTGGGGTGGACATACTTCCGCATGGGCAACTTTACCGACAGCCTTGCATCGTTTCAAGAACTTCTCAAATTCAAGCCTGACTCATCTTTCAGGCACAGTGCGACTTTTAAAATCGGCGAGAATCTGTATCGCCTTAAGCGCTTTGAAGATGCGATCGAGCACTTCACGGCAGGGCTTGAAAATGTTGAATTCGGTGTGCTTTCGCGCTTCTATCTGGGAGAATCGTACTATAGGCTTTCTAAATTCGAAGAAGCCTTACAGCAGTTGATGTTGGTGCCAGAGGATACTGAGCTACTTATACGCATAATGACAATTCGCGATATCGGCTTGTGCTTTTACGAAATAGGCATATTCGATCGCGCCTTAGAGCAGTTCACAAAGATGCGTGAGCTTGCGCTCGACGACGGGCAACGCGCCGAGTCACAAACATATATTGCCGATGTGAAATACGCTTCGGGCGCATATTCTGACGCGCTCGACGCATATCGCTCGGTGCTTGAGGACTACCCGGGGCTTGTGCATGTCACAAAGGTCAGATATTACATCGGTATGAGCCTTTACCGCCTTGACAAAAACGATGAGGCGGCTGAGGTGTTCGTCAACACATACACTCGCTATAAAGATGATGAGTACGGCGCGATGGCGCTGTATCAACATGCGGAATTGCTGAGGCGAATCGGCAAGTTCGAAGAGGCAATAGAGAAGTACGAGCAGTTTCTTTTAACATCAATCGAGGGTGCAAAGCTAAAGCGTTGGTATGTGCGTGCTCCGCTTAACATCGCAGTATCACGCCTTAATATGACAGGCAAGGATATAGCGGGACTTGAAAAGGCGTATAAGGAGTTCGACGCGCTTGCAAGAAGCTCGACAGACCGAGAGGTGCGTATCGAAGCGTACTTTCAAGCGGCGCGCTGCCTTGTCGAACTCAACCGTAGAAGTGAGGCGTTCGAAACCTTCAAGCTGATAATTGACAAGTTCACCGATAGCAGCTTCGCTCCCGCAGCTCAGTTCGAGATTGCCTACACGCTTTATACCCGCCGCGAATATGAGGATTCGATTATCGAGTTCGAAAAGTTGCTGTCGCTTTTCGTAACTTCCGAACAAGCTGATGACGCGCTGATGTATCTTACGATAATCGCATTTGAAAAGGGTGACGCGGTCAGGGCACGAAGTTACGCCGAAAGGTTCATAGCAAACCACTCGAAGTCACATTTGCTGCCGCGGGTTGAGATAATCCTCGCGGGGGTGCTTGTTCTCGAAAAGAAGCATGAAGAGGCTTTGATTGCGTATGGAAAACTCGAAACCAAGTTCAAGGACGACGCGCTTGTTGACCTGATTGTTCTTGAGACGGGTGAGCTATTGCTGGCAATGGATAAATACAGCGAGTCAATTGAGAAATTGAAGGCAGTCTTAGGTTCTCAGGTCAATGAATGGGCGGCACGAGCTGAATTCGCGTCTGGCAAGGCATATCAGGGCGCGGGCGATTCGTTAACCGCTTTGGAGCATTATCTGAAGCTCATCTTCACATACCAAACTGATCGAAGGCGCGACGATGCTATTTTTGAGGCGGCTCAGATTGAATCAGACAATGGCAAGTACGATGACGCTATTAAGCTGCTTGAGCTTGCATCTGATAAAGACCGCGCCAACAAGCGCATTGAGCGTGTACGGGCACTGAGGGATAGCGGTAAATGAGATTTTTCGCCCTCAGAGCCTTACTTATACTGCTTGCAATTCTTCTAATCATCGCGAAATCGGGTATTGCTTTCTGTTCTGTCGAAATCGACACAGTAGAGATCTCTGGTGTTGACCGCTCGAACATAGACCTTGTCACTCCAAGCACGCTCGTTCGCCTTTCACTTGATTCTCAAATTGAAAGCGACCGTTCTGCAGTCTCGTCGCCATTTTCGCTCGGACCTTTCTCTGTTTGGTCGCGCATAGGTATCGGCAACAAATCCACATACACAGGCAGTTTTGTAACTGGTCTAACCCTTGAGACAATTGTGGGCGACCTTTCAGGCAGTTACATCACCCGTGACGGTGTATCGAAGGACGAGGAGTACGGTATAGGCGATAGCGCTGTCTCGCTGACATGGATTCGCAGCGACGGCTTCACGCTCAGGTTCGCCTCCCAATATCTTGCGGGAAAGTATGACCTGATGGGGCCGGTTGATATCGTTGCACCCTCAACAAGGAACGAAGAGGCTTTCTTGTTTTCAATAGATGCTGGTTACAAGTTCAGCGATATGACTGAGGTGCATTTTGGCGTCTTTTACGATTATTATGAAGTAGATCGGGTTGATTCGTCTTCCGAGCGCCGATATGGTTTATCAGGGTTGTTGCTTCGCGAGGATCTTTCAATTAGCATGAAGCTGTGGGCATATTCGTTTTCGCACGGAGAGGACGATGCATATGCATCGTTCGAAGCGCGGCACGATAAACTTGTCCGCACAGGTGATGTATCGGTCGGCAGCATATTCGGCGTGCATCTTGTCAACGGCAGCAGAATATATCTCTCACCTCGTCTGACCGCCGGATGGGATGCATCAGACCGATTCAAACTGAATGGTGTGGCGGGCATTGTACACTCGCAACCAACGCTTGCAGAGGCGGTTTTTCGCAAGTATCAGGTTGACCCTTTCATTGATGTGCCAGATACATCTCGCGAGTTTGTAGCAGAGATTTCAGGCAGATATGCGATAAACGAGTATTCGAAAATAGAGCTTTCACTATCTTATCGAGATATAAGTCGTGCCCTTTATTACGAGCGTGAGGCGGACGGCTATCTTCGAGCGGATGTATTCGAGGATGTCGAGGTATTGGGATTTGGTGCCAAAGCAGAAATAAGGCTGACCGATCGCGTAAAACTGACCGGTTGGTACCGTTTCTCACATGCCGAGTTTCCACACAGCGATACAAACTATCCGTATCTGCCAATCTCATCTACCTCTGTGAGAATGGATTACTACTTGACCTCGCGCTGGTCTGCAAAGCTTGAGATAGAATTTCGCGGGGGAGTCTTTGCTTATGCATCAAGAGACGATAAGATAAGCGGATATACTGTTGTAAACGCTGAGTTGAACTACTCAATCGAATCATACCTTTCGTTCTTTGTTCGCGGTGAGAACATAACCAACGCCTCGTATGAGATCTACGAGGGTTGGCGCGGTTTTTCAAGTTGCTATTTGTTCGGTGTCGAAATAAGGTTTTAGGTGCAGGTTGGAAACTGATATCATCACCCTTTTCCAGCGTGGCGGCTTCTTGATGTACCCCATACTCGCCTGCTCGATTATCGCGGTAGGCATTGTGGCCGAACGCATCCTTGTACTGCGTGAGGCTCTTATGGGCAGACATCAGTTCCTCTCATCGCTGTCAGACATTTTTACAAGCGGCTTTAATCCCGCTGCGGCGCTCAACCTTGTTGACAAATCACCCGGGCTGCTGCCAAGGCTTGCCCGTGTGGCGATACTCAACCGCGATAGGTCGAAAGAGGATATTAAGGATGCGGTTGAAGCTGAAGCCGCTAAGGTGCTGCCACAACTGCGCAAAAACCTTAACCTACTTGGTGTCATTGCGCAGATTTCGCCTTTGTTAGGTCTGCTTGGCACTGTAATCGGCATGATTAACTCTTTCGCCTCGATTCAGATGGCATCATCGGCTGGGCAGGGGCTTGTTGGCGTCGACATCGTTGCTGGTGGTATATGGACCGCGCTCATCACAACCGCCGCAGGTCTTACAGTGGCCATACCCGTTTATGTCGCGCACAGCTTTCTCGAAAGATGGGCCGACACTATAACCAATGACCTTGAAATCGCATCGGCGGATGTTGTTAGAATTCTTGAGGGCGGCGAGCTGTGAAGCTGAACTTCAGAAAGCGAAGCACTCGACCAGTTAGGCGGCTTGACATAACGCCGCTGATTGATGTTATCTTCTTGCTCATCATTTTCTTTATGTTGACTTCTAACTATGTGCTTCAAGCAGGGCTAAAGGTCGAACTGCCTACGGCGGTTGATGCCTTTACTGTACCAATCCAACGCATTGAGGTTTTCATTACTTCCAACGACGAAATATACTGCAAAGGGATACGCTGTACTCCTGATGAGCTATTGGCAATGCTGAAGAGAGAGAAGGGGACCGTAAGCACTGTGCTTATACTGGCGGATGTTGACAGCCGTCACGGAAGGGTGGTGCAGGTCGAGGATGTCTGTCGCCGAAGCGGGTTTACAGATATAAGTGTCGCCACCAAACCGGGGGATTTGCATAGATGACCCGCTATTGGGATATCTCCCCCATCCTTAACGATAATACTCCCCGATATGAGGGCGACCCGCAATTCGATCTCGAACCTATTATATCGCCCGACGGCTGGCAGATATCCAAACTTATCGCGACTACCCATTCGGGCAGTCATTTCGACTTTCCCCGCCATTTCTTTGCAGAAGGTAAGGCAGCGGCGAGTTTCTCCCCGATAAACTTCATCGGAGCCTGCCGCGTCGTTGATGTATCTGATGGTGCTATTGTTGACGCCGAATTCGTTCGCTCTATTCTCCCACTTCCAAAGCGGGTGATTTTTAAATCAGGTGGCAAGCATTGGAACGGCATTGTCGCCACCGGTGCAGGCGCATTGGCGGATGCGGGCTTGTGCGTTGTCGGCACCGACAGCCTTGGCATAGAGGAGACCGAGGCTGATTTTCCAGTACATAAGGCGCTTTTATCGCAAAATGTAGTAATATTAGAAAACCTTGAATTGAATGCAGTTTCAGGCGGAGACTACATCTTTGTAGGACTTCCGCTTAGAATTGAAGCCGGTGACGGTTCACCCGTCAGGGTTATTTTGGTGCATCCAGAAGACTGGGCGAGGCTTATTGGTGGCTAAAGAACAAGTTGACATTAAGAAACTCGACAGGCTCGACACTTCGCGCGAGCTTGCAGATCTTATGTTAGCGAGCGACAAAGCGTTAGAAGTATTTTACCAGCGCTCTGTCGGTTGCACTATTGCAGTTGTCGCCTCAGTCGCCGGTCTTGTGATTGACCTGATTTTTCTAACGCTCGATTCTGTGCTGGGATCGGTGTTGTATTATTCATCCCTTGTCGCTCTGCTGGGCGTACTTGTGCTATACCTTTTCTATTACTATCAGTACATGCGAACCAATGCAAACATTCAGGATCGCTTGACTGAGGCGCGCGCAAGGCTGAACGAACAACAAGAGCTTGATAAGCTTAAGGATAAGATTCGTGCCCGTATTGACCGCATGAAGGGCGAAGTTAACTGGTTCACCCACATACTTGAGCCTGGGGTTTTAGAATCGCTCGACAAGGGCAGGCCAACAGAACGCGGTAACGAGGAATTCGAATATTTCATTCGCAAGTTCTTTGAGAAGATGGGTTTCAAGCTCGAAAGGTCGGCAGTTTTGACCGAAAGCGGAAGCCACATGCAGATGGCAAAGGACGATAAGCAGTATCTGATCTATCCTGTGCATCCTCCGGCTCCGATTTCTGAAGAATTTGTGCGCAATGTAAACCGCGAGCTTATGCAAAGCAGCGTTAAAATGGCTATTATAATAACCGCGGGTTCATTTACCGAAAAGGCTCGTGAATACTGCTCAAGCCGTGATTCTAAGCTGCTTCTATATGACCGCAGGATGGTCGAAGAGGGTGTAAGGGCTATCATCGGTGCGCTGAGAAGCCGTGTTTCAGAGGAAAACAACCTTTTGACCGAATCTAACACCGAGCGGTTCATGCGAGCATTTAAGGATAAGGGCGAAGAACTGTAGCGCAAGGCCGTTTTTTCTGGCCTTTTGCGATTGTAGTATATACTTAGTCTGAACGAACGATTTAGCAATACGCTCAACCTGTTCTGCGGAGGCTTTTTTGCCGCACAAAATAACAGATTCGTGTATCGCGTGTGGTTCTTGTATTGATGTCTGCCCAATGTCGGCGATTTCTGAACAAGACGGCAGATATACCATTAACCCTGAACTATGCCTTGACTGCGGTGCGTGTGCCTCCGCTTGTCCGGAAGGCGCGCCAAGACCTGTATAAATCATACCCTAAAGGAGGTTACAGTGGACGAGCAGAAAATAATCAAAGCTATCGAAGAGATCAAGCCCGCCCTGCAAGCAGACGGCGGCGATATCGAATATCTTGGCCTTGAAGATGGATTCGTTAAGGTAAGACTTGTGGGTGCATGCCGTGGCTGCCCTATGGCTCAAGTTACCCTTTCGCGCGGCGTCGAACGCCGCATCCGCATGCATGAACCCAACATCAAGGGCGTAAAGAACATCGCCGATTGACGATATCGCTTCAGGCGAGATCTACCTGTTGTTCCTTAAGCCGTCGGTGGTATGCCGGCGGCTTTCTTTTTCACATTGCACCCCAAGCCTAACAGCGTACATTTATGCCGATGAAAGACACAAACTCGCATTTTTGGCACATTGATATTGACACCGGCGGTACTTTTACCGATTGTCTCGCGTTGTCACCTGACAATATGCTGTTCGAAGCAAAAGTCCTCTCATCGAGCGCACTGCGCGCAACGGTTACCCGCGTGATAAGTGACACTGAAATTGTGCTCGACAACAAATGGCGATGCAACGACTGTTTCCCAGTCGGCATGGGGTTCCGAATACTCGGCAAATCACACAATCCAGTTACTGTCTCCTCTTATTGTTCAAAAAGCGCCTTGCTTCGTCTATCTTCCCCGCTTCAATTTAGCATGGGCGACAATATAGAGATCTTTTCGAGCGAAGAACCTCCCGTTCTTGCCGCCCGTCTTGTAACGGGCACACAGTTAAACATGCACCTTCCACCTGCAGAGATGCGCCTTGCTACAACTCGCGGCACAAACGCTCTGCTTACTCGCGACGGCTCAAAGGTCGCGTTCTTCGTTACAAAGGGTTTTCGCGATCTTCTTGAAATAGGAGACCAAACCCGCCCAGACCTCTTCGCGCTGGATGTCGTTAAAAGAAACCAACTGTATAGCAATGTCGTCGAAGTCGGTGGCAGGTTGTCTGCATCAGGCGAGCAGTTATCCCCGCTCAATCTAATCGCAATCGAGCCTGAAATCAGGCACCTTCTTGACTGTGGTGTGCGTGACGCGGCAGTCGCATTGCTTCATAGCTACATCAACCCTTGCCACGAGCGTGAGCTTAAGAACTTTCTGTTAGCTCGCGATTTCGAAAATGTCTTTGCCTCTGCCGATATTGCGCCGTTTATCAAGATAGTGCCCCGTGCCGAGACTACAGTTGTCAACGCATACATAGCTCGCAAGATAGACAGCTATCTTAATAATGTGGCAAAGCGACTTTCGCAAGGCAATCTGTTCGTAATGACAAGCGCGGGAGGGCTGAACCGTGCTGGTACCTATACAGCAAAGGACAGTCTGTTAAGCGGCCCGGCGGGTGGAGTCTCTGGCGCCGCCGCCGCTGGGCGGGCATCGGGATACAAACGCCTTATATCGTTCGATATGGGCGGCACAAGCACCGATGTAGCTCGAATATCTGATGGTTTTGATTATGTTTTTGAGCATGTTGTGGGTGAAGCCCACCTTGTCGCGCCAGCATTAGCAATTGAGACAGTGGCAGCGGGCGGAGGCTCGATATGTGGTTTTGACGGTGCAAGTCTTACCGTTGGCCCCGAAAGCGCTGGCGCAAAACCTGGACCGGCATGTTATGGCGACGGTGGACCACTGACACTGACCGATGTGAATCTGCTTTTAGGAAGGCTCGACGAAGGGATGTTCGAGATTCCTATTGTGCGAAATGACGCGCTTGCTCAAGCAGAGCAGTTGCGCTCTCTTGTCGAATCGGCAACTGGCGAAAGCATGACAATCGAGGCCATGTTAGAGGGCTTGCTCGACATTGCTGACGAGCGTATGGCCGACGCAATTCGCCGCGTTTCCATTCGGAAGGGCTATGATCCAGCCGAATACTCCCTTCTTGCTTTCGGTGGAGCGGGCGGTCAACATGCTTGTTCACTCGCAGCAAAACTTGATATGCGCACTGCAATTATCCCACGCCACGCAAGCCTTTTAAGCGCGTTCGGTTTGCGCCACGCTTGTATCGAAAGGTTTGCGCAGCGGCAGGTGCTTCAAGGTCTGAATTCAGTTTTGAACAAGATCGAACGACTCTTCAGTGAGCTTGACGATGAGGCAACGGCACTGCTTTCTGCAGAGGGCGTACCAGAGCATGAGATAGTGATCTCCCGTCGAATCGCCGACCTTCGGTACTTCGGCCAAGATACAGCAGTTTCGGTGGAGTTTCGGTCAAGCGATAGTATTATTGCGGATTTCGAATACGCTTATTGCATCCTGTATGGCTTTTTGCCAGTAAACAGAGGTATTGAGTGCGTCGCTTTTCGTTCAGTTGCTTCTACAAAGCCGAAGAGCGTCCCCGCGTCTGTTTCTTCCGTCAAAGAAAACAGGCCAAAACCTGAGCGTACTTCCCGGGTTTTCTTCAATGGTGCATGGCACGATGCGAAAATCTACCTGCGCGACAACCTGAAATTCGGCGACAGATTTGAAGGTGTTTCTCTTGTGTTCGAAAGGCATTCGGCAACTTTTGTGGCTTCGGGCTGGAACTGCCTTGTTGACAGCGCAGGCGCACTAATTCTAAAGCAAGCGGGCAATAAAGTGGTCGCTGACGAGGGCGAACGGCCTGAGTCAGTTCGTCTCGAATTGTTCACAAACCGCTTCTCGGCCATTGTTGGCGAGATGGGTGAGATGTTGCGCCGAACTGCCTTCTCGACCAATGTAAAAGAAAGACTCGACTTCTCTTGCTCGCTGCACGATTCGCAGGGCAGTCTTGTCGCCAACGCTCATCACATTCCAGTTCACCTTGGGGCTATGGGTCTTTGTGTGCGAGAGACTCTCAAGGCACTGCAGATTGGCGACGGAGATTCCGTAATCACTAACTCTCCCGAATTCGGTGGCTCGCACCTGCCGGATGTTACCGTCATAACCGGCGTTTATCTTAAAGGGCAGGGGCTTGGTTTCGTCGCTTCACGCGCTCATCACGCTGAGATAGGTGGAATACATCCGGGTTCAATGTCACCCACTGCTCAATGCCTTGCCGAGGAAGGAGTTGTAATCCCTCCTACCTATCTTATCCGTAACGGCAGAGCGAACTGGTCAGAACTCGAAAATCTTCTAACCCGCTCAACTTGGCCTACCCGCGCACTCGACGAAAACCTTGCGGATATTCGTGCGGCGCTTGCCGCAAATACACGGGGTGCGGCGGCTCTTAAGAACCTTGCTGAGGAATATGGTTGTGCCACGGTACTTAAGTACATGGCAGCGCTTAAGCAGAAGGCGGAGTTTAAGGCTCGGGCGGCATTGTCGCGTTACCCGTTTGGTGTTTATTCCGCGGTGGAATATCTTGACGACGGAACGCCTGTTTGTGTTCGCATCACTATTTCCGACGGCGGTGCGTGCGTTGATTTTACCGGAACAGGCGCGCCCATTGCTGCTAACCTTAATGCAACGCCCGCCGTTGTGAGCAGCGCGGTTTCTTATGTGCTTCGCTTGCTGATTGACGAGCCTTTACCTTTAAATGATGGCCTGCTTGATGCTGTTAACATTGTCCTGCCATATTGCTTGCTGAACCCCGACTTCAGCGATCCTGCTTCTGCCCCCGCTGTTGCGGGTGGAAATGTGGAAACAAGCCAGTGCATCGTTGATGTGCTGATTCGCGCCCTTAACCTTGCTGCATGCAGTCAGGGCACAATGAACAATGTGATTTTCTGCGATTCAGGCTTCAGCTATTACGAGACTATATGCGGTGGCTGCGGTGCGACAGAACGGGCAAATGGCGCTTCGGCGGTGCACAGCCACATGACAAACACGCGCATAACCGACCCAGAGGTGATTGAACACCGTTATCCTGTCCGTCTTGTGCGGTTCCAGATTCGGCAGAATTCTGCTGGCACAGGGGCTTTTCACGGTGGGGAAGGGGTTGTCCGCGAGTTTGAATTTTTGCGCGACATGAGCCTTTCGGTTGTAGGTCGCAGAAGGGTCTATCCACCTTACGGAATGATGGGCGGTGGTGATGGAGCGTGTGGTCTCTGGCATATCATACGCAAGTCAGGCCAAGTAACAGTGTTAAACTCGACCGATACAGCGACAGTCTTCGCGGGCGACAGACTTGTTATCGAGACACCAGGCGGTGGAGGTTGGGGGAAAAGTGATTGAAGGTTGCCGGATTTCTTGACATCTTCGCAATATGCGGTCTAATTCAATAACCGCGTAAGTCTGACAAGAAAGGATGAAAATGGCTGATAGGTTGTACGATAAGTCGGTTGTTCCCGACGAGAAGATAATAGAGCCGTTTTTGGGACAGAGAACCTATGCACTGTGGCGGAGCTTTAACGACGAGATTGAGCAACGCTATCCGGGTGTCTTTCTTCCTGATTGGATCTACGGCGGAGCCAAGCATGGTTGGGCTTTACGGTATAAAAAGTCAAAGGCTTTCTGCACTCTTGTTCCCGAAAGGCGTTCATTTACTGCGGTTATTGTGTTCGGCGAACAAGACAGAGTTAAGGCAGAGAATATGCTACCGACACTTCATCCCGAATTACGCGACGCATACGAATCAGCAAAGACATACGCAGACGGAAAATGGGTTGCGATAAAGGTTACTGACCAGATTCCCTTTGCTGACTTGTTTGCTTTACTTGAGATCAAGCGAGCGCAAAGGAAGGGTAAATAGACAATGTACCAAGAGGGTGATAGGCGAACGCTCGCTAAGCTGGAGAGACTTGACGATTGCGAAGCAACAAGGCTTCGTCAATTGGGTGAAGATACAACAAAGGATGTCTATCAATCCACTCTTGATTCAAATGAATCGGGTCCCACCGGAAATCGCAAGACCAAGCATAAACGGCTTAAAAGAAGAATTGGCTACCGTATTTATCATTTGAGGAAGGCGAGCCGCATCTCAATGATTGGAATCCTGATTTTCGTACTGTTGGCCTTGTTGGTAATCTCTCCGGTTGTCTGCATGTATGTTGCCTGCTTTGCGTTTGTTGTGCTGCTACCCATGGCGCAAGCCGCATACTGGCTGTTTGAAAGAGACTGCCCGTCGAAAAATGGCAGCACACATCGAGGAATGATAAATTTGTGGCTTGGCAGAGACGAACGCTCTGAAGAGGACGCCAATCAATCCAATAATCTTGATTCTGAAATCTCGAAATGAACAGGATGTAAGTGCCAATGGACATAAGCAACAACGATGAACGGCCTATTGAAAAAGATCTTCCTTCCGATGAGCGTTCAGGCCAACCTTTGCCAATTGATGGCGATCAACATCATTTCCAAACGGATGCTGAACCTCAGATAGAGCAAGTGTTATTGCAGCAAGATTCCCTCACGGTTCAAGATTTAAGCGAACAGGTGTGCGACGAGCCCTCTGACGAACCATCTTCAGACGATACGCTCGATGGCGAAATCGAACCTGCGGCAAGCGTCAAAAATGAGCGCAGAATTGATTCCTTCCGCAGGCATAGGCGTAGTGGCAAAAGAGTCACCATACGCGGCGCGAAATTCATAGGCTCATTTGACATACTCGCTATTCTGAAAGTGTTCGGTTTTGTGATTCTTTTCTCCTTGTTCCTTGAGTTGCCGCAGATTGCTTTGGGCTACTTTATGGGCATTTCTTTTTCAGACCTGCTCAAGGGCGTAGCCCCTGATGAAAACAAGATGCTTATCAACTTCATTTTCGGCTTGTTATTACTTGTTGTCAGCATTGGCATTGTGTTCATGGCAATTCGATCAAGATATGGCAGTTTTGTTGAATATCTTGGCTTAAAGCCGGCAAAGGTGAAGCACTATGCTATAACTCTAATCACGCTGTTCGGCGTGTTGTATGCGGTGAGTCTGATCATTAACTTGTTCACAGGGACAGTAGAGCAGGAGTTCACTGATGATATGGCGAAAATGCTTGATATGATCATAGGCAGCCGGGTTCTGCTGTTCGTTGTGGTGTTTCAGATTGTCGTTGTTGCGTCTGTATGGGAGGAGATCTTGTTTCGCGGATATATGCAACGCGCTCTAATTGACACCGGCCTCGGCGTTATGCTTAGCATTGGGATCACCTCGGCTGTATGGGCGCTTCTGCACCAGCAATACGATTCCTCTGGCATCCTTATTATCTTCACAATGGGCATAGTGCTTGGTTATGCAAGGCACATAACAGGGTCGCTACATCTCGCGATCGCCGTGCACGCGCTAAAAAACGCAATCGCGGTTTTCCTATGGCTGCTCATTACCTAAGCGTACCCGCACAGAATCGTTGTTCATTTAGAATTGTGTAAAAACGCAAATCCGAAAAGCGCTCTCGTCTAAGCTGATATGGCATCAATACCGGCAATTCATTCTGGTCGCATGAAAGGCAGCACCACCTTCCACACTGCAAGAGTGTTTTGTGCTATATCAACTATATTCGCAATCCTGTTCGCGCTTAACCCTACAACAGACCGCCCCTATGCGCGGGGTGAAGTTACAAAACCATCAGAGGTGGCTTTTACTGCCAAAGTGCTTTCACTTGGAACAAACATGCTTTCCTATTCGTTTGAACTTGGGGGAGTAGTCTCGGGCGATGGTCTGACTGCATGGGGCACGACAATTGAAACAGAGTATCAGAAGGGTGTGCTTAAGTACACAGTGGGAGCGCAAAAGGCAACAACAAGAAAGCTGCCCGTGGTTGTAAGATTTGCAGCCGGTAAGCAGGAGCGGGCCGTCTGCTTTTTCGATTCTGGAGACGGACAACTCCGCTGGGCACCCCATTTTGGCGCTGAATTCCGTTTTGAAGGAGAGTTGATTCGATTGATTGATGTAAATATGAATGGCGACCCAACAGAAGTCGGCATTGATGCGTTTGCTGGGCCAAATTCGGCTATTGCGCAGATCATTCGTGATGAACTATGGTTGCCCAATTGCGGGTACTTAGTTAGTTATGCAGATAAGAATGGTGGATTCGTCGCGAAACTAACTCAGCTCTCTTTCCCGCGCGATAGTAACGACTACGATTTCAACTCCGCGTGGGCTTATTTCAACTACAGCAGGCAAATGGTCGGATTCAGGTCGGTTGAATGGGATGAGACTATGGCTTCGCATTGCCTCGCACATGCAGAATATTGCAGAAAAACCGGCCAGATGACCCATTTTCAAGACCCGAAAAGTCCTGAATATACGCCAGAGGGTTACAAAGGAGGCATCAGTTCGAACCTTGGTTTTGCACACGATAAGTATTTCGCCTCGATGGTCGAGCAATTCAGAACCGTTTATCATACAGCAAACATGATACAACCTGGCCAGCGTAAGAGTGGTATGGCACTTGCCGGTAAGTGTTTTGCCGTTGATGTGCGCAGCGGTGTGTCCTACTCCACTAAGAGATATGGTGACATAGACTTTGTCTGGCCACCACACGGCGCATCTGAGGTGTTCTGTTCATTCAATCCTAATGGCGAGAATCCGATGCCGGTATTCGGAATGACAACCGCTTTCAGCATGAAGCTTGGGCAATGTGTTTTTGCAAAGATAAACGGCACCGGCAAATTTGACCTGATATTGCGCGATGAAAAAGGCAAAAAAGTCCCTTGCCATCTTACACATCCAGAGCGAAGCGCGTCGCTCTATGGCGGCAACGACAACCTTGTTTCGGCTGCCCCCCATGCGCCACTTGCTAAGTTCTCCACATACACTGCTGTTCTCAACTTCACTGGTTCAGACGGCCAACCTGTTGTGCATACATGGCAATTCACTACCGGCGGGGGATTCTGATTTCGCATCGTCGCGCTTTCATTCCGCGTTGGTCTGTCGCGCTGTAACCGAATTCGCCTTTTGTCGTCTATACATTAGCGGCGGTGACTTTGCGATTTTGCATTCCTGTCCGTTCAATTGGCGCTGAGCCTTTGCTCGGTGTTGAAGTCAACAGTTGTTGGTACAAAGTCTATAATGAAGTATTATATACGCAGGCGAATTTACCTCGCCTTGAACCGTCCAACAAGCGACAACGCTCTTTGCTATATGTAGGAGGATTATATGACAAGACGGGCATTGGCCCTGCTTGCGTTAGCGGTGTTATCTTTCTGCTCTCTCACCTCTGTATACGGTGAGGAGGAGGATTGGTATTTCCCTCTTGCGCAGGGCATCTATACCGAGGGCCATAAGTTCTTCAATAACGACCAGATCGTGATCCTTCCCGGTCAGTATGAGAAGATTCAGGTCGGCGCTGTGTACCAGTTTTACAAAAAAGAGGACGACAAGTACATCCAAGTCGGTAGCGGCAAGGTGTACGGCGTCAACTTCTGGGAGTCTTACGCCAAGATTACCTTGCTCCCCGGTGTCGAAAGCGTTACAACAAACTGCTTCGTAAAGGTCAAGGTTGACACAAAAGAGTGCTTCGGTAAATGGATGGACTACGGCAATGAGTACGAGAAGAAGGGCGTTTTCTTTGACGCTTTTTGCGCATTTTATCGCGCAACTGTATATAAGCCAGGCGACCAATCCGTTCGCAATGCCTATCTTCGCAACGGATATCTCCATTACTTGGCCGAAGCGAACACCTCCTTCAAAAAGCGCGCTTTTGACGAGGCCGCGCAGAAGTTTGAATTCGCACTGCTGTTCGCATGGCCGGGTGGTGATGTGTCTGAGGCAGAGCGTTCGCTCGAAATCTGCAGAAGCTACAACGACCGTAAAAAGCTCTATGTCGGGCTTATGGGCACAGCTAAGGCCGCTGCAGACGACCAGAATTTCTCCCTCGCGCTCGAAAACTACCGCAATGCGTTTCTCAACTACACCGCGCTTTATGCCGACCCGTTCGAAAAGACAGAGTTTCACAAGCAGTATGCTGCCTGTATGACTCGTGCGTGGACAGCCTTAAGCACCACGGTAAGCGACCTGATAAACTCGGGCAAGCAAGATCAGGCTTATTACAAGCTCGTACGGCATACCCGCTACCTCGCGTTTCAGAAGCCAAGCGCAAACGAAAGCACCGACGAGCTTATGAAGCGTGCAATCGCTGGCCTAAAGCCCGGAACAATGGCATACGCCGCATCAGCTTCGCTTCACCACATCGTCTCATCTCAGCAGGCAAAGGGCTTTTTCGCCCGTGGCGAGACAGCTAATGCTGGATCGGGTGAGGAATTCCTTACCGGTCTTGCTCTTGCGGCTCTTGCGGCAAACGGCCACACACCCACCTCTGGGCAATATCGCGAAAATGTTAAAAAGGCACTTGCATGGGTAAAGAGCAACATTAAGGCGAAGGGCAAGCTGTCGGAAGACCGTCGCATTTCACCCCAGATCGCGCTCACTTTCGGGCTTGCAGAGCAGTATCTTGCAACCGGTGATGTCGAAATCCACAAGATTCTAATGGATTCGTTCGATTACCTCATCGAGCTTCAAGA
Organism: uncultured Planctomycetota bacterium; assembly: GCA_964571525.1. GTDB lineage: Bacteria > Planctomycetota > B143-G9 > B143-G9 > B143-G9 > CAZNBY01. Next base: position 21,085 of record CAZNBY010000046.1, read on the forward strand.
CACCGCCAAGACACTCGGTCAGCCACTCGCGGGCATTGATGCTCTCTTCGATCCCGCGCTTCTTACTCTCGCGCTCGGTCGGGCTCGTGATGCCGCACTTGATCCCAACAACGCGTTCCTTGATGTGCTTAAGGCGATCGCCTATGGTCGCATGGATATAAAAGAGAAAAAGCCAAAGGACTCTAACGGCAATTTCCCGCGCGCTAACAGTGAAGATGAAATATACAACTACGGTGCAATGCTAACAATGCTGCGTGTTACGCTTCCCCAGTTCCTCACCACAGAGACGATTGACTTCGTGCTTAAGGTTCGCGATTTTCAGCCAAATGCCAAGGTTGTTTCGCCCGAGGGCTGGTACTTCTGCTGCTATGTGCTTTCGGCTTTCGCGGGTGACCAGTGGAGTGGTTACAGAAGCGCACTTGGCTCCACTATTGCAGCAGCAACACAACGCGATGGTGACGAGTTCAACTTCCCCGTTCCCGGTCGCAACGGCATATTCCGCATCACGGGCACACAGGGCGCAGCCGCCTTTAACGCCCTGAGCCTTGCGATACTGATGAACTACGAGAACTGATTCAAAATCGCATAAAACATAACAGATTGCATCAAACCCCGTCGCAAGGCGGGGTTTTTTATGTGAATACTCTTGTATGGGGAATGTTTATCCGCAGATTTCGCAGATTTTGGATGAAAAGGAAGATGCCCACCATACATAAACGCGAAAGCGTTACAGCATGCGCGCCTATCGCACCAATCCGCATTTGATCTATCTTGTCTATTCTCCCATCTTCTCTACTTTCACCTATCACCTATCAACTTACTGATTCGCGTCGCAATGAATCAACAATGGCGGGCAAGATGCCCGCCCTCCACGGCAAACACTTCGTGTTTGTATGAGAGCCTGCATGATGGTGGGCAAGATGCCCACCATACATAAACGCGAATGCGTTACAGGCATGGGCGTCTCGCTCGTGCCGTACTCAAAATGTGTCATCTTGACGGTTAGAATCAAAGCAAACAACGAGATAATCGAACATGCACAATCGCGATAGCGACTGTGGAGCGCGGGCGTCTCGCCTGTGATCTTTGGGGGATTTCTCTCGCTAAGACACGAAGACACGAAGGAAGACCAAGAAAGACAGAATGCAGCAATAGGTCATTGTGCATCGTGCAGAAGCCCATATCCGTTGGACGGGGGGATGTTTCACACGAAGTTTTAATCCTCCGAAGCTAAGCGCGTAGCGCGAAAGCGAAGTAGGAACACAAAGACGGGGGGATGTCTCACGCTAAGACACGAAGACACGAAGGAAAACCGAGAAACCCCGGAAACCGAAGACAGTACAAGGGCATTGTCCAT
>CAZNBY010000047.1:0-21947 GCA_964571525.1 uncultured Planctomycetota bacterium
TTGGTTTGCTGATTCGATTTTAAGTTGCTACGTAGTTGAGTCGGAACAAAGGTAGGTATAGCTGTAATTAAGGATATACTCTAAAAGTAGAAAGTGAGGCATGTATTCATGAATTCAGAGGTTGGCATTCTATATATGCCAACGCGCCCTCTACCTATATCTGCAGATCATCGCAGCATGGCGACAGGTGGTATCGTGCGCACATCGTCGGTCTTTGATAATCAGCAAGGGTGTGCTGCGTATCGTTTACGGTAGGGCACACATACAAAGCTGAGGAGTCTTCATCCTTGACTCATTTCTCGCGCAAGCCTCAAAAAGGCAGTCTGGGAAGCAGAGGTGATCGTTTTTAAATGCTGTTGGCAACCCACAAGCCGCAGCGTATAATGGGTCGGTTCAGTCAGTATTTACAGGTAGCCAGAATTTAGGGGTAACATGTATAAAGTTTTTGCCTCTGTCATAGTTGTGTTGCTTGTCTGTCATTCTCAGGTAATACTGGCAGAGAAAGAGGTAACCCCGAATCCGAAAATCGAGGGTCCTGTGTCGTTGTCGGTTCGTTACGCTGATTACAAACACATCATCACATATTGCAACGGCGTATTATATGTTTGCGAAACCCCGTCAAACGATGATTGCGAGCTGAAGATTACTGCGGCTTCAAGGCCACCAATCTACCCAAGATTCGCGCACATCAAAGGGGACATTCTTTATATTGCAGACAAGACGGCCATGTATTATTCCTCTATCGGCAATCTTTCATTCGTAAAGCATGCTCTATCACCGGTCTTTGGTTCAACTTGCGCGCTGTCAACCTCGGGGTATTTTGCACTCGTTTCCGCCGCAGGTATACTTGTCTCCGACCTAAAAGGTGAAGCGGTTCTTGAGCACAACTTCAAAGAAGGTGCCTCTGGTGACATTCTAAAGGCGCAAGCGCATTGGATTAACGATAGAATTCTCTGTGTATATTTTCGCGATAAAGCTGAGCTTTTTACCTTAGATGCAAGCTGCAGAGCGGTAGAATCACTGTCGAATATCTCGGAGTTTGAAGCACTGGGTGGTGGCTACATTCTCGTCAGATCCAACCAGAATAGGAAAGCTGAAACAAAAAAGGTGTATTGTTACTCAGATTCTGAAAAGCGAGAAGTAACTGACAAGAATTTATATTCTCCAAATGTAGTGCCGACAGGTTCAAGTTACTATGCATCGTATAAATCCTCATCCGCAATATATTACTACTCGAAGGGTGAAATTATCGCTGCGTCTTATCGAAAAGCTCATCATCCGTTTTCATGGTATGATGATAACTACCTGCCTTGTGATCCAAAGTGTGAATTTACGTCATCACATCGCATCGTATTAGATAAGTTCTCGCGAAGGCACTTCGCTCAGAAGCTTACTGCAACAGACCTGATACCTTGCAGTTCATTGGCAACCGCAGGTTTTGTGACATCTGCTGGGTATCTGCCTATGCTCTTTGCTGACGGCACATGGCTGCGTATGAGAATCTCTGACAGGAAACCTGAAGATATAAGGACTTATGAGTACTTGAGCGGTGATATTGCCTCAGCTATCCCCATGAAACAACAGATCGCTGTCTGGGCGGGCACGCGAATCTACACAATAGACGATGCTGGTTGCGTTAATGAACGATTCTGCTTTGTCGAACCCTCTCACATAGTCGCATTTGAGCAAGGCGGAGCAAAGTACGCTCTTACAAGAAAGAAGGATGGTTTCGCGGCATTGTCGGCCACAGTGAGTTTCGGGATAAGTGCTCGGTTGTTCGAGTTCATGCATAATGATCCCAAAGCCATCGTGGCCAGACAGATAGGCGAAACCGATTCAAAGAAATTTCGTGTGTCCATTGAAAAAGACGACAAATACTCATGGCAGACGCACGGTTTTGTTGGCGAGACGGGTGTGTTTATGGCGCAGGATGATAAGAATCTCGAATTATGCCCTGCTCAACAGGCCTTAAAGGTAGTCCGCATACCGAATACAGAGAAGGTGCGCAACTCAGTTTGGGCTGGCGGTATAGTCGTAATCGGTGGCACAGCAATGAGCCTTTTCGATGGCACAACGGTAAGGCTCTTTGATTATGATGCTGATACTCCGGTATCAGCGTGGAAGCTCCCCGGCTTGTCGCATGCAATCCTCTGCTTCACAGGTGACAAGGTGCAAGAGGAGAAGATGTGCGCAGTTAATCTGGCAGAACAGGACGAAAGCAAGCGCGTGATCTGGCTCGATACACCCATCGGCACCCGCTGGATAGCAAGAAATGGCGATGAACTGCTTCTTATCAGTTCATTCGGTCGCCTGCTCGGCCGCATGCCAATACCGGAAGGGATTAAGCAATGAATGCTCGCGTGGGAGGAATTATCTGAGGATTCACTGCACAAAACACAAACTCATTCAGCCTTACCGTTTGTTTTTCTGTCGTAATTTTTAACTGTCTTATGTGATATAAGCGTCAGTCGCAAGAAGGGCATTAGTTGCCACTACTTGCTCAGGTATATCGCCATATCATATGGGAATACGCCGGCCTTGTCGGCAAGATGCCGCATAAAGCTCTCGGGTGTCGCTTCGATGCCTTGCTCCTTGAGTTTTTCAATGGAGTCGTTTAGATCAAGACCGAACAATTCACAGTATTGCGCGAGCGTCAGCCTCCCCGTCTGCTCTCCCCGCCCGCAACCCTCCTTGCCTTGGCATATCACCGGTCCTTCATTCTCGCTTGCGGGTGTTAGGTTAAGCGCGTTGACATCCTGAGAAGGGGATGGAGTTGGCTCGTTAGGCTTTGAGACCGACGAAGAGCGCACCTTTCTGCTGAAATCGGCGATGTATGAGAATGGAGGCACTCGAAGGCCGGTGAGGGTTAAAATCAAGCAGATAAGGAGTATCGCAAAGACGACATCGCGTTTTATTGTAAGCTCGCAACTTGCGCCCTTGCGTATGTAGCAAACCAGCGCTTTGAAGTTGAGTACGATATGCCAGATACCGAACACAATGAATAAGAGGCTCGATACGATGTGGATGTCGCTCCAGCGCGACAAGGGGATGCCGAGAAAAGCCGTTGGACCTGACAGAGTTCGGATAGGCAGAAAGAACAGAAGAAGGCCAGACAGGGCAACGGCGACAAAAAGCACTAATATCGCATACGATACAAACGACCTTGAGAGGAATTTTCTTCGGTTATCTTGTGCCATCGAGACTTATTGCCCTGTTATATGCGGAAGCGGTAAATAAGATGAACGCAGAGCGGTGTTGTATTTTGCTGATAATACAACAGTTCTTCGTGCGATGCATCATTCATTAGGTTCAAACCATAGGTCGTTAATGCGCCAACCATTGTATTCATCGAATTTAATGCTCTCAGAGGTCAGTCGCGCAAGTGCTGCCAATCCTCTTTGATTGATACCGTCAGCAGACCAGATCTTTCGCGTTTCATCAACAAAGAACGCCTTCGAAACGCCATCGTACGACTGCAAACCAACAGAGGCAAAAACCGACATGCACCGGCTGAAGGGTGTTTTGTTATCTATCATGCCCGACATGCTCGACACAGGCACCGCGACATAGATGAACTTCGACGCGTCTTCATTTGCGAAATACGAGTACTTGTAGCCCGCTTTGCTGGGAAAGTGGGCGAAATAGGGGCTAAAATCTGTTGTGCCGTCTGGCCAATACTTCTGCTCTGGGAGACGGGATGAATAGTCAATTGATGCTGACAAGAAACTGCGTAAGGTCGCGATCGCAGCCGCATGGTTCGTTTTGCGACGCGCTTCGATCATATTGGGAAGTGCTATCGCTGTAATCAAACCGATGATCGCAATGACAATCATCAACTCGATCAGCGTCAACCCATTACGATTACGCATCAACTTGTCCTTTCGCGTCATGGTATAATCACCGGTGGTTTATGCATGGATGAAATGTGCAACGACGAGACACCTAACGCGCGCGGGTCAGGAGCCTCAATTCGGTACACACCCTCCTGCGCCTTGATAAACACAAACGGCATGCCGGTTACAGGGCAAGTACGGGGCAACTGGGGTTCGATTTTGTACAACTCATCAAGCGAGGGTGGAAACTTGTGTTCATTTTGCCTTCGATACTCGTCAACAGCAACCACATATTTCCACAGCACAATAACGCAATCTTCAAGCCTATCATTCCATTTCAAAGGCTCGCCCTTGGTCCATGGATGGTCTCTTTTTATCGAAAATGGATTATTAAAAGCGAGAAAGGCGACAAAGGCAAACAGCAGAACCACAAGGACAACAGGTTGGATCAATTTAAGGTGGGATGAAGCATCTGCTTTGCGCACTTCAAGCTCTTGCTGTTCCTTGCGAGCAACTTCTTCAACAGCCTGAGACGCGGTCTTGTTTACAGCATCTTTGAAGGAATCGCCCCCACCAACCGCGTAGTCGCGCGAAGCGTTATCAATGGAGCTTGTTGCTCCATTTGGTTCATTCTGCGCGTTAGGCTGTTCTGAGGGTTCTTTCATAGCCTTATATTATCACAATTTGCGGCTGTTTTCCACAAATTCGCTTTCAATAAACCGTGGGTCATCGGTGACAAACGGTCGCGGGCATTAGTTGCGATTGTCAATCCTCGCCATCCTCAATGCCGTGCCGCTTCAGTTTTTCGCGCAGGGTTTTGCGGTCTATACCGAGCACACGCGCTGCGACTGATTTATTGCCGTCACAGTTTTTAAACACATTTCGTATATGCTCTGCCTCAACCTCTTCCAGTGTGCGACTTAGACCGTAGCCCGTGATACCTGCGTGCTTCATATAGGGTGGAAAGTCATCGGCAGAGATCTCGTCGCTTTCAGTCATCACAAGCAACCGTTGTATCAAGTTCTCAAGCTCCCTAACATTCCCGGGCCATGAGTAATTCTTAAGCATCTCCAGCGCGTCTGGAGAAAAGCGAACGGTCTGCCGGCCAAACTCAGCGCAGTACTTCCGTGCAAACGAGTTGGCGAGTAGAAGGACATCGTCGCCCCTTTCGCGTAAAGGTGGAAGCAATAGCGTAACTACATTTAAACGAAAATATAGGTCCTCGCGGAAAGTTGCCTTTGCAACCAATGTGCGAAGGTCCTTGTTTGTCGCGGCTATCACCCGCACATCTACCTTTCGTCCTTTTGGAGAGCCTACCATATAGACTTCCTTATCCTGCAGGACTCTTAGCAGTTTAACCTGCATTGCGAGCGATGTCTCGCCGATCTCGTCAAGAAAGATGGTTCCGCCGTCAGCGGTGAGAAAAAAGCCTGCGCGAGTCTCTGCAGCGCCAGTAAACGAACCTTTTAGATAACCGAATAGCTCGCTTTCAAGAAGGCTCTCAGGAATGCCGCCGCAGTTGACCGGTACAAATGGTGCTGAGGATCGAGCGCTGGAATAGTGTATTGCGCGTGCAACAAGCTCTTTTCCCGTACCGCTTTCGCCCGAGATAAGGACGGTTGCTGGGGCTGATGCGGCCTTTGCAATAAGGGAGAATATTCGGCGCATGGGGGCTGATTCGCCGATTAAGCCGTGGGGAGGCGGAGTTGACGGTGCGACAGAACCGGCAGAGCGCATACGGTGCTTTTCTACAACGCGCTCGAGTGTCGAGTTAAGCTCCTCATCTGTAAAGGGCTTACATAAGTACTCCGAAGCACCCTCTTTGATTGCGGTAACAGCATTTTCTATTGTGCCATATCCTGTAATCATCATCACTTCGATATCGGGAAAATGCCCGCGAATGTGTCGAATAAGGTCGAGACCTGAGAATCCGGGCATACGCATATCTGTAACAACTACATCAATCCGCGTGGAATCAAGAACTCGTATGGCCTCCTGTGCATCGCAAGCAGTTAACACATGATAACCCCATGATTTTATATTGCGCTCAATAAGCTCACGCGTATCGGGTGAATCATCAACTATCAGGATTTTTTCGGTGTTCTGAGCGTCCGCCATCTAACTCTCGACTTTCTTAACAGGCAGAATTATGTCGAATCTTGAACCGTGCCCCACTTCGCTCTTAACCTCTATACGCCCGCCGTGCATCGCCACAATGCCATGCACTACCGGTAAACCAAGCCCTGTGCCCTTACCGATCTCCTTTGTTGTATAAAAAGGCAAGAACATCTTAGCTTGAACATCCTCGCTCATGCCGATTCCGCTGTCTTCGACGGATAAGACCAACTCCCCTGAACATTCGCGTGTGGTTATAACAAGTCTGCCACCGTCAGGCATTGCCTGAACAGCATTGACTATCAGGTTGATGACAACCTGTTGTATCTGACTTGCATCGCAGTAAAGCAATGGTAGGTTTACGCCAAGGTTGCTGCTTACGACAACATCAGTCTTCGAAAGACGCGGGTTGACGAGCTGCATCGCGTCCTCGATGATGGTGTTTACATCGCTCATCTGCATACGCGCGGGCATTTCGCGGGCAAAGGTAAGTAGTTTCCTTACGGTTTCCCTCGCCGCAAGTGAGGCGTTCACTATCTTCGATAGGTCTTTTTCGATATCGTGTGATAAATTCTGTTGCTTCTTTATCAACTGCGCGTATCCGAGTATTGCACCGAGAGGTTCATTTAACTGGTGCGCGACACCAGCGGCGAATTGGCCAATTGTCGAAAGGCGCTCGGCATGTTTAAGCTGTTCCCATAGCTTCTTCTTCTCTTCGTGCGCAAAGAACCTTTCGATGTTGTCAGATATCTCTGCTGCCACCACACTTATAAGCTTCTCCTCCTCTGGTAGAAAGAGATTCTCGACATGCTGTGGCAAACTTGGATCGTAGTGAACCGAAACTCTGCCCCGGGGTGTGCCATTAATAAGAATATCGGCGGCTTGACTCGGGCCGCCTTCAACAAAGTTCGATGAAGTAAATGTCTTATCGTCAAGGGATATTCGGGCATAAGCACTTTGCGAATACTGCCATGCACTGGGCAGTACCGATACCGCCCGTTGAAGGAATTCGTCGAGCGTAAGGTCGGTATCGTCTGCAATGTGTGACAGTCGGTATAGGCAGGTAAGCTCTTTGAGTCTTTCTCGAAGGCGCCCCTTTGCGCGGTGTTCGGCTGCCGCAAGTCCGACGGTATTTGCTAATACTTCAAAGTACTCAACGCGCCTGAGGTCGAACGAATCGGCACGCTTGGCCATGAACACAGCCAAACATTCATACTCATCAACATTAAATGGCACAAAGGCTATGCACCCATGTCTGCCGCTGAGATTGACCGTTTTTGTGCGGGTCTCGCCATTGCTAAAAAAGGTAGCTGGGAAAGGGAGATCTGCGTTTGCAATCAGCAATCCACCGTTTTTTGTAAAATAACCCGGGGTCTGCAAAAGCGAGTTAGTTACCATCGCGTTGCAAATCTCTTCGAAAGGAGTTACCTTTGTTACTGTATGCACCACGCGTCCGTCAACAACCGAGTAAGGAACATTGACCATTCGAAAGCGTTCTTCGGGATAAAATGAAGCTTCCCAGTGATAATACAGGTTCTCGTCTCGGGCTCGTATGCCGATTGTGTCGCATGGGGCTTGCTCGACAAGCAATCGCGACAGATCACGAAGAAAGTCCATTCGCTGGTTGCTGCGATTGGCGAAATAGAGCATTCTGCGTGTGAAGTCCACCAACGATCGTGCCATGACTGCCACCTCTGCCATATTATAGCAGGTGGTGAATAATGTCCCACTTTTCAAGCAAGGTCAAAACGAAGAGACGGTTTTGCATTCTTCATTATATCGGTATAATTATGCAACACTTAGCATAGAGAGGTTGCTTAATGTCCAATAGAGGCTTTACACTGCTTGAAATTGTCATTGTTGTTGCGCTAATAGGTCTGATTGCAGCCATCGCAATCCCCAACATGCTCAATGCGCGTGAGAAATCGCACCGTGCGGTCTGCCTATCAAACCGCGAAGCTCTTGAAAGAGCTGAACAGTGGTTTTATGCACAAAACAACCGACACAGCTACTCAGTTGATGAGCTAAGAAATTCTGACCTGTACTCAAGCGCTGTCTGCCCCAAGGCGGGTGTTTTCTTCTGGCTCGATTTCCCTGCAGAAACAGACCTTTATCAGTCAATAATGGGATGCTCGGTGCACGGTGTTGACACAACGACCGAGGAAAACGAGCAGATATTCAACTATGTGTTGTTTCGAAGTGACTTCTCAGACTCGACTGCTTGGCGAGTCGTAAGCGGAAACTGGAAATTTGAAAACGGCGTAGCAAGATCACCCTTAACTGGTGAAAATCGCGCCTTTGCAGGCGAGGAGGACTGGACCAATTACACTATCATCGCAAACGCGAGGGTCGTGCAGGGTAAGGGGCTTGGTATCTACTTCAGAGCCACAGATGTGAAGAATGTTGACGGTTACGTGTTCCAAGTTGACCCCGGTCTCGGCAACAAGTTCGTTATCAGGCGATTGACAGATGGAAAAGAGTCTTCACCTATTGCGACTGCTAATGGGCCGTCAGGCTTTGACTGGTATGCATCTCATCAGATCGAGATAAAGGTCGAAAACGATACATTTGTCGCCTATGTTGATGGCAAAGAAGTGCTTAGGGCAAGCGATTCAACTTATGGAAATGGTATGATAGGGATCCGTTCTTGGTCGGGATCCGAAGCCGAATTTAACGATATAGAGGTCAAACAGCAACCTGAGGAAAAGAAATGACCGCCTCCTTTCCTCAAAGCGTGGTCTTTCTTTACACAACCGATCTTGAAGCAACCACCCGATTCTACGAAGAGGTGATAGGACTTCAACGCGTGCTTGACCAATGCGATTGTCGTATATGGAGGCTGACCGCCAATTCGTTTCTCGGATTCTGCAGCAAAGGAGGGGTCGGCGGTGTTTCAGGTGTATGCGTTACCTTTGTATCAGACGATGTTGACGGTTTTTGCGACAGACTTCGCAAGCTGGGCGTAGTGCTTGAGAAAGAGCCTGCCTTTAACCCTCGTTATAACATCTACAATGCCTTCTTTCGCGACCCAAACGGCTATTTGCTTGAGGTGCAGCGATTCCTGCAACCCGAATGGCCCAGCGAATAGTGAAACATTCTGCTTAAACAGGGTGCTTGCTTGACAATGTGTGCAGTATAGTTACACTTCTGGTTGCTGAATGTTACACGATGTTCTTTCATACGGTTATCTTAAGGTGCTCGAATGACTCTTAACACACCTGGGCTTATCAAGAGAATCGGCTATGTAATCCTCTTGCTATTCGTATTAGCAGGTGTGTGGTTCTACATTTCGCAGAAATCCGCGATTACTTCGCAGGCAAGAGAGCGACTTGAGTACATTGCGTTGTCGAAGATTGACAATATTGTTGCATGGCGTAAGGAGCGAATAGCAGATGGCATGGTTATGATGGATCGCAAGTTCTTAATATCGCGCATCAACGATGTAATCGAGAATTCTGATCCCTCTAAGCTATCTGAGATTCAGGATGAGCTGTCTTCATATAGGCAGCACTATCAGTATGATAACATCATTCTTGTTAAGCCGACAGGAGAAGTGCTTGCCAATCTTGTTGGGGGGGCAGTGTTTCACTCAGGTTTTTCTGCAACGCTTGATGCATCGGTCAAATTGCGAAAGCCTCTTTTCACTCCATTACATCGTGAGGGCGAGGATCAGCCTCCGCATATCACCATTGTGGTTCCGCTATTTACTGAAGAAAACAAAGAAGTCAGACTTTTGTGTGCCCTTCTGTTGGTTTGCAACGCTGATAGGTTCCTCTACCCATTAATCCAATCTTGGCCTCTTCCAAGCGAATCTGCAGAGACTTTGATTGTGTGTAGAGAAGGGGAGCATGCTCTCTTTCTTAATAATCTTCGCCATCAGAAGGACGCTGCGTTAAAGCTTAAAATCCCTCTGACTGAGACTAATGTGCCTGCTGTTAAAGCTGTACTTGGACAGGAGGGGATATTCGATGGGATGGATTACCGAGGCGTAAGGGTGCTTTCTGTAATACACCCGATCCCTGATTCTAACTGGTATATGATCTCGAAGGTTGACTACCGCGAGGTGTTTGCAGCATGGCGTTACAATGTGACAATAATGCTCGCATCGCTATTCTTGATGTTGATTATCGCGATATTATTAGGTTACTCAGCGGTTGTCCGAAGCGAAAAGTACTACTATAAGAACCTATATCAATCTGAATCGAATCTCCGACATAGCATTGAACGGCACAGCGTTACGCTTAAAGCCATCGGAGATGCTGTGATTGCAACCGATGCAGATGGAAGTATCGAGTTGCTGAATCCAGTTGCAGAAAAGCTAACAGGCTGGAGTAATGCAGATGCTTTGGGAAGACACCTCGATGAAGTATTTGTAATCATCAACGAGGAGACGCGCAAAAGTGTCGAAAGCCCTGTTTTTCAGGTGTTGCGAAAAGGAATTGTTGTTGGTCTGGCAAACCATACGCTTCTCATCTCAAGAAATGGCGGTGAAAGGCCAATTGCCGATTCAGGAGCTCCAATTAAGGATGAAAACGGTAACATCATAGGCGTTGTGCTGATTTTCCGCGACCAGACTGAGGAGCGAAATGCAGAGATAAGGCTCACCGAGGCGGCAAACCACTTCCGACAGCTATTCGATTCGGCTCCGATCCCATTAGGTCTTACTAAGCGAAATGGGGTTATAACCCTTGCCAACAAGCATTTCATTGACTTGCTTGGTTATACTCAAGACGACATTAAGACTCTTGATGAATGGTGGTTGCATGCATATCCTGACCCGGAATATCGCAAATGGGTAATGATGGATTGGGAAAACGCAACCAAATCTGCAAGAGAAGCTAATACATGTATTGCACCCAGGGAGTATAGGATTCGGTGCAAGGATAATGTCGAAAAGTATGTGCTTGTATCAGGATCGTTTATCGGAGAGAGCCTCCTCGTCTCGTTTTTCGAAATAACCGATCGCAAGCGTGCGGAAGAAGAGCGGGAAAAGCTACAAATGCAATTGGTGCAGGCGCAGAAGATGGAGTCAGTTGGTCGCCTTGCTGGTGGTGTTGCGCATGACTTTAACAATATGCTCGGTGTGATAATCGGGCGCACTGACCTTCTTTTGGAGAAGGTTTCTGGCGTCGAACCGCTTGAACGGCATATTCTTGAAGTCCAAAAGGCAGCAAAACGGTCTGCTGAGTTAACCCGCCAGTTGCTCGCCTTCGCGCGAAAGCAAACTATTGCTCCAAAGATAATCAGCTTGAATGATGTCATATCAAGTATGCTTACGATGCTCAAGCGGTTGATTGGAGAAGACATTGACCTGTTATGGAAGCCCAAGGCAGATTTGTTTGCAGTGAAAATGGATCCGTCACAGATTGATCAGTTGCTTGTTAATCTTATCGTCAATGCCCGTGACGCGATCGCGTCGCATGGCAAGATTACAATCGAGACACAAAATGCTGTAATTGACGAACAGTATTGCAGTGAGCATATTGAGTTTTTACCGGGTAGTTTCGCTGTCCTTGCCGTAAGCGATAACGGTTGTGGAATAAGTGCCGATGCACAGAAGCACCTGTATGAGCCTTTCTACACAACAAAAGATGTAGGTAAAGGCACAGGGCTTGGGCTTGCAACCGTATATGGCATTGTGAAGCAGAACAACGGATTTATTAATGTGTATAGCGAAGTGGGGCAGGGCACCACCTTTAGAATCTACCTCCCTTGCATTGAGGAAAGCCCTGTATCCATACTCGATGTGAAAACGACACCGATCCCTCGGGGCAACGGTGAGCAAATCCTCGTTGTTGAGGACGAATCAACTATGCTTGATCTGACGCTTAACATGCTTATAAATCTCGGATATAACGCCACTAAAGCTGCTTCACCAAGGGACGCGATAGATTTCGCAAAGACAGCGGAAGTTATCCATCTGCTTGTTACAGATGTCGTCATGCCTGAAATGAATGGTCGCGATCTTGTATGTGCGATAAGAGAACTATTTCCAAACCTCAAGTGCGTATTCATGTCCGGTTACACTGCAAATGTAATAGCCCACCATGGTGTGCTCGAAGAGGGCATAAACTTCCTTCAGAAGCCGTTTTCTCAACAGGAACTCGCAACAAAGGTGCGCGAAGCACTTTGCGGCAAGGGTTAACAGGTTCTGGTTTTAGAACACCGCATTACGCTTCACTTTTTCCGATACTGCGTTAGAATACAGGTAATGCTGTTCATGCCTGAGTTATCTTGGGCAGATAATATGCATAATGAACTGCATTAATCGCTTGATTTGAGGGTGTTGATGCAAGAAAAACTCGACATGAAGCCAAGCAGTAAAACCAGTTTCTCTTCGTCACTGGCTGATATTGAGTCAGCCAACAGGCACATATGGCTTCCTGTCGCGTTGACTCTTACTCTGGTTGCCGCGATTCTGTGTTCATGGTGGGCGGTCACAAAGACCGAAAAGCAGCTCAGGTCAAACCTGATTTCAACCACGAAGCTCGTTGCCGAAGCGGTGAAAATTGATCATGTTCTGGCATTGACAGGTCAGGAGTCTGATCTGAACCGTCCTGAATACAAACGCATAAAGCAGCAGTTATCCATCACGCAAGCTCAGATACCTCGATGTCGTTTTCTCTACCTGTTTGGCAAGAAAGCCGATGGATCTGTTTTCTTCTTTGTTGACAGCGAGCCATCCGGTTCAGAGTTCTATTCGCATCCCGGTCAGCACTATGATGAAGCATCCATGTTGCTTAAATCAGTTTTTAAGACAAAAACCGAGGCAATCGAAGGACCTTTGCCAGACAGATGGGGAATTTGGGTTTCTGGTCTTGTGCCTCTTGTTGACCCAGCAAGTGACGATGTAGTCGCAGTGCTTGGCATGGACATTGACGCAAAGGAGTGGAACGGTCTGTTGATTCGTTCGACTTTTCTGCCTGTCTCATTCGCATTGCTTCTGATTGTCGTTTTTATAGTTGGTGCTATTCTGTTCGCATTCCGCAGAAGGTTTATGCTGAAAGGGATTAGGCGATACAAGCATATCGAATCGTGGCTCACTGTCATAGTAGGTTTAGTAATAACCCTTTTCATCGCTCATTCGATGCATCAGTCAGAGTCAAGCGCATACAATGAGATTTTCCGCCAATACGCCGACACAAAAACAGCGATTGTCGCAAACTCACTACGCACACTTCAGGATGTAGAGCTTGAAGGGCTTGCACGGTACTTCGAGGCAAGCGACTATGTTGACGCTGCTGAATTTTCCATTTTCGCGACTCACTTGACGAAGAATCCCACAGTACAGGCATGGGAATGGGTGCCAGAGGTTAAGCATCAAGATAAAGGCAGATTTGAAGCTGTTACTCGCGCTGAAGGGTTGATGGGCTTTGAAATTTGGGAGCGTGACGAGAATGGAAACCGTCGTCCGGTTCCAGTTCGCGATGTGTATTATCCTGTTCAGCGAGTACTGCCAATCAAAGGAAACGAGCAGATACTTGGTTTCGATGCAGGCTCAGAACCAATTCGTTTTGAGGTGCTGCAAAAGGCAAAGATGACCAGCCTCGTTACCTGCTCAGAACCACTTGAATTAATGCAGAATTCAAATATCAATAAGGCTCTGATCATCTTCCGTCCTGTCTTTCATCAAGCAAGGGATGGGTCTTTTGTAGGTTTCGCAGTCGCTGTTCTTCAAGTAAACGATGTTCTTCAATTTGCCCGCCCTTCTTCGACAGTTGCCTTATCTCTTACGATGGGGATGTCAAAGGATTCACCGCAAATCTTAGCCATTTCTGAGCATGTCACCGCGAGTTTAGCGCACTTGTCATTCATGCGCCCTGTATTCGCTTTTGGCAGGGTCTTTTTGATTACGGCACACGCTGGCCCTAACTTTTCGCGGCTTCATCCACCTCGAACAGGCCTGTTGACAATGCTAATTGGGCTTGTCTTCACCTTGGCAGTAGCCTCAGCTATTCGAATAACAATAAGCCGAAGAGAGGAGCTTGAACAACTTGTCGCCGATAAAACCCGGTCTTTGCGACAAAGCGAGGAAAAGCTCTCAGCAACTCTGCGTTCGATCGGTGATGGTGTGATTTCATGTGATCACGAAGGCCATGTCATTCGGCTTAACCCAGTCGCAGAGAAGCTAACCGGATGGAGCAACCAAGAAGCATTAGGAAAGAAGGTAGACGAGGTATTTGCGCTTACAGCTACGAATCACAGTACTGCAGAAAGCCCTGTCTATCTTGCTATTACCCATGGCGAGACCGCTGTTTCAGAAAGTAATAGCATAATCACCGCTCGAGATGGCGAGAAAAGGCAGCTTTCGATTAGCTATGCTCCGATTCGAGACCAAGCGGATAGCATAATTGGTGCGGTGCTTGTCTTTAGAGATGTAACCGACGAACATAGACAACGCGCAGAACTTGCTGAGGAAAGAAGGAGACTTGAGTACATCCTTGGGGTAACAAAGACAGGTATTAATATTTCTGACGAAGAATTCAACCTTCAATTTGTTGACAGAGAGTGGCAAAAGGTGTACGGAGATCCCACTGGAAAGAAGTGCTACGAATACTTTATGGGTACACATGAACCATGCCCATCCTGCCCAATTCCATATGTGTTTGAGTCAAAGAAAACTGTGATCGCTGAGCAAGTCTTGCCTGCAGAGAACAATCGCATAGTTGAAGTCCACTCTATTCCTTTCCAGGACGATAAAGGTCGCTGGCTTGTTGCAGAATTCAATGTTGACATAACTGAACGGAAGAACGCAGAAGCAGAACGCGAGAAGCTATTAGCAGCTATCGAACAAGCTGGCGAGATATTCATCGTTACTGATACTGCTGGTATCATACAATATGTGAACCCTGCATTTGAGCGTGTTACTCAATACGACAGAACCGAAGTGTACGGAAAGACCCCAAGCCTTTGGAAAAGTGGACAACAGAGCGAGCAGTTTTACAAGGAGCAGTGGGATACTATCTCGATGGGAAAGACCTGGCAAGGCAGACTGATAAATAAACGAAAAGATGGGTCATTTTACACAAGCGAAACCACGATTTCGCCTGTGTTTGACAAAACGGGATCTATTGTGAGTTTTATCGCGGTTATGCGTGATATCACCGAGCATCTGCGTCTTGCTGCGCAATATCAACAATCCCAAAAGATGGAATCTGTCGGTCGCCTTGCTGGTGGTGTTGCTCACGACTTCAACAACATGCTTGGTGTCATACTTGGGCGTGCGGAATTACTTCTTTCCAAGGTATCTGGGGTGTCTCAGCTTGAATACCATGTTAAAGAGATACAGAAAGCCGCAAACCGTTCAGCAGAGCTTACGCGCCAGCTTCTTGCCTACGCCCGTAAGCAGACGATCAATCCGATTGTTCTTGATCTAAACTCGACTATCGCAAACATGCTAACTATGCTGCAGCGCATAATCGGCGAGGATATTGAACTTACATGGAAACCCAATACAAACCTCTGGCCAGTAAAAATGGACCCCTCGCAAATAGACCAGATACTGGTGAATCTTGTCGTCAACTCGCGCGATGCTATCTCGCAGAACGGCAAGATTACTATCGAAACAAGCACATTTACAGTTGACCATGAATATTGCATTAACCACACCGATGCTGTACTGGGCGATTATGTGATGCTCGCTGTCAGCGATAACGGTTGTGGGATGGACGCAGAGACAAAGAAACGCTTATTCGAACCGTTCTTTACCACAAAAGAGGTTGGCAAGGGCACAGGTTTAGGGCTCGCAACTATATATGGCATTGTCAAGCAGAACAGTGGATTCATAAATGTTTATAGCGAAGTCGGTATGGGTACTACCTTCCGGTTGTACCTGCCTCGCGCTGAATCAAAGAAGATGGTTAGCGAGATCGAGTCATATTCCTATGTTCCGCGTGGCAATGGTGAGACAGTATTGCTTGTCGAAGATGAGTCTTCGATGCTAAATCTTACCCACGCAATGCTGATGGATTTAGGTTATAACGCGTTGAAGGCAAACTCCCCAGAAGAGGCTATTCAGCTTGCCAACGATGCAGAGCATACGATTGATCTTCTGTTAACTGATGTTGTGATGCCCAAGATAAATGGCCGCGAGCTCGCTAATGCGTTAAAGGTACACCATCCAAGTATGAAGTGCGTGTTCATGTCGGGCTATACGGCAAATGTAATTGCGCACCACGGTGTGCTCGACCAGAACATACATTTCATTCAAAAGCCCTTTTCGCAAAAAGACCTTGCAGTCCTGCTTCGGTCCCTTCTTGACGGTCAGAATCTTGACGATGTAAAGCAGTGAGGTATAAAGCACTTAAGTCCGCTTAGCTTATGGGTTGAATCAGTTGTTAGAAATCAAGTGAGATACCGAACCAGTTGCACGAAGTTCGGGGGAACAAATGAGCAAGAGCCTTGTGAATTCACGCAAAACCGCCTTAGCCATTGCGCTTATTGCCGTAATTGCAATAGTCGGGCTAAGCTGGTCTTATCTTGGTTCACAGAAGATGCGTGATAGGGTAAGCGGATATGATTCTCTTCCTTCTTCTTCACCGATATCTGACAAGCTTTCAGATGAAGAAAAGGAATGGTTGTCACAGCATAGAAGGATCACCGTCGTCTCAGATCTCAACTGGCCACCAATAGAGTTCGCGGCTGAAGATGGGGAACCTCTCGGATTCTCAGCCGATTATCTTCACATAATCGAACAGAAGCTCGGTATTTCTTTCACGCGTATAAAGAACTTAGGCTGGAAAGATGCATACCCAAAGCTGCAAAGATGGGAGATTGACATGGCAACATGCGTTACTCCCACTCCAGACCGCGATAAGTATTGGGCGTTCACAAAAACCTACCTATCCATGCCGATCGTCATTCTTACTAACCTCGAAGTGACATACATCTCTGATTTAAAAGAGCTTGAAGGTAAGACCGTTGCTGTTGGCCATGGATATATGCCTGACGAGATGCTATCACGCGATTATCCTAATATTAAGCTTGTTCGTGTCGCCAGCGTCGAGGAAGGTATTCAGAAGGTGCAAAGGCGCGAGGTCTTCGCTTTTATTGATGGTATGCTGATAATAAACTACTATCTGGCTAAACTCAAGCTGGCGAACCTGAAGATTGCTGGTGATACCCCATATGTTTACAATCTGGCGATGGGCATCAGAAAGGATTGGATTGTTCTTGTCGGGATAATTCAAAAAGCACTTGACTCGATAACTCCAAAGGAACACGACGCGCTTTATTCAAAGTGGGTTCCTGTACAATACGAATATGGCTTCGACTATCGCAAATTCTGGCTGCTATCTCTCGCATTTGCTCTCATAATAGGCTTCTTGCTTCTGTGGATACTGAAACTTGCCACTGAGATTGAGCAGAGGAAGATTGCAGAGAATGCGTTGTTTGAAAGTGAACAGAGGTTCGAGCTTGCCTTTCGCACTTCACCCTATGTAATCACAATCACCCGCATGTTAAACGGCGAGCTTGTTGATGTCAACCAGTCTTTTACTCGCGTTACCGGTTATACTCGCGAAGAAGCCCTTGGTAAAACAACACTGAGTATGAATCTTTGGAGTAACGGCGAAGACAGGCGTGAAGTTGTCGAGACACTTATGCGAGGAGAGCAAGTAGTTAATCGAGAGATCCTCTTCATACGGAAAAACGGGGTGCCCCTTTATGGCTTGTTTTCGGCAAATGTCGTTAACATCAAGGGCGAATCGCTGATTCTGTCGAGCATTGATGACATTACTGAAAAGAGAAAGGCCGAAGAACAGATTCGATTTCAAGCCGAAGTACTCAATCAGATATCTGACCGCGTTACAGTTACTGATCTTGATGGGTACATCACCTATGTTAATGAGGCTGAATGCAGAGCCTTTAATGTACAAAGAGAAGCGCTTATCGGCAAGCATGTTTCAGTCTATGGCGAAGATCCATCACAAGGCGCAACTCAAAACGAAATCATTAAAAAAACTCGCGAAGAAGGCGAATGGAGTGGCGAAGTCGTCAACTTCACATCATCTGGTTTAAGAGAGGTTATGTTATGCCGAACCCGACTCGTCTTCGATTCAAAAGGCAACCCGATTGCAATGTGCGGCATTGCCTCCAATATCACCGAGCAGAAGCGTGCTGAGCAGGAATTGCGAGAAAGTGAATCGAAGTTCAAACAGGTATTTGAGGCAGCTAATGTAGGCAAGTCACTTACTCTGATGACGGGTGAGATTAATGTCAATCAGGCATTCTGCGATATGCTTGGATATTCACCTGATGAGTTAAAGAACCGCACATGGCAGAGCCTCACCCCAGCAGAGGATATTCCCGAAATCGAGAAGATTCTTATTCCTTTACTGAAAGGTGAATGCAAGGGCATTAGGTTCACTAAACGATATATTCGGAAGGACGGCACGATCCTTTGGGGTGATGTTAGTGTATCAATGAGGTACGATGCAGAAAACAAACCTCTCCACTTCATTACCACTATCGTTGACATAACAGTGCAGGTCAGAGCACAGCAAGCGTTAAAAGACAGCGAAAACTACATTCGAACGATTATGGATAACCTTCCAATCGGCATCGCTGTGAACTCGGTTGATCCAACAGTGAGTTTCACCTACATCAATGACAATTTTGCAAAGATATACAGAACTTCGAAAGATGCGTTGTTAGAAGGTGAAGATGCATTCTGGCGGGCGGTCTATCAAGATTTTGAATTCCGCGAGACTTTAAGAAAACGCGTGCTGGCCGACTGTAACAGTGGCGATCCTGAACGCATGAGGTGGGAGGACATTCCAATAACTCGGCGAGGTGAAGAGACAACCTTCATTACTGCACAGAACATCCTCATACCAGACAGCAAATTGATGATTTCAACCGTTTGGGATGTTACGCAGCGCAAACGAGCAGAGAAAGACCGTGACAGGCTTCTAACCGCAATAGAACAAGCCGCTGAGATTGTCGTTGTAACCGATTCAATGGGCATCATTCAATATGTCAACCCCGCTTTCGAACGCGTAACTTTGTTCGCAAAGCAAGAAGTGATTGGCAAAACCCCAAGCATTTGGAAGAGCGGAAAGCAATCTACACCGTTTTATGCGGAGCTTTGGCAGACAATTTCCGCAGGCAAAACATGGCATGGCAGACTCGTTAATAAACGCAAAGACGGCTCGCAATACACATGCGAGACCACAATCTCACCGGTCTGCGACGAGACAGGGAGCATTGTGAACTACATTGCCGTAAAGCGCGACATTACTGAATCACTTAGGCTTGAGGAGCAGTATCTGCAATCTCAGAAGATGGAATCGGTGGGTCGCCTCGCTGGCGGTGTTGCTCACGATTTCAACAATATGCTTCAGGTGATTACCGGATATGCAGAGCTTGCCTTGAATAGAATGAACACAGGTGATAAACAATACACATACTTAGAGGAGATTCTAAAAGCTGCCCGTCATTCTACTGACATCACGCGACAATTGCTTGCTTTCGCTCGTCGTCAGACCGTTGCCCTAAAAGTGCTTAACCTGAATTCGACGATTGAAGGCACCTTAAAGATGCTAAGAAGGCTGATTGGCGAGGATATTGGCCTTGTTTGGCAGCCCTATTCAGACCTGTGGTCGGTGAAGATGGATCCTTCACAGATTGACCAAATCTTGGCCAACCTCTGTGTCAATGCCAGAGACGCTATCACAGAAAATGGCAAGATTACTATAGAAACCGCGAATGTTGTAATTGACGATAAATACTGCGAGACCCATATAGGAAGCCTTCCCGGTCAATTCGTTATGGTCGCTGTTAGCGATAACGGCAAGGGCATGGATGAAGCAACTATAAACTCCATTTTCGAGCCTTTCTTCACAACAAAGCAGTTGGGACATGGTACTGGTCTTGGGCTTTCCACTGTATACGGTATCGTGAAACAAAACCAAGGGTTCATCAATGTTTACAGCGAACCATCTTTTGGTTCGACATTCAAGATATACCTTCCAAGGATTGATGAGAAGGCAGAAACCATAGAACCAGAGCCCGTTGAGATTGTACATCCATCAACAGAGACAATTCTCGTGGTTGAAGATGAATCCGCAATTCTCGAATTGAGTCAGGAGATTCTCGTCGAGAACGGATACACAGTTTTTGCGGCGAATTGCCCTTCTGCGGCCCTTGAGATTGCCAATTCCCATAAAGGCATGATCCACCTGTTGATTACGGATGTGGTTATGCCGGGTATGAATGGCAGGGAGCTTGCCGCACGAATCAAGCAGTCCCATCCGAGCATCCGCTGCATGTTTATGTCGGGCTATACGGCAAATGTGATTGCGCACCACGGTGTGCTCGACGAAGGAGTTCACTTCATTCAAAAACCATTCCGTATGGGGGAATTGCTAACAAAAGTCCGCACCGCCCTTGAAAGCGGTAAGTAGCGCGCACTGCAATTTCTCGCTTTACGATGTCGCACACCGTTAACTGGATTACCTGTAGTGAGACAGATAGACAAGCGTGTAGAAAGGTGGCAACGAGGGATGCGTAAGCGTGCATGGCTCGTGAGCTTTGCCCGTCGTCTTCTGTGTGTTTCCATGGGTGATTTCGAAGGGGTATAGCCGAGTGTAAAGTTCCGATACACTTTTGTATCATGCCGTACGCCACACTTTTCCGTAATGCTTCGCGGAGATTCTCCCATCTTCTCTGCTTTCACCTTTCACCTATCAACTTACCAATACCGGGGAGATTTATCCGCAGATTTCGCAGATTTCGCAGATTTTGGGTGAAAGGAAGATGCCCACCATACATAAACGCGAATGCGTACAGGCATGGGCGTCTCGCCCGTGCCGTACTCAAAACATCTTGTCTTGGCGACGAGAATCAACGCACACAACAAGATAATCGAACACGCACAATCGCGATAGCGACTGTGGAGCGCGGGCGTCCCGCCTGTGATCTTTGGGGTTTTCACACGAAGTATTAATCCTCCGAAGCGAAGCGCGTAGCGCGAAAGCGAAGTAGGAACACGAAGAAAGAACGAGAAGAACCAAGAACCAAATCAATATTAAGGCGTTAAAGGCATGGGCGTTTCGCCCGTGCCGTACTCAAAACATCTTGTCTTGGCGACGAGAATCAACGCACACAATGAGACAATCGAACACGCACAATCGCGATAGCGACTGTGGAGCGCGGGCGTCTCGCCTGTGATCTTCGGGGTTTTCACACGAAGTTTTAATCCTCCGTAGCTAAGCGCACAGCGCGAAAGCGAAGTAGGAACGCGAAGGAAGAGCAAGAACGCCACGGTTCAATAGCTGGTCATTACGAAATTCTTTTACGAAAATGAACCTTTCTATGTTTAAAGCGAATATAGAGATGAACATCCAACTGTGCAATTGCACAGCTGGATTCCATTTCACTCGCAACAATTCGTTCACTCACCTGACGGAGGCATTATCAACACCCGCACC
Organism: uncultured Planctomycetota bacterium; assembly: GCA_964571525.1. Lineage (GTDB taxonomy): Bacteria > Planctomycetota > B143-G9 > B143-G9 > B143-G9 > CAZNBY01. The sequence continues at coordinate 21,380 of CAZNBY010000047.1, forward strand.
CTCTGCCTATACCTGCTGATCGTCGCTGCATGGCGACGCGCGGTGTTGTGCGCACTGGCCGAGGCGATTGAGCAGAGTTTGGTCAACGATGGAAAGAATATAGACCGCAATAGTAATGTTGTAAGCTACGGTTACGATTCGTGCAACCGCGTGGATACGATAGTCCACCCGACTCCATTGAACCCGTCGAACAGCACATCATCAACGATATCGTACAACAAAGTCGGCAAGATGACCTCGTATTCGTCGCCGGAAGTCGCGAAGGAATTCAGCTACGACGCGCTTCGCCGCAAGGCAACCGAGTCAATTTCGATGCCGTCGTGGCCATCTGTCGGCACAATGACCGCCGAATTTACATACGACGCGAAGAACAGAAACAAGTCGGTTCGCGACTTTCAGGGGATGCAGGCAGACTACGATTACGACGATGTGAGCCGCACGCAGACTATTGACGAGATCAGCTTCAACCGCACGCACACGCGCCAGTTCAATGCGGGCGGGCAACTGACCTCTAAGTCGCACGCGAACGGCATGACCGAGAACTACAGCTACGATAACGACGGGCGCG
>CAZNBY010000048.1:0-21539 GCA_964571525.1 uncultured Planctomycetota bacterium
CCGTCACTGTCTTCGTCTGATTCACATCGTCATAGACCGTCACCGTCTCCATGCCTGAAAAGTCCATCGTGTATGTCATGCGGTTTTTCTTGTCGTACCCGAACTCGGCGTACAGCATGCCGCCGGGCGGCACAGTCGGCCATGAGGGCATATACTGCCCCTCGAGAGTCTTGCGCCTTAGCGCGTCGTACGCGAACTCTTTGTTCACTTCAGGTGAGGAATAATTAAGCATATCGCCGCGCAGCGTGTAGTTGATTGTCGTCGAGGATGCGCTATTGAAGTTCAACGGCGCGGGATGCGAGATCTGAGAAGCCTTGTTCATGTTGTTGTATGTGAACCCGACCGTGTTGCCGTTGCGGTCAATGCTCTCACAATCTTTTGCCAAACTCTGCTCAATCGCCTCGGCCAGTGCGCACAATACCGCCCGTCGCCATGCAGCGACGATCAGCAGGTATAGGCAGAGGGCGCGAGTGTTGATAAAAGCCTCCGATCAGGGTTTAAGACGACCGAACACAACGAATCTATTGAGCAAGGATACACCAAGGTGCGAGCGTGTCAAGTGAATTTCACACGACAATATTCTATGCCGTTCGCAAGTCACCAAAGCATCCGGATAGGCTCACTCTAGTAAGATTCGCCGCATAGTATCGTAGCCTTTGCGAAAAGTAACCAATCGTACTTCCCCCGTGGGACCCAATGGGTTCGCTGGCACGGTAGTTCACAGCAACTTGTTAAGACACAAAACCCCGCCGCACGGCGGGGTTTTGTTCTATACTGAGCGTAACATGCGAGGGATATCAATAGGTTCCGAAAATTGGAATGATTGCGTAAGGCGGACACTGACAGACATTAACTATATCTGTTGAATTAAATGGATAAGCCTCTTTTCGAATGTTCTTTCTTCTTAACCAAAGCTCGTACACTTGTGCGCAGCGAAGCAGGATTTTGTCCTTCTGACTTTCATCAACTGATATGCCAAAAATGCTCCAGTCATCATAAGGCTTTATGAATGCGTAAATTCCATCAAATCTTAAATCAAGATTGCCTTTATGATTCTTAAAAATACAAAACTCAACATTAAGTGAGCACTCAGTAGTGCACTTCTCAAAAGCGCAATTTGCAAAGCTTGTTCCCTTGCGGCTCGCATAATACTGCTCACCAACCTGCTTTATAAACTTTTTATGTTCAATGCCAACATTATAGAATGGTATTTCTTTTTCTTCCATCCAACATCCGTAGAAAATACAGATACTGAAATGCGAAAGACATGAGTAATCTCTGATATTATTCATTGTAATAATATTACAATTACTAAACCAGCAATAATTGAGCAAGGCATCTGTATTGTAAATAGTTGATTGCTCGAACATGCAGTCGTCGAATTGGGCATCACTCGAATATGCGAGGCTCCCGTAGCCGGAGCTGTTGTAATTCTTAAAGAGCGAATTTGTGCACCTTAATCGCCCACCACGAAAGACACTTGGCTCTGCGTAGTAGAACTCGCACCGGTCAATCTGGCAATCCCAAGCGAAGATTAATGGGTCGTGGAAAGGCTGACCTGCTCGCTTGATTACATGGCTTTGGTAAGAGTAATATGTTTGTCTTCCGCTGTGCTTATATATGCACTGGCTCATTTTTACCGACTTACCTCTCGCAATTCGTGGTGGCATGCTTGCGCTGCTAAACGACAGGATAACATTGTCAAGCTCGATTGTGGCTGCATCTATGAACCACCTTGATGGCCTTCGCGCTTCTCTGTCCAAGTCAAATATCGAAGGATCTATCGGTGGAGGTGTTTTATACGGTCCACCGTCAAGCAACAGATCTGCGTATGAAATCTTCACAACCGAGCTACCCCGATATCTATCCGTTACTGTAGGTCCACCTTCATTTGGTCCACTATCGCACGCAACTCCGCTGAACCTGTCAAACAAAACGGGAGCAGCCTTGGTGCCATTTACGAACAAAAAACCTTCGTTCCATATAAAGCCCTTTGGCCCACCAAGCTTGATCTCTGATCCAGCCTCAATAGTGAGCTTGCATCCCTGCTCAATTATGATACCCCCAAGAAGCTCACACTTCCCCCGCAACACTGTGTCTTCGACTATTGTAAGCACATTCTTCGTTGATATACTGTCGAGTATCTTGCCGGTCGCGTTGTCTGCAGCTTCGCCAGCATGCCACATATCGTTCTTGTACAACGCAAACAACAGACCTGCAACGATAACCACGCAGGTAATCATGATGGGTAGTGGCTTTTTCATCTATTCCCTCCGTTTTCAATGTACTGAACAACCCCATGCACCCTTTGAAAACTGACTTGACACTACATTTTACAATGTGCTCAGCAATTGCCAGTAACTTCTCTGCATTGACGCTTAGCTTCCTTGCGTTGATTTTGACAGTTCAAAGGCTCGAAAATTCAACTACATACCCTCATATTCATTTCGACACACGCGGATATGCCCAATTCGCAATCTGTGTTATCGGTCGGCTTACTTGCCAGAAGCTCACCTATCGGCGTTATTTCGGCAGCACTGGCGCGTAGATGTCGAATTCAGGCTCTTTACCCTCGCCCTGCTGGCAGAAACGGTAATCATAGACTTCAAGAAACACGCCGACCCCGTCCATCATATAGGGCAGATCCTTTGGCCAGTCGCTGAAAATGCGTTCGTAGGTATCAGCGATTTTCGACACATCGCCCTTGTGGGTGAAAACCGCGTAAGTCTGGGCTGGCACTTCGCCAGTGGACATTTCATCGGGAATGCCATCGAAGCTCGAAACCTCGACACATGCCATATACTGCATAAGCTCTGGGTCAGACGGATCGGCGGAGCACACACCGTAGCTCTTACCTGCCACTGCGTTTGGAATGCCGCACATGACCTTTACGAACTCGCCCCACATCTGGGGAATCTCATTGTGGCGGTTTTGGCCGCAGTAGGCAAATCCGGCGACCTTGAAAGCATCTAACTTTACTATTTGAGGAAGCATTCGACCCCCTTTTATGTTTGGCGAAGTATATCACGCACAGGCGAAAATGCAAAAATTACCGCTAACCAAGCTTGCCGGACATTTGCCGACCGCCCAGCAGATGGAAATGCACATGCCCAACAACCTGCCCGCCGAGCTTACCGCAGTTCACAGTCGTGCGGAAACCCTCTTCTGAAATGCCGCTTTTTTGCGCGATCTTTTGAACCGCGGCGAATATGCGCTCGAACTCGCCCTCGCCTGCAGCGATTTCCATAAGTGTGTTGTAGTGCTTTTTTGGAATGACGAGAATATGGATTGGCGCAAGTGGAGCAATATCGTTAAATGCAATCACCGCATCATCCTCATACACAATGGTTGATGGGATTTCGCGCTTTACGATTTTGCAGAAGATGCAGTTTGAGTCATGCATTTTTTGCCTCGCCTTCTTCGCCGTTTTCGTCTTCCTTTATCATGCCAACTGATATGATGAGTTTGAAGGCTCTGTCAACGCAAAGGTCGGTCTTAATGATATCCTTGCGCCGCACATACAGCAGAAAACCCGATGTCGGGTTTGGAGTGGTGGGCATGAACACAGCGACAAGGTCTTCGCCTGTTTTTTCGTTGAAATCATCGGGCGCGTCGGATGTTAGAAACGCAATCGCCCACGAATCGGGATTGGGATAGCGGATAAGCACGACCTCTTTAAACGCTGACTGACCTGTGCTGAAAGCCTCGGTAACCTGCTTGACTGTTGAGTATATCCACCGTACGATGGGAATATTGCCTAAGAGCTGCTCGCTAAGTGAAATCAACTGCTTGCCAAAGAGATTTCGCGACAGCGCGCCGATAATGAGAATCAGCGCGAAAATGACTATAAGGCTCAGAAATGACATGTAGAATTTGTCACGCCATGGCTCCGGCCACATTCTGCGCAATAGGCCGTCAACCCATATAACGAACAAGAGGGTCGCGAAGATGGGCAGCGACACGAATAGCCCGGTGATGAAGTAATTTCGCCACCGGCACCAGAAAGACGGGTCGCATTTTGGAGGTGGTAACAACTTCATAGTCATCGCTTCTACTCCTCTTCCTTCACAGTTGAATCATCGGTCTTCGGACGAGCCTTAAGCTCGAAAGTCTCTTTCGACGACACACCGAACACATTAGACCAGTATTCGACATTGCCGCCGATGTTCTTATCACCCACAGCAATATCGCTATTTGTTGACTTCTTATTGCGAAGGAATTTTGCAAACTCATCGCAGTTCATTATTTCTGCGCCGAGAAACTCCGCACGAGTTACACGCTCGAAGTTATCGCTGACAAGGGTGCAATCGCCCTTTCCGACAGCAGATGCAACCGCTTCGAGAATAAGGTCTTCCTCTTCGCCGGGAGAATTGGAAAAGATGACCGTGTTGCGGCCATAGGTGTGGCGTGGAGGCAATGTTGAGCTTTTATCGTGCCCCTTTAGTATGAACACGAGCCTTGTATCACCACCCGCGAATTTCGGCGCGAACCGCTCAAAAAAATCTCGAACGGTCTCGTGCAGAGTTCGCATCTCGTTAAATAAGTGCGGTTGCTGGTTTAGCAGGCTTCCGCCGTCTATCACATATATCATAAAGTCAGCTTTCTAAGAACAGGTGCACACAACACTTGGATTGCATTAAACAGCGCATGGATATGAACAAGGCTGATTTTGCGCAAACGGAATTGTATTAGCTCTACAAATGGGCTTATTCTTCGCCCTCATCACTTTCATTTTCGCGCTTAAGCTTCATCACCTGCTGATACAAGAAGAGAATGATGATAGATACCAGCCAACCAGCAAGATATCCGAATCCGATTTTCACGGCACGCGCCATAAGGCTTAGGTTGGGTGTATGGTGTATGCCGAGCGAATATGAAAGAGCGGTCCAAAGCAGCGTGAAAATGCCGAGTGAGAGGAACATAATGACTGGCAACTTAGCAAGAATGCCCTCGGGGCGGGTGGAAGAGATCCAGATAATCGAGATGAAACATACTATAAGCCCCACTCCGGCGCTTTCGAACATAAGAAAAAGCGAAGCCCGTGCGGCATCGTCTCCGCTTGACGATGATAACATGCCCACCGAAATTAAGGCAAGGCAAACAAGTATAAAGACTGCTTGAAAGATACGCAGGAAGACCATAATAACCGCCTGAGTATTGAAACGGCGTTTATGCCGTGGGTGTCAAAACGAATTAACAAGGTCTTTAAAACGCGTGCCTCGCTGCTCGAAATTGACAAACATGCCGTAAGAGGCACAACCGGGGCTCATAAGAACGCAATCACCCCAGCGAGCCGCACGCTTGGATTCGATAACGGCGTCTTCAAAGGTATCAACAATCACCGTGGAAACAGTTCGACCTCTTCGCATGGCCTCTGCGTCAAGATCGGCTTTTATTTTGCCCTTTGTCTCGCCGACAAGCACCACAGTATGTACATTTTCATCATAAATCGAGGTGATCATCTCGTCGAATGGGAGTTTTTTGTCAAAACCGCCCGCAATAAGCACCTTTGGCGACGAAAAGGACTTGAGTGCGACGACTACAGAACGGGGATTCGTAGCAATGGAGTCGTTGTAGTATCGAACACCGTTAAGCTCGCGCACAAATTCGAGCCTATGTTCAAGGCCGGAGAAAGTCGTCAAGGCGCGCACAGCGGCATCGCGGTCCCACAGGAAGAAGCGCGTCGCAGCAACCGCGGCAAGCGCGTTTTCGCAATTATGAGCACCCTTGAGTGACAGCGTATGCACTGGGCATACGGTCTCTTCGGTGCTGCCTGTACGGATGATAATGTTACCATCACGCACAAACGCCCCACACTCAACCTGCTTGCGAAGGCTGAAATGCACAAGCTTTGCGCGGCATCCCCTTGCCATTTCGACCACAGCGTCGTCGTCGGCATTTATCACCGCAACATCATCCTCGGTCTGATAATCGAGTATTGCCTTCTTCGCCTCGATGTAATTTTCGAGCGTCTTGTGCCTGTCGAGATGGTTGGGCGAAATGTTGGTGATGAGAGCTACCTTTGGGCCTTTTGCCAGCCAGCGAAGGTTTTCGAGCTGAAAAGAGGATACTTCGAGCACAACAGGGGTATCGGGTGAGGTAAGGTCAAGAACATCTAAAAGAGATCTGCCAATATTGCCACCGAGCAAAGACTTATCATTTTGCAGCGATACAATGTTGTGAATAAGTGCGGTGGTGGTTGACTTACCGTTTGTGCCGGTTATTGCCACGACGGGGGATTTGCACAAGCGCAAGAAGACATTAAGCTCAGTATCGAGGGTAACGCCCGCCCGCCGCGCCGCCTCAATATAAGGCGACTCGGCGGGAACGGCTGGATTTACAATAATCAAGTCAGCTGAGGTGAAATCATTCATCTCGTGGCTGCCGAGCTTGAAGTGTACATTGTCGAACTGCTTAAGCTGTTCGAGAGAACGGGCGAGTTTTTCTGGCGAAGACATGTCGGTAACGAGCACATCAGCGCCAAGCGAGCAGAAGTACTTGGTTACACCAAGTCCCCCGCCAAACAGGCCGAGACCCATTATTACGACCTTTTTGCCGCGATAATCCTGCATAACGACCTCGAAGAGTAAACGGAGAACTCGCCGGATTATTTCTCGATGACCGTCACATTTGCAGCATGTTCGCCCTTGTGGCCGATTGCGACATAGAACGATACCCTATCGCCCTTCGACAAGGTGCGAAATCCATCTTTTTCGACATCGGAATGGTGGACGAACACAGTTCGCCCGTCATCGGCAAGAATAAAGCCGAAGCCCTTTTTGCCGTCGAACCACTTGACGGTGCCTTGAAGCATAAGCGCCCCGTCTCAAACGGTCATAATAGGTTTCTAACGCCTGCGATCGTGTCCGCGGTCACGGCCGCGGTCACCACCACGGCCACCGAAGTTCGAGCGGGGCCGGTCATCCCGGCGAGGCTCTTGCGGGCGGTCGTTTAGGGTGCGAATCAGCTCTTCTAAAGGATCTGTCTCGCCTGCGTCAAGCAATGCGGCCTTGCGCGACAAGCGCACCTTGCCGTCGTCACCGACGCTGAGCACTTTAACCTTGATGGGGTCGCCGACCTTTGCCAGCGGAGCGATATCGCGCACATAGCCAGCGGGGCTGAACTCGGAAATATGGCACATGCCTTCCGCTTCGGCACCGAGCTTGACGATTACACCGAAATCGCGCACATCAATTATGACACCATCATACAACTCACCGGCGGTAGGCACAAGGGTGATGTCCTTGACCATATCGAGCGCGCAACGAAGTTGCTCTTCACCGACAGCCGCGATAAGCACAGAGCCGTCATCGCTAATCTCGACCTTCGCCTTTGTAATCTCTTGAATGCGACGGACGGTCTTACCGCCCGGGCCAATCAGTTTGCCAATAAGGTCAACTGGTATCTTGAGCTGGTGAATGCGAGGAGCGTTGGGTGAAAGGTTCGGCCTTGGAGCAGGCATGACCTCTTCCATGCGGTCGAGAATGAAGAGCCGGCCCTTGCGGGCGTGCTCGAGCGCATCAGCCATTATTTTTGTCGAGATGCCAGTGATCTTTATATCCATCTGAAGGGCGGTAATACCGCTTCTTGTGCCGGCAACCTTGAAATCCATATCGCCGAAGTGGTCCTCGTCACCGAGTATGTCGGTGAGGATAACATATTCTTCGCCTTCCTTCAAAAGACCCATCGCAATACCTGCGACAGAGGTCTTAATGGGAACGCCAGCATCCATCATGGCAAGACTGCCACCGCAGACGGTCGCCATTGATGACGAGCCGTTGCTTTCAAGAATGTCGGATACAAGTCGGATCACATAGGGGAAATCTTCCTTCTTAGGCAGCACCGAACGAAGCGCACGCTTCGCTAATGCGCCGTGGCCAATTTCCCTGCGCTTTGGCCCGCGGTTCGGCCAGGTCTCGCCAACCGCAAATGAAGGGAAGTTGTAGTGCAGCATAAACTGGTCATAGTAGGTTTCGTGTATGCCGTCTATGAGCAGTTCGTCAGAAAATGTGCCGAGTGTGCAGGTTGAAAGGCTCTGCGTTTCGCCACGAGTAAAGATGCTCGAACCGTGCGCATTAGGCAGATAGCTCATGATGATTGAGATCGGACGGATCTCATCGAACCTTCTGCCGTCGCAACGGGCAATCATTGACATCTTGCGCTGAGCATGATGCTCGACATCTGCATACGCTTTGGCAAGCTCTGCGGGATCGATTTCCTGACCGTACAAAGCGGGGAATTCAGCCAGCGCACTTGTGCGCACAGCCGCAAGCGCCGCCCGACGCTCGAGCTTATCGTGGATGCCTGAAGCAGCCATGATAAGTGGTTCGTACTTATCGCGAAGTGATGACTTAAAAGCCGGAGCCTGAGGCGAAACGACTGTCATTTTCGGCTTGCCACAAAGGGCGACAAGCTCTTCGATCATCGCCACGACCTCGACAATGGCCTTGTGTGCAAACTCGATTGCGCCGAGAACGATGTCCTCTGACAACTCGTTCATACCAGCTTCGACCATGCAAACGCCCTCGCGGCTTCCAGAGACGACTATGTCAAGCTGGCTTGTCGAAATCTGCTCTATGAGCGGATTGAAGACATATTGCCCATCAATCAAGGCGACCCTTGCACTGCCGATAATGCGAGTTGCGGGGGCCTCGCTGATTGCAAGTGCAGCATTGGCTGCAATCTGCGCCAGGATATCAGTCTCGTTAACGCCATCGAACGAGATTGCAAGAGCTTGTATCGCAACCTCGTTGGTGAAGGCATCGGGAAATTGCGGGCGAAGGGGTCTGTCAATAAGGCGGCTTACAAGAGTCTCTCGCTCTGTCTGCTTGCCTTCTCTGCGAAAGAAAGAGCCTGGGATTTTGCCCGAGGCATAGGTCATTTCGCGATAGTCAACTGTGAGAGGGAAGAAATCTTGATCGGGCTTTGTTTCCGGATTGATTGTAACCGCCGCGAAGACCTTTGAGCCTCCGCATGAGCATACAACAGAACCGGAAGCCTGTTTTCCAAGCAGGCCTGATTCGATCGAAATTTCTTTGCCCCCGATTGTACGGGTGATAGTATGTACCAAAATATCCTCCTGAGACGACTACTTCCTCAAATTGAGTCGTCCGATAATTGCTCTGTACCGCTTAACATCAATCTGTTGTAAGTACTTGAGAAGTTTTGTCCTCTTGTTCACAAGCCCGATAAGGCCAAGGCGTGAATGAAGGTCTTTTTTGTGCATCTTCATGTGCTCGGTGAGATACACGATGCGCTTTGTGAGGACTGCGATCTGTATCTCCGGGCTGCCGGTGTCGTTTTCGTGAACTGCGAATTCGGTTATAACCTTTTGTTTTTCTTCCCTGGTCAGCATAGTGTTACCTCCCCGGCGTAACCGACCCAGGTGTCAGTACACGCCAAAAGTTATGAAAAGAAAACGGTAGTACACAGGAATTTTAGCGGACTTAGCGCAATTGTCAATTGATATCGCACAACGGCGCACGCCGTCGTGGATATGAGAGAAGAACCGTGACGGATTTCAGTTAGCTCAATGTGCTCGACAATTGTCTATGCGCCGTATAGATGAGCGGTTCCCAGCAAGTTCAGAATCTCATCCATCAGCGAAAGCCCAGGAATGCGACCATAACCGCCTTTGCGGCATGACCTTTCGCCGAACTCAGTTACATCGTCGGGTGTTACGCCGTGACCCGAAAAAAGGACGGGAACGGGGTCGCCGCTGTGGGCTTTGTTCGCGCATGGGGTGCAATGGTCGGCGGTCAGCACAACAAGCAAACCTTCGGGCAGCGGATCGAATATTTCTGCGGCATTCTTTATCTTTGATATGAACTCGGTCTTTGCGGTAAAGTTGCCGTCTTCGCCAAGCGAGTCAGACGCTTTTACATGAACAAAGACAAAGTCATAATCGCCAGCGACAAGCTTAAGCGCAGTCTCGAACTTCGCGCGCACATCGGTGTCTGCAAGGCCAGTCGCGCCAGGGGACTCGACTATATCCATACCCATAAGCGCGGCAACACCCTTGTAAAGACCGGCGCCAGCCACACAAGCCGCCTTCAAGCCGTACCTTTCGCTAAAAGGTGGAAGCTCGCTGTACAGCCCTGCGCCACGCAGAAGCAGATAGTTCGCCTCTGGCTTGTTCTGTGCCCGCCTTTCCAAATTGACGGGATGGTTGACAAGCAACGGGCGCACATAAGCAAGGAATTTGTTGAGCGCACTTGCGGTGTGCTTGGCCTCGGGCGTATCCTTGAGCGGACGAACGGGAGTGATCGGCACGCCCGGCACATGGGGGTCAACATCGCTTATGTCAGCGGAAAGACCTTCCCCGCGCATCACAAGCGCTACGCGATACGCTGTGCCTGCCCGTGCGATAAAAGTTACTCCGTCAATCTCTATTCCGTTCATAACCTGGGCAAAAGGCTCAGAATTGCGAATGCGGCCTGCCCTTCTGTCAAGTATGTTGCCAAGGTCATCAACCGTTCCCAGATTGCCGCGAAACGCGACATCACCTGTTCTTAACTGCAAGCCTGTGCCCGCAGCCTCGATTGGGCCGCGTCCGCTATAATAAATATGAGGGTCATAACCCAGAAGTGAAAGATGAGCCGTATCGCTGCCGGGACGAATACCGACTGCAATTGTGTTCATAACGCCACACGCGCCCTTAGCAACAAGCTTATCAAGGCCATTGCCGGGGGCAGCTTCGAGCGGAGTCTTGTTTCCAAGCTCTGCAATCGGTCTATCGCCAAGTCCGTCGCATATTATCAATATAGCTTTGGGGGTCATAACTACTCCAATGTTGTGTTCTGTCTGACTTTATACAGCAGAGATTATAGCCGATTTACACCCACATGACAGGCAAAACGCATTGGTAAAGTACAGAGTAAGCAACTGATGCTGGTCACATATGAAAAAAAGCCCCCGAAAATCGGGGGCGTTGCGACCATAATGGTATCCCGGGCGGGGGTCGAACCCACAACCTTCGGCTCCGGAGGCCGACGCTCTATCCAATTGAGCTACCGGGACATGTGCAAGTATTATAGCCGAATAGCGCGATATGCAAGCTTTTCGCTTATCCATAAAGCCAGCAGCTTGCGGCAAGGCTCTATGGCAATATGATATACGAAGTACTAAACGCTTAACGGTGGAGGGTGAAATGAACAATGAATTTTCGATAGGCATATTCGGGGCGTGTGGCAGAATGGGTGAAGCATTGAGATCAGAAGCGTCGAAAGTTGGTGTGCGGGTGGTCGAGTTGATTGAACGGGGCGACAAGGCAGATTGCAACATTGGCGGAGTAACTGTCAGCACTGCGCCGATTGGTCTTGCTGATGTGTATCTTGATTTCACCACTGGTGGCGCAGTTGCCGCCAATGCTCACGCTTGCGCAGAGGTTTCGCGCCCAGTAGTAATCGGCACAACCGGCCTTACAACCGATGATGAACAAGCTATTGCAGAAGCTTCTGCAAGAATTGCCATTGTTCGCGACACAAATATGTCTCTTGGTGTCACCGTTCTTCGGGGATTGATTGAGCAAATCAAGGAATTGCGCGGTGTGGGGTACGATGTGGAGATAATCGAGCGTCACCATCATTTCAAGCTTGATTCTCCATCCGGCACAGCGGCATCGCTGCTAAAGATATTCGAGGGAGCGCAGTTAGTGCACGGGCGTAACGGGATAAAAAGGCGGCAAGAGGGCGAAATAGGCGTTCACGCTATTCGGGCAGGCGGTATATATGGTGATCATACGGTGTTGTTCGCTTCGTCTGACGAGACAATAGAATTGAAGCACAGCCTTATCTCGCGAAGCGCATTGGCGGCAGGGGCGTTAAAGGCTGCGGCTTTTGTGTTTACCGCCAAACCCGCGGTTTACACGATGGCCGATGTGTGGGAGAAAATCAAGGCGGCATCAATGTGAGAAAGGGTAGATAGCATTAGGCTTGTATGTAGTTTCGTATTCTATCCTTAGCCCCAAGGCTTGAGAACTGCTTTTCGCAGACATCGCTGAATCGTGCAAGCACTTTCCGATTGATCTCTTCTTGGTTCTCAAAAATGCCGACTGATTTGAACGGTATCCCCCATTTTTCGTATTGATGAATCGTAATGGTCGCAGCCTGCACTTTGTCATCATTGCTCAGTGCAAACACCATGAATGGAGTCGAGCGCCCGTTTATTCTGCAGTCAGAGACATAGTTGCCCTTTGGATCTTGTGCAGAATAGAACCAGTCGAATTCAATCAGTTTGGATTCGAATTGTTGGCTGATGAAGGCCTTGAAGTCCTCAATGAAAGTGGATTTGATTCGTTCGCGAGAAAGGTATGTTACATCTGAAATCCGAATAACCGCCTGAACAAACGAGTACAGAGCATTACCAAAGTCATCGTAACTGATGTTCATCTGCAGCACACCAGAAACGGATTTCATGCCATAAACAGAGAGCATATCTGATATTAGCGATTGACGCGTGCCTGATTCCAAGTCTCTTTCAGGAATATCGTAGGTAAGGCGCATGAATGTGCTTCCCTCGTCGGTAAGCATCCATTGTTGGCCGCGCTTCTGCAGAACAATCAGAGGATGATCGCCATCGCTGAAATAGAAGGGGTTAAGAACAATATAGCGATCGTTCCCCTCTTTTAGCAGCGATATTTCATTGCACACTTTTTCGCGAAAGGCTGATTCTATGCTTTCTAACATGGCAACCTACTCCTCTAACAACGGGTATGTTGCTTCGCCGTCGCACTTTGGCTCAACAAAACCGCAGTCTCGCAGCAAACACTTTACGGCATCTTGTAAAGTAGAATAACCGTCGGAAACTGATGCATAATGCTCTTCAGAAGCTCCTATTTCCTGATATCTTTGCGTAGCACAGTGGATATGAAAACTGCGAAACCGATTCTTCTCTATGCAGTTTGTGTGCTCGTGGACGCCGTTGTACCTCTTAAGCTTGAACCAGACATTAGTGTTCGGCACTTTGACCTTGAGAATCGCAGAGAAATTCCGAATATCTGTCAAGCTTTGACGCAGCATTATCCGGAACTCTGATCCTTGTTCTCCCCTAATGTCTAACTCTTGTTCGCTATGTCCTTTCTTTGTTTTGGGTTTAAGCTTCGACAGGTAGTCCCGTGGAAGAACCTTTCGTTCAAGGACGAAACGGGCAATTTCTTCATCCGTATACCGAATCACATCAACCTCCGACAAAAACCCAGGCAAAGTACTCATTTTGCTCGAAAAGCTCACATAAGAGATCTGAAAGCACACCACGCATAACCGCACCGACATGTTTAGTATATCATATTCGGAGCATGCTGCCAGCAAATGACACGGGGCTGAAATGCGACTGCGCTGAACCTACTTCGCTAACTGGTCGGCGAATCGCTGGAGCTTTGCTTTGTGATCGTCGGGAAGCACTTTAAGAATTGAAAGCACAGCGTCGTGGGTGATCTTTCGATACGCGTCTTCATCAGCGCGCAACTTAGCAAGAAGTTGTGCGACAACCTCTTCTTCAGGTGTTACGGTTCTGAGCTTTCCATCGGTAAGGTTCTCTGTACTGAAATATGGATTGCGGGGCGCAGCGTGAAACTGCAGCCAACACCGTTGCTGCGAGTCTTCATAAACAAACAGCTCGAATCCAGACGGAGTGCAAAGGAAGAACTCGTCCGCAAATGATATTATAGAGACGCTTAGCTCAGCAAGTATCGCCCTCGCGGTGGCGATATCTGGCAGAGCCTTGACTATCGCAAAGACCTTTTCACCAAGTGTCGCGGTGATATCGTAATATCTATTAAGCACCTCAGGATCAAGCTTTGACTTAATACGGGTAAGGTTGACGATCGTGGCAATTCTGTTTGCGACAAGCTCTTCTATCTTCTCCGTCTCGTTTTTGGCGAATAGTGAGCAGATATCGCAATAGAAGTCGAGCGTATCTTGAATCAGCACACCGTCCGAAAGCTTAATTGTCGAGCCATAGTCTTTAAAGCGCTTATAGATAACAGCACCACGGTTAGCAGTGTAATACTCGGCGGCAGATTGGCTTATAGCAATCAGGGCGGGCACTCTTGCAGCAATTGCATCACCTGTCAGCTTTTTAACCTGTACAGCCTTATCTTCAGGCAGTTCGATTTTTGCCAGTTCAGAGCGAAAGTCGCTCCAAGTCGAGTCGCAGGACTTATGGACAGAAGTCCAATATGATGAATTTGCGCGAAGCCGTGCCGCTGGTGGAAACGCGTCTTCAGCCAGAACCAAAGTCGGTGTGAGCAGAAGAGCGATAGATATTAGAATGGGAATCAATAAGCGAAGTCGGTTCATAATACACTCCAGATAACCGCAATGAACAGCCAATAGTGTAAGGCAATTTGCAGTTAGCGCAAATGGAGCGGTTGAACTGGTTACATCACAAGCCGAACGACAAAGTAAGTGGCATAAGCGACAAGAGCCGAGGCGGGAATGGTGAAAATCCACGCCCAGAAAATACGCCTTGCCATACCCCATCTGACTCCACGCGCTGAAGCTGTTGCCCCGACGCCCATAATACCGCCAGAGATAACATGCGTGGTAGATACTGGGATGCCAAAGTGAGCGGTGCCCAGAAGCACAAGCGCGCTGCCTGTCTCGGCGCAAAAGCCTTCAAAGGGGTGAAGCTTTGTAAGACGGCTCGCCATAGTCTTAACAATTCGCCAACCGCCAGCCGCAGTGCCGACACCCAAGGCAAGAGCACAAGATACAATTACCCACAGCGGGGGAACGGGATCGGATATAAGAACGCCCAAATCCTGCTCTGTCGCATGACCCGCAGTTATTGCCGTAACAAGCAACATGGTAATAACGCCCATCACCTTCTGCGCGTCATTTGCACCATGAGTAAAAGAGTAGAAGGCGGCAGAAATCAGTTGCAGTTTGCGATACCACCAGTTTGCACGAACAGCATTTGCCTTATAAAAGGCACGCGCGTTTACCGCGGCAAAAAGGTAAGTGCCGATAAATCCCAATATCGGAGCGATGACCATGAACATGATGATTATCAGAACGCCCTTTGGATGATCTGTCCAGCCACCCGGACCATGACTCAGCCAGACGATTGAGTTAGCATGCATATCAACCGCAAGAGCCGCGCCGACAAGCCCGCCGATAAGAGCGTGCGAAGATGAGGTAGGAAGCCCCCACCACCAGGTCAGCAGATCCCACACAATCGCGCCCACAAGAGCCGCAAACACAAGCGCGATGCCGCCTGACTGCACTATGTTAGCCTCAACAATGCCACTTCCAACAGCCTTTGCGACAGCGACACCGACAACAAGTGGGCCGATAAGGTTAAAGAAACCCGCCATAAGCACTGCAGCGCCAGCAGGCAGAACGCGCGTTGCCACCACGGTCGCAATCGCATTTGCAGCGTCGTGAAAGCCGTTCACGAAATCAAACGCGAGCGCAAGGAGAATCGTTATAAGAAATATCGCTGGAAGGTCGAGTACTTCAAGCACAGGCAACTCAAGCGTTCTTTACAACAATGTTCGAAAGCACATTTGCAACATCTTCGCAAGAGTCTGTCGCGGTTTCGAGCCTTACAATAATGTCCTTATACTTGAGTATCTGCATCACATCGCCGCTCTTGTAGAGCTTTGCAATCATTTGGCGGGAGATCTCGTCCGCGACATTTTCGAGCCTGTTGATCTCGACGCAGTGCTGTTCGATGCGCGCGTTGTGCTTCATTCCCCTCAGGAGATTAACCGCACACTTAATCTCAATGCACGAGCGATGCAGCACATCAATCAAGCTGTCAAGATCGGGAGGGAAATTAGTGGCCTCATAGAGGTGCATTTTGTCAATAGCGGCATTTATGTTGTCAACAATATCGTCTAACTTGCGGGCAAGCAGAGAGATATCGTCATGCTCGATCGGCGTGATGAACGAGGTGTTTAAGTGCGTGATGATGCTGTGAACGACCGAATCACAGTGGTTTTCTATCTCTTTAATTCGAAGAGCGTGTTCGAAAATACGCTCGGGAGTGGCGACGGTAACCTTCAGATAGTCGGCGGCTGCAACTTGGTCGTCGGCTACTTTGTCGAGTAGGTCGAAGAATATCCCGTCTTGCGGGATCAACCACTCTTTTATACCCATGATGCCCCTCTGTTAAGTTTAGGTTAGTATTGTATTAGCGTTTTGTTATAGGGCAATTTAACGGCTTGATTGGGCATGCCAAATCGGCTGCAATATCCTGCAAAACGGCCTTACAAAGCCGTTTATGAGCAGCTTGACGGACTTGTTACTCGGCAGTAGCATCATCCATAAGCTGAGTATTCTGCTGTCGCGTATTGCCCAAACGCTAAGACAGTGTAAACTTATAACGATACGATGGTGAAAACCATGCGTACAATGCTCAGATTGAAAGCGAGGCATAGATGGCACGGCGAGTGCTGCTTATAACAATATTGCTGACCGCATGCGCGACCATGTCTGCGTTTTGCGAAAAGTTCTTCGATAAACCCAACGACGCGGTCGGAAAAGTATCGAAGTTCGGTCGTCTTGCCGAGTTGTTCAGCTTCAACTACGCCTTTCACGGCCCCCAATATGCTGACTTCACCGTGGAGGTAGGCGAGACCTTTCCGCAAGAGTCGAACCTTGACCTTACATTTTGGCTCGATTTCGGCACAAACACTATCGCAGCGGCAAATATTACCGGTGAGTGGAAATCGGACGGTTCGATTATCTACAAACCTTATGGCGAACGCCCGAAGGTAACTATTGAAGGTCAAATAGGTGAGTTTAAGATCACGGTCGTGTCTGACATTCTTGTCAAGAACTCGTTCCGCCTAACTGTTGAGTTCGCTGGACTAAGAAATGATTGGTACTCGCGCATGCGAGTGCGAAGCCTTCTGAAGACGACGGAGGGTGAAGTTTCAGACGAGATCGGCGGCATATGGATATTTCCCACAGCGGTCGAACGGTTCGGCGGTGCGGCGGCGCCTGAACTTCCTCCTGCTGATGTGATCCCTCTTGGCGATGAGCTTGGCGCAATGTTGACTGGGCTTTTTGAATTCAACCTCGACGATTCGCGTGGTGTTCTGCAAGTGACCCGGCATAACGGTCAGTATTTCGCCCGCATGGCATGGTATTCGGGCGAGATTACCGAATGCCCCCTTTACATCCTTCGCATTTACGAGCCGCTCAAAAAGCGCAAGGAGTACACCATAGCAGCAGTTGACATCGCGTTCAAGGGGTTCTTTGGCTCAGAGACAAAGTATGGTGAGCAACGGCCAAAGATAATACTACTTGAAAAGTTCGATGGACTTAAAGCTGTAACGCAGCTCGAAAAGACTCGCATGTCTTTTCTGCGTGGCGACCTGTCAGAATCAACCGCATTGGCTCCTTTTGAGCTGTACCGCGTTGACAGAGACCTTGCTAAGTATCCTGGGCGTAAAGAGTATCTCGAAAGACTTACCGAGGAAAAGTATGTCAAGACAGGCATGCAGGCATACAAGCATGCGCTTGCGCTGTTCAACTGCATCGCGTCAGAGGACTGGGGACCCGGCTACGAGTTGGGAAGGCTGGGTGGATACGAGAATAAGCAGTATATTGCGGCCCGGGCACTGAAGATGGCTTCTCTTGTTGACCATTTTGCCGATACGGATGCCGCTCTTCGTGAAAGGGCGCTGCAACTTCGTTGGAGGCTCCATACAGATATAAACTCGGTTCCGGTGTTGAAAAACGAGGATGTAACCCGCGCAGTTCGCATGCCGATTCTTGTTTATATCTTCCGCAAGACTGATGCAAAGCTCGATTGGATGACGATGAAGACCGAGTTCAGCGATGACGATGTTAAAAAGATAAAGCGGGGGTTATCGGCAGGTTCTGAGCAATTGTTCAACGAGACCTTTGGCTCATTCACACCATACTTCGACTTTTATAACGACCGAGCCGGTGCAAAGGAGTTGCCGCCCGTTGAGCACATCGGTACTAATCTGCTCTTCAAGAAGAATGAGGGTGGAGAGAAGCTGTACGACCTTCTGTTAGAACGCATGTTGCAGTACACGATATACCCCAACTCATACGAGCCCAACAGCGACTATCTTCCGCTTGATAAGTTTGAGGAGCTTGGCCTATCGTATCCCGCAATCTTTCTTATCGGCAAGGTTGACACAAAGACCTTTAAGAACGCCATCTCAACCCGCGCACAATCCGAGCCTGAGCTAAAGAATGCCAAGCTATCAACCGGCCTTGCATACACTCGCGGTATCGAGCGCGGCAAACCCGCCTATTGCCACATTGTTCTCGACGATGGATTCAAGTCTGATGATGTAAAAGAGATACTTCTTTGGGCAATGGTGCTTATCTGCATAGACAATCTTGAGATCATGAAGAAGCGCCTTACGATGAAATATCTTCAGGAAGGCGACAAGATGCTGCACGATCCGTACAGCGATATAGATAAGTTCAAGTGCAAGTTAGGCACAGAGGCATGGTGGAACGCATATCTGAATGTGTACATGACCTATGGCATGAAGAAGCTGCTCGCTTATGGACGACGCCCTTATTACATCGAGACGGCAATAAAATACCCGCAGCTTCTCGCAGACCTGTTCAAGCTTGAGCGCACACCCACATTTGTACGCGACTTAGCCAAGTTCGGCAGATAGTGTACCTATAAGGGTCTTTGCATCGCGCACCTATGTTGGTTGTGCGCAACGCACGGTTGTAAAACTATGCGAACCGAGGGCGGGGAATCATTTAGTGATTGACCAGAACCAGCCGTAGATAGTCGTCGCTCACATGCTGTTTGATGAACAAGGAATCTCAGCATACACGCAGTCCTAAACGGTATTCTGCTGCTTGACATGGTCATCATGGGACCTAATACATCGCAGCGATTCGCGTCATTCAGTTCGAACGAGAAAATATATGATAAATACAGCGAAAAAAGCCTCTTGATAACCCTTCGTCGCCATATTCCAATGTGAGCTTAGAAGATATTTCTCGACCTTTTAACTTCCTCGAACTTGACTTCATTCCATTCATTTGTCGGACCGTATTCAATTCTTCTAATAGTATTATTCTTCAAATATACATATATACAATTATTATGAATGTCATCTGCTACGCAAGCAGCATTCGGGATATTGTATTCTTGACTGAACATCTTATTGCTATCCATAAACACTCTAATCAGTCTCTTTTCGCATACAATCCAAGCAGAGTCGTAAGTAACAACTATGCGGACTACATCCTCTGAACACTCCATTATAGCGGCTTTTCCAGCACCTTGATCGTCACATCTAAACATAAACACACTATCTTCGGTTTGTATTATATAGTTATCATCATAACCCTTAGATCGTAAATACTTATAAGCAAACCCTAATATAGTATATCTACTCCCACCACGCAGTTGAAGTACTGCGTCGCTGGGTGTATATACCAGCATATAGCTACTCTTAGATGCAGTAATATTGGGATACCAATTTAATGCCCATGTCATACTATGGCTCCTTGCTTTTGTCCTTGGGCGTTCGACTCCATCAAGTAAATCATTTGTATCATATTCGTAGATAGACACGAAGATATCACGCTGTTTCATTACACAAACTGTGTCATCCTTCTCTGATATAGACATCACACAAAATGACCTTGATCTAACAAGTCTAATAAATGACAATTCACTCGCATCAATTTCACACAGAAATTTGCCATCGCAAATATAGATATTTCTACCGCTTCGTTTTACAAGCACATTGTCGGCCTGATACAATACTTCTCCAATATATCCTATTATGTCAATAGCTTCTCCATTTCTTAATGCAATTATGCCAGACTTATATATGACAACAATATTATCATCTCCCATATATTCTGCGTGAAACACCTCAGATTTCGGAAATGGTCTTCCAAGAACATCAGCAAAGTATTCGATGAAATAACATTGATTATAATCGGTATTAACCTTTACCAGCGCCTCATAACCAGTTATTATTTTATTATCCTCATAATGTGCTTTGTAGACTCCTACATTTTTATCAGACCAGCAAGTTAGCGCAACATCTCGCAAGTCATGCCGATTGCCTTCAGATATAAGGCCTGGTTTTACCTTGGCCCCATAACTTCTGATATCCAATACAACATCCTTCTGCATACTATTTCTTTGAATGTCAGAAAGCCCTCTTAGCTTACCTATTTCGTACATGAGACAGTGAGCGTCTGTAAATGATACAATAAAATCTGTTTGCGAGGCACGATGAACATCTACTACTCGTTCAATTTGATACAGATATTTTCCTAAATCATTTAGCACAACTATTCTTGCATTATCAGCTTCATATAACATGATAACGCTTGGGCACTTATACACTCTACCATTTCCGGTCGTATTCATAGGGCAGTCAAAGACCTTAATCTCGGTGCCTTTAGACTCCTTGTAAATAGAGTTATTACGAAGAATATATACCTCGCTGTTATCGGATACATCAACCGAGGTAGCATCCTTGTATTGCGAGACGCTTTTCTGTTGTGTGTCGGCATTATAATATACTATATCGTTTTGCCTTGTCACAAGATATATTGTGTCATGAAAAGCACCAAACGAATGTATATTATTGTACGATTGCCCCGTTTCAACTGGTTTGTTGTTTTTGCCAGTCGTTTTAATTATAACATTAGACAAATTACCGTTTTTGTTCGTTACCAAATATGAGAAGTCGCCTTTGTTGTGCGAGAGAATTCCGCATAATATTACATCATGCACCTTTATGGATCTTGTCTCTATAATACTTGGATTACGATAGAATAGCTGAATATATATCAGCGCAAGGCCTCCTATAATGGCAATTGTTAGGCATGATAATATCTTGTATTTATATATTGCCATCATCGCCTGCTTATGTGATTTGGCCGTACACATTTGCAGGTGAATTGATGTCCTCTCATGCTGTGGGATAGAAAGAAGAATTTGATGATTCAAAGTTGTCCTCATGTTCTGCCTTCATTGCCTCATTATAAAGGTCGCCGGTCCTGTTGCGCGATGCGCTGTGATGGCGTTTGTAAATGCAATTGCGGTTGTCCCCTCGTACTCGGTCAGCGACATGCCAGAAGCGAAGTCATTGAAGAAAGCCTGCTCACTGATCGGGCTCGAATCGTTATCACTGCTGGATGTATCCAGTATATCGGTGCGCGCGTCGCAGACATTGATAATCTGCAGCTTGTGGTTGTTGAACTTGCAGCCAGTTACATCGGCGTTTGCGTTGTGGGGATCAGGAGTTTGCAGGGGGAAGGTCGAAGGAATCTCAATCGCCGCGGCCAGTGCGCACGACACCGCGCGTCGGCATGCGGTGACGATCAACAGATATAGGCAAAGGGCGCAGGTGTTGATAAAAGCCTCCGATACAGTGTTATGACGACCGAACACAACTAATCTATTGACCAAGCATACACCATGGTGCGAGTGAGTCAATTGGGTTTCAAGGAAGCGTTCATTCCTTTACCTCTTCTTTCACATTAAGAAGGGAGCACAGGAAGTCGGTCTCAAGAAGGTTGATGCTGTATCGGTTTGCCGACATGATTTGTATC
>CAZNBY010000049.1:0-20605 GCA_964571525.1 uncultured Planctomycetota bacterium
GCTCCACAGTCGCTATCGCGATTGTGCGTGTTCGATTATCTTGTTGTTTGCGTTGGTTCTCGTCGCCAAGACAAGATGTTTTGAGTACGGCACGGGCGAGACGCCCATGCCTTTAACGCAATCGCGTTTATGTATGGTGGGCATCTTGCCCACCATCATGCAGGCTCTCATACAAACACGAAGTGTTTGCCGTGGAGGGCGGGCATCTTGCCCGCCATTGTTGCTCCCAGGGGCGAGACGCACATCAGTAAGTTGATAGGTGAAAGGTGAGAAGGCGGGAGAATGGCAAAGAGAGAAAACGGGGTGATGACATAGACACCCATGCCATATCCGCATTCGCGTTCGAAGGAATATCGCTGCCCTGCATATACTGCACCATCAAACAACAAGGCGGGCTTTCGCCCGCCTTGCATCATGTATATTACACCCTAAGCAAATCACTGCTGCGCTGGTTTGCGAAGCTCGGCAAGTAATTCCTGATACTTATCGCTTGCCGCCTTGGCGTTTTGAGCGTACTCATTCTGCTTTTCCTTATCGCCGATGGCGGAGGCTATTGCAACACCAGTGTTCCATGCGCGCAAAAGCTGATAGTGCTTCTGATAGCCCATGCGAACATCGCCGCCATCATCGAAAGCTTCGAGAGCCTTAACAACGCTGAGGAAGTTGTCGTAAAGGTTTTCCTTCTTATCAAGGCGGAACAATGCGGTCGCAAGGTATTGGCAATGCGGCAATCTTGATGTCTCGAAGTTTGTCGCAATGAACACCTTCTTCGCGTTATCGGCATCTTTAAGACCCGGGTTCTTCCAATACTTGTGGTTCTCGACCTCAAGACGCGCGCCTTCGTACCACTTGAAGTCTTCGTTCGAAAGCTCGACGACCTTTTCGTTGTCATTCTTGTTGAGATAGAACTGCACAAAGCGGCTCTTGTAAAACATGATCTGGCCGTACATATACGGAGAGGATTCGAGCATCTTGCTGTAATACTCAACGATTGCATCAAGCATTTCCTTCAGGCGGGCTTCGTTACCCTTGGCAAAAGCATCATCAAAGATGTTGCGCTGAATGGCCAAAAGCTGACCACCTGAGACAAGGCTCATGTTTGCCTTATAGTAGTTGTAGGCGTGATCAGGGTAGCCGTAAGCAAGATAGGTTGAAACAATGTAAGAGTTGATCTTCGCATTTTCGGGCACGAACTCGACGAGTGATGCGAGGACTTCAAGAGTGCGAGGCAAGCCGACCAAGCCTTGGTCGCATGCGGTAGCGCCTCAGCCCGGGTTGGTTTTGTCGGCCAGTTGAATTAGCTCGGTTGCCTTTTCTTTATCCCCCTGCTTAAGATAGATATTCGCAAGGTAAAGTATCGCAACCGGCTGGTCTTTAAAGCGGGTGATAAACTCGGTATAGGCCTTTTTTGCCTCATCAAGCTTGCCCTCGTTCTCAAGGGCTGTTAGTCCGAAGAACTCTTTTACGCCAGGATTAGTCGCATACTTGCCGGTTAGGCCATCTGGCGGCTTGACAAGTTCGACCTTGGGTGCTGGTTTATCCTCTGCATAGCTCGCAGTCGCGAGGCAGAAGGACATAACGAAACACAATGCCGCAAGCGGCAATAACCACTTCATAAAGAACCTCCTTCGAGCAGGATTGTGGTGCAGCGACGATATTTCAGCCGCTTACCATCAGACAATAGGGTGTTAGGATTGCATATAGAGAAACGAGTGCCCGGCCCGGGCACCCTGAAGGCGTGAGTTCATCGGTTGAAGATGCAAATTTGCGTGGCAATTTCAAACATATCTGTTAGACGGTCTTTCTTGCTTTTCGCTGCTGTTTTTCTTCGTCTTCTAAATTAGTCAATTTTTGAGCTTCTGCAACATTGTGGGGGCATAGAGTCGTGTCGTTGAACTCGCGATCAATCATCTGCTTCAGTGTTACCTTTTCGAGCGTCGCTGAAAATGCCTCGGCAACCTCGATCCAAATACGGTGAGCTACACAGTTGCCCGTGTACTTGCATTGGTTGGGGTCAATTGTGCACGGCGCAAGGGTGAACGGTCCTTCGAGCGTTACAAACATCTCGCGCAGTGTGATATTCTCCGGCGGGCGCGCCAGAATATACCCACCTGCCTTGCCTTTAACGCTCTTGATCAGCTTGCCCCTTCTCAGCAAACTCAAGAGCCTGTCAAGGTACTTTTTCGATATCTTCTGCTCATTCGAAATAAGCTCGCTTGAAACAACAATATCAGAGTTTCTCGCGATAGTGATAAGTGCACGCAGCCCGTAGCGCGTGCGGGTTGACATTTTCAATTCTTTCCTCCTTACATTTCGTTTTTTGCCACAGTCTGTGCATACATAAGGGCAAGACGGTGCGACCCCGTCGCCGTCGTTCAGCGCCAGGACGCATTCGCATAATTGGTCAAATTCCTGCGGAAGTTCTTTCATGCTTTCTGTTCACTCACTTAAGTTCAACACACCAGGTGTAGCCGCCGCCGATAAAGCCCTGATACAATGCTAAAAGCCTCAATCTGATATCGGCAGGTGGTTCGCTGTTAAACGCCTCTTCGAAATCGGTCTGAATTACGATCTTCCCGTTCTTTATCTGGTCGTCTGTAAAATAAACCCGAACCTTAGACTTTACACCCTTGACGATAATCTTGCCGGGGGTGATCTCGCTTGATACTTCGAGCTTGCCGGGATTGCCGACAAGTTCAAGATTGTGTGCAGCGGGATATCCGGAATCGTGGAAGTACCATTGGAATTTGTCTGGTCTTTCGTTTGTGTATGCGCGGAAGTGCTTGATGAATGTGTCTTTAATATTGACCTTCGCGCTTGGTATATGATCTTCGTTGTTACCGCCAACCATCACGGCTTTGCCGCCCGCCCTTTCGAGCAATTCAGACGACTTCACGGCGGCATCATACCAGTCCTTATCCTTAGAGCCAGCCCAGAACAAAACAGGCAACTTGTACAGGTTTGTAAGCTCTTGTGCCGTCCTGTCGGGGATCTTGCCGTCAATCAGCACGATGCCGGGAAACACGCAGGCAGCAGCGAAAAGGTCACCGTGCCTCATCGAAAAATATAGCGCACCGATGCCGCCATTCGAGCATCCGGCGACATATATTCGGTCGGTGTCAATGTTGAAGTTAGCAACAGCCCAACGCAGTGCGGGTTCGATCACATAGTCGCCTCCCTCGAAAAACAGGCGACCGGGTGTAGGGAGCTGTATCACTACATAATCGTCAACATTCTTATCCCATATTTCAGTGAACATTTGCTTGGCAAGGGCTTCGGTGCCGTTTTTATAGGTGAGGCTTACGATCAGGGGATACGCCTTCTTCTCGTTGTAGTTTTTAGGTGGGCAGAAAAAGAACTTGTAGTCTGAGCCATGCAGGCGGATGGTTGCGTCTTTAAGGCCTTTTTCCTTGTGCGGTGGGCGAAGGTTTTCAAGTGTCTTTGTAATCTGCTCCCAAGTGGGATTCAGCTTGGTAAGCTCGTCAAGGTGATCGCCGCAGTTTGAGCGTTCGGCGGTGAGGTAATTGCGAAGCAGGTCGAGCAAGCTCACCTTCTTTGTTGTCTCAGCCTGCGGTTGTGCCGAAACGAAAGCAAGTGGCACAAGCAGGCATAGAGTTAGTAGATAACGCTTCATAATCACCTCACAGATAGACCAGTGCGCTAAACGCACGAAGTTGGCGTAGCCCACACACCGGTTACTATATTATTATACCGTTGTGGTAGCCGAATGCGACAATTTTCTTTTAATGACTGCAACTATCTGTTTTACGCAAGCACGCGATCGAGGTCGCGGTACTGCACAGCCTCGGCAATATGGTTGCTGGTGATGCTCTGGGCACCCTCAAGATCGGCGATCGTGCGCGCCACTTTTACGATGCGCGAATACGCACGCGCTGATAACCCCAACAAGTCCATAGATTTGCGCAGAAGATCCTGTGATACAGCGTCAAGCTCGCAGAATTTTCGCAGATGGGCGTTTTCCATCCGCGCATTGCATG
Source organism: uncultured Planctomycetota bacterium (assembly GCA_964571525.1). Classification (GTDB taxonomy): domain Bacteria; phylum Planctomycetota; class B143-G9; order B143-G9; family B143-G9; genus CAZNBY01. Next base: position 3,999 of record CAZNBY010000049.1, read on the forward strand.
TTATCTTAGTGCCTTTAAATCGTTCTGTTTGAATATCCCTCGCTGCCTCAACTACCTTGCGGATATCTTCAGAACTCGTACCCTCTTGGCTCAACCCCATTTCGTTCACCTTCACGGCGCTTACGCCGACATGCATGTCAATTCTGTCGAGCAACGGACCAGAGAACTTTGCCCTGTATCTTGCGATCGAGTTCGCCGAGCATTTGCACGACTTGCGAAAGTCCCCTAAATGCCCGCACGGACATGGATTTGCCGCGGCGATTAGCACAACCTGAGTTGGCAGCGTCACCTTACCGCCGACGCGCGAAATGGTTATAAAGCCATCTTCAAGTGGTTGACGCAAAGATTCCATTGCTGGACGGGGAAACTCGGCAAGCTCGTCTAAAAACAACACACCGTTGTGAGCAAGCGACACCTCACCCGGAGCTGGCACCTGCCCACCGCCGATAAGGGCAGATGCAGAAATAGTATGATGTGGATGGCGATATGGGCGTTCGGTCAACAGCGCAGCGCCTGGGCGTAGCGTACCTGAAAGTGAGTGTATGCTTGTGGCTTCGATGGCCTCTTCGAATGTCATTTTTGGCAGAATTGTCGGCAGACGACGGGCGAGCATTGTCTTGCCCGAACCCGGTGGGCCGATAAGCAGCACATTGTGACCACCTGCCGCGGCGATAGTGAGCGCTCGTTTTGCGCCGCTCTGCCCGCGCACATCGGCAAAGTCAACGCTGTGTTTTGCGGCAGCCATAATCTCGGCGACATTGACAGTTACCGGCTTAATCTCGTTCGGTTTAGCAATAAGACGCACACAATGCGCAAGCGACTCCACCGCAACGATATCCAGTCCCTCTACAACGGCAGCTTCCTGTGCGTTTGCTGTTGGCACGAACAAGCGCTTGCCGCCTTCCTTTTTAATTGCCAAGGCCGCTGCAATCGCACCGCGTACAGGTCGCACGCCGCCGTCGAGCGAAAGCTCACCAAGAAAATACATGCCTTCATCAACATTACGCGCCTGACCAGTTGCAGAGAGTATGCCGATCGCGATGGCAAGGTCAAAAAGCGGCCCTTCCTTGCGTGTATCCGCAGGAGCAAGATTGACCACCACCCGTGCGCGTGGTGGCGAGTAGTTGCTGTTAGTGATTGCTGAAAGAACTCGCTCGCACGATTCTTTCACAGAAGCATCAGGCAGACCGACTATTATTATCTCGTTCTTGCCAGACGATATGTCAATCTCGACCTCGACCGGATATGCTTCTATACCGAAAAACGCCGTTGAATAAATACGCGCGAACATCACCCCTCCAAGGTTGTATTGCGCTACTCGACCGTAACAGATTTCGCCAGATTGCGCGGCTTGTCAACATCGCACCCGCGAAGCACCGCCACACGATACGCGAGCAATTGCAGTGGCGCGATTGTCACCAAAGGCGCGACCATCGGATCAACATTTGGCACTGATATCACCGCGTCGCAAACCGTTCGTGCCTCGTCGTTGCCATCTTCAATGATACCTATAACATACCCGCCGCGCGCCTTCACCTCTTGTGCGTTAGATAGTGTCTTGCCAGAAACACCATCCCGCGGGCAAACGACCACAACAGGCGTGCCGTCTTCGATTAGCGCAAGTGGTCCGTGCTTCAACTCGCCAGCAGGATACCCAGCCGCATGTATGTACGATATCTCCTTCATCTTCAACGCGCCCTCAAGCGCAATCGGATATGAAAGTCCACGCCCGATGAAGAACATAGAATGGGCATCCTTGATATGTTCTGCAACTGCGTCAATCTCGCCGCGTCGAGAAAGAAATCTGTCAAGTTCGACCGGTATGCGGCGAAAATGCTCAAGATATTCGTTTATCCTGTTCTCTTTTATCCGCCACCTTATTCGACCAAGATGAAGCGCAAGGTTAAGCAGCAAGGCAACCTCGGCGGTAAATGCCTTTGTCGAAGCAACGCCTATCTCTGCGCCTGCTCTCATGTAGATCGCCTGATGAGATTCGCGGGCGATGGAACTGTGCGCAACATTGACTATCGAAAGTGTGCGCACCGCCTGATTGCGTGCAAGACGAATGCCCTCCAACGCATCAGCGGTCTCACCGCTTTGAGAAATTGCCATCACAAGCGTCCGATGGTCGAGAATTGGCTCGTTGTAGCGAAACTCTGAGGATACTTCAACATCAGTATGTATCCCAGCGAGCCTTTCGAAATAGTGCTTGCCGACAAGCCCCGCATGCCAACTTGTGCCGCAGGCTTGAATGATCACCCTTTCAATCGCGGCAAGCTCAGAGTTTGCAAGCTCCATTTCATCAAAGAACGGCATGCTGTCTTGCGTTCTTTCTGCCGCCATGCGTCGAAGCACATCCGGTTGCTCGTAAATCTCCTTTAGCATGAAATGGTCAAAAGGCTCTTTGGTAATTTGTCCCGCCTCAGCATCAATTGTATGAACAACTGGTCGTATGGGGTTACCAAGCGAGCTGAAGACCTCAACATTGTCGCGGCCAATTACAGCCCACGAGCCATCTTCAAGGTAAATGATGCGCTTTGTGAACGGAAGAAGCGCGTCAACGCTCGATGCAAGAAAGTTCTCGCCGTCGCCAAGGCCAACAAGCAATGGGCTGCCCTTGCGCACCGCGACCAGCTTATCGGGATCTGATTCGGATATAAATGCAAGGGCGTAAGTGCCTTCGAGCAGTGGCACGACCGTTCGAACTGCATCTTCAAGGCCAAGGTGTATGTTCTCCTCCACAAGCCTTGGTATAACCTCGGTGTCTGTGTCAGAGACGAAATTGTGTCCAAGCTCAATGAGCTTTCTGCGAAGTATCTCGTGGTTTTCTATAATGCCGTTATGAACAACAGCAAGCGATGCGCTCGAATTGGTATGAGGATGAGCATTGCGCTCAGTCGGTTTTCCATGTGTCGCCCAGCGCGTGTGACCGATACCGGCATCTGCCTTAAAACCCTCGTTTGTCAGAACAGATTCAAGGTCTGAAACACGGCCAGCGCGTTTACGGACAAAGAGCGTGTCGTCCTCTAACAAGGCAACTCCCGCAGAATCATATCCGCGGTATTCAAGGCGCTTCAACCCCTCTATAAGCACAGGTACGCTTCGACTCTTACCTATATAGCCCACTATTCCGCACATAGGCGCACCTATACCGTCTCAAGAGCGCGGTTGAGAGACAACTTGAACTCCTCAATTAAGCCCCGTGCAATGGTCTCGTCTGGAGCCTCGGCGATAATTCTCACAATCGGTTCAGTGTTAGATGCGCGCACATGCACCCAGCGGTCGCCGAAGTCAACGCGCACACCATCTGCCATGTTTGGCGAAAGGTGAGCATATTGGGCGGCAAGCTTCGATACAGCCCGCACCCCTCGTGTTCTTGGAACCTTAACCTTATCTTTTATCATTACATACTGGGGATATGCGCCTGCGATATCGCGAACAGGCTCTCCTCTTTTTGCCATCATTTCAAGTATCAACGCCATGCCGATTAGCGAATCGCGACCAAGGTGAATGCGCGGGTCAATTACGCCACCATTACCTTCGCCACCGATGGGCGCGCCGATTTCAGCCATCTTGCGGCTCACATTGACCTCACCCACCGGAACACGAACAACACGGCAACCGTGCTTTGCCGCGACATCTTCAACAGCGCGGCTCGTTGAAAGGTTCATCACAACACTGCCCTTTTTCTGTTCGAGCATATGGTCGGCTGCAAGGGCAAGCGTCATCTCCTCGCCCAAATAAGTGCCGTCGCCTGCAATAACTGCCAATCTGTCGGCATCAGGGTCCTGCGCGAATCCCACATCCGCCCCTTCTTTCTTGGTCAGGCGGCATATATCGCGGAGGTTGACAAAATTAGGCTCTGGATTGTGGGGGAACATGCCGTCAGGTGTGCAATTTATCGGCGCAAGTGTGCAGCCAAGCCTTGTGAGCAGATCGAGCGTTATGCTAACACCCGCGCCGTTACAGCAGTCAAGCGCAACCTTGAACTTGCGTGCCGCTATGGCCTTTGCGTCAACAGCCGCGAGAACTCGGCCAATATGCTCCTCCGCTGCGCCTTCGTAGCGACTCACGCTCTTTAGTTGATTCCATTTAGCCTTAAGAAAGTCCCCTTGGTAATATATGTCTAAAAGCCTTCTACCCTCTTCGGCATCAAGATAGACACCGTCTGAGCCGAAGAATTTTAGCGCGTTCCACTCTATCGGGTTGTGGCTTGCTGAGATCATTACCCCGCCAGCAGCCGAAAGAGCTTTGACCGCGATCGAAAGAGTTGGGGTGGGACATACACCGACATCCACAACCTCGCATCCGCATGATAGCAGACCTGCGAACACCGAATGCTTGACCATCTCACCGCTTGAACGCGTATCCATTCCGACCACCACCGCGCCACCTTCTACGAATGTGCCGAAAGCAGTGCCAAGCCGAACCAAAAGCTCTGGAGTTAGCGATTCGCCCACTATACCCCGAACGCCCGAAATGCTTATCATCAATGTGCTCATTATGCCTCCGATGTGGGAGCCTTGGCACCCACAAGATTTTCAATTTCAACCAACGACAGAATCGGCACACCAAGCTGGCGCGCCTTATCAGCCTTAGAACCCGCCGCCTCACCCGCAAGGACATAGCTCGTCGCGCTCGACACGGATGACGATGTCTTCGCGCCAAAACTGCGGAGCCATTGTTCCGCCTCTTTCCGCCCTATCCCCGGCAATGTGCCGGTGATGACAACCGTCTTGCCAGATAGTGGAGATTCAACCGGCCTTACGCGGGCATGCGTGACATCAACACCAAGCGCGATAAGCTGCATTATATCGTCGGCATTGGTAGGATTTGCAAAAAAATCAACTACCGACTGCGCAAGAACTGGGCCAACCTGCTCAACCGATTCAAGTTGCTCTATCGAAGCGCTTGCTATCGCGTTGATGTTTCCGAATCGTTCTGCCAAAACCAGTGCGGTTGTTGAGCCTACATTTGGAATACCAAGACCAGAGAGCAACTTGACCAGCCCCCGCGAGCGAGATGCATCAATCCTTGCCAACAGATTGTTGACCGATTTTTCGCCCATGCGCTCAAGCTCAAGCAGTTCACTTATGTGTTCGCGTAGCCGATAGATATCTGGGATGCTCTTTAACAGACCTGCATCAATCAACTGAGCCACGATCGCCTCACCCATGCCTTCGATATCCATGCAGTTGCGCGATGCAAACTGCACAAGCCGTCTTTCGAGCTTGGCAGGGCAAGCAGGATTCGAACAACGCACCGCAACCTCACCTAAATTCTTCACAACCAAGCCAGCGCAGACAGGGCAGTGCTCCGGTGGGTTTATCGGTTCAAAACCTTCAGGTGGACGCTTATCAAACGCAACCGCAATGACTTGAGGTATTATTTCGCCCGCCTTCTCTATCGTAACATAATCGCCAACGCGGATATCCTTTCGCGCGGTTTCTTCGTAATTATGAAGACTTGCGCGCTTTACAACTGTACCAGATAGTTGAACCGGTTCCAAGTTAGCAACTGGCGTGATTACACCTGTGCGCCCAACGCTGTGTTCAATGCTCAATAGTTTTGTGACAGCCTGTTCTGGTTCGTATTTATACGCTATCATCCAGCGTGGTGCCTTAGAGGTCTCTCCGACTATCCCGCGCTGCCTGAAGTCGTTGAGCTTTACAACTACACCGTCAACATCGTACGGAAGAGTTGTGCGAACAGGCGCAAAATCAGTGATGAATTTGCTAACCTCTGCGATGCTGTCGCATAACTGAAAGTGTGTATTGACAGGAAATCCCATATCGCGCAGATATTGCAGCAGATCGTACTGCGACTTTGGCAGATCGCCCTCGCAGTATCCAAGACCATAGCAGACCATTTTCAATCCGCGTTTTGCTGTTTGGGTAGAATCGAGCAGCTTCAGCGATCCAGCGGCGGCGTTACGGGGATTTGCGAAAACCTGCAACCCATTTTCTTCGCGTTCAGCGTTTATTCGCACGAATTCTGCACGCGGAAGATAAACCTCGCCACGCACTTCAAGCACAGGTGGTGCGCCGACAGGCAACTCACGCGGGATTTCAGCTATCGTTTGGGCATTTGCAGTAATTACATCTCCCTCAACTCCGTCCCCCCGTGTTGCTGCGTATTCCAATCTGCCATTTCTATACATGATTGTAAGAGCGACACCGTCAACCTTGGGTTCAGCTACATAGCTTCTGCTCTCGCCGCCCAAGACTCGGGCTATACGGGAGTCAAAAGCCGCAAGCTCGCCCTCGTTGTAAGTGTTATCGAGCGACATCATCTTAACGCGATGACGGACGGTGGGAAATTTTGATGAGGGTAAATCGCCGACTCTTTGAGTTGGTGAATCGGAAGTAACAAGCTGGGGATATGTGTCTTCAATTTCAGCAAGCTCTTTTAATAGCGCGTCATATTCGCGGTCCGAAATCTCAGGTGTTGCCTCGGCGTACTTTCTTATATGTCGCCAAAGGGTATCCCTAAGCTCTTTCGCTCGTATTTCGGCTCTTTCTAAACCTTCTGTGAACATCATCCCTCCTTATGATATTGTATTTCATACTGCTGAACGCGCAAGCTGCTTCGATTCAGGTGCGTATTAATGTGGCAAATTCGGGCTGTAAAATCCTATTACCCCCATAAACCAGAAGACCGTCGCGTTAGCGACGGTCTCTGGTTGCTCAGAGTGAAACGGGTTACTGAAGCAAGCTTCGGACAAGCAAGCTTAGGGACTCGTTTGCCCGAACTGTATGAGCAGCATACGGAGAAACAATGTAGTATGTCGAGACGAGGTTCTCACCTATGAGGCTGGCTGCGATGAGGCCATCGCGAGTAGCAGTGAGAGCGGCGACGCTATTTGCGCTGAGCGAGCCGAAGGCCGCCGTTGCGATAAAGCATCCACCGCCACCACCAGCACCACCGGGGGTGGGATCATCATCGTCATCATCGTCATCATCATCGCCAATTGGCGAATCGTCTGTGTTGACAAGTGAGTTTGCAAGGGCATCCATATAACCAAGATCATCGCTCTTTGAGTATATGACCGCTGGTTTACCGACTGGCAGCACAATTAGAGACACGCGGCCATTGACTCCGCTTGGTCTCGGTATTTCAATCGCTTCCCAAGTTGTGGCAAGGCGGCGCAGGTAATGCAACTTGCTGCCGTCGTTTGAGACTATGTGCGCGTTGTAGTTATGGTCAATTACGAAATCAAGATTGAAGCCAGAGGGCTTTGCGTATATAGTCTCAATTGACCAAGTATCGGCAGACTTGCGTGCGAACTTAATCGTCGGATTGTTGCTGTTTGTTATGTCCTGATAGGCGACCATTATACCACCGCTTATCGAGGCTGAGACCTTGCAGAACAAGCCAACTATGCCGTTATTGTCAACAAGCTCTGTGTTCCAGCCTTCACCAGTGCGAGTTGAGACCATCAGCGCACGAGCCGCTGAATCATAGAACGCAACAACAGGCAAGTGATCTATCTTCTTTACCGAGATAGACGCAAACATTGAGACGATAGCATTGGTCGGCACAGTCTCAATCTCAACAACTCCACCGTTGACAAGCGCGACTTTGACCTTGCCGTTCGCAGCGTCAATGTAGCCGATATAGAATGAACCATCATCGTTGAATGCTATTTCGGGGCTGCGACCTACATCACCAAGGTCGTCAATCAGCATTATCGCCCATCCGTTCTTGCCGGTAGCGGTAAGCACATCGTTTTTAACAATGTAAAGGCTGTGATTCGCGCTGTCGTTGTACGCAACAACGATATCATCGTTCGGCGAAACCGCAACATCAAGCCCGCCAACTGCGGTAATATCAGATACGATCTGGGTCTTATCCCATCCGGCTGCGTGCTTCTGCATAAGGTAAATCGAGTTTGAACCGGGTGAATAGAAGACAACGATCGGTGTGCCGTCAGAAAGCATCGCTGATGCGTGCATTCCCACATTTTGTTCGAATATCGAAGGAAGGTTCCAGAACTGCGTTGGAACATTGCTGCGCGGCGTCCACAACCACTGTATCGTTGTGGGTTCATTGATGACAAACGAATAAAAAGGTGTTGTGCTGCTTACCGCCGAACCTGTGCCTTCGTAGCCGTTGCAGATAAAGTAATCAGTCGAGAACTCTGCGACACCTGATACAAAAGTACCGGGGTAATACCAATTATACCCAGCGGGAGGTGTAATCTGTGCGAATGCATTAGTGTTGATCACATTCAACATGACCTGCCGCACCCAAGTGATATTCTGAGTTGTCGGAGTTGTAAGGTTGAAAGAAACAGTGTATGTGTTGTCGGGATTACGAGGTAAAGTTACTGCCGGTGAATCGCCAGTCCACTCAATGATCCAACGCTCGCCAACCGCTGCAAATGGAGGTATTGCCTCGACTGTGATGGGCGAACCTGCACGATTATATCCAGAAGGATCGTTGTTAACGGACCCACCGTTCTTGTTGATTACAAGCTCATACCATGTGCTCCATGATGCAGTTGCATTTATTGGTGAGTTAACAGTAACAGCGATTGTCTCGCTTTCACCAGCTATCGAGCCTGTCCATCCATCAAATCTGTACTGCGTTGATGGAGGCTCAATCGGCTTGTTGGCAACCACATTCAGCACCTCGCCCTCGTCGTGCCAACCATTCGGGTTTCCGCCACCGACAAGTGTGACAGTACCTATTGTGGCAGCAAAACTGACGAAATGCTGCGCCTCCCAAAGCCATGTTATCTCTACTGGCTGGTTCAGCAAGAAGGTTCCGGTCGAGTTCGTTGTTCCAGAACCAATCGGAGCCAAGTTATATCCTATGCAGTTCACTCTGGATGTGCCGGTATCCATTGACGGCTGAACACTTAGGTTGACTGGGGTGTTCAACGGGTAAAAACCGCCATAGGTGCCGGTTGATACTCCGCGGTCGTTGTGAATAATGACTGATATTTCGTTGCGGTAGCTGAAGGACAAATGCGTTTTGCCTTGCAGAGGGAAGTTCGCTTCGTTGCGAGTGCTTGTAAGACCGGATCCTGTTTCGTTCCACCCAGTGCAGTACTTCCGATATTTAAACGGTTCATCTTGATCGGGGATTATTTGCGGTACCGAACCGAACATAGTGACACCTGCGTCATAGAACTTGTTCGGTTCAGAGATTGTCAAAGGCTCGATAGGTGAATCGTATGTGAAGTAGTATTGGCGCACATAGTTCGCTGTGAAGTTCGGAACGATCCCAGCCTTAACAAAGTCAGAAGGCACCATTAGATCCTGTGAACGACCGCCGCCATTTGACCAGTTGTCAAATCGCCAACGATTGTCTTGAGCAACCTCAAGTTGGACGTCTGGAGCCTCAACCTTATAGGTGAAGATGTTGCTCCAGCTTACTTTTAATGTCTTAGTGAAGCTGACCGGTGTCGATGTGCCATCGAACAGCAAGTTGCCTGCTCCCATTGATGTGTTGAATTCAGCTTCAACATAGTTCACAACATTGATCGGTGTATCACTGAAATGCCAACCACTCCACATATTACCATTGAATGCGCGTGCGGCTGCATACACATATGCATTGCCATAAGGCTCGGTATTCCATTCAGTTGTGCTTGCTCCATTGAATGCGTTCGCAACGCCGATACTTGTTACATCTACGCGATTGGCGCTGAAGCCGAACTCGATCTTCGGCGTTATTGGATACGCCATTAGGTAGTTAAGAGTAAGAGGAACGCCGTATGTCGTGTTGGATGAGCTAAGGGATATCGTTCCTGTAAGATCTCCAGATGAGAGATAATATGTGGATGGTGTCGGGTTGCCGGTCGGGTTATATGTGCCTGTGTACATGTGGCTCATGCCAATCATGACTCCTGCAGGGACATTGGTGAATCCGGTAACCCCCTCAAGTGAATATGTCTGCGTGCCAACTACGGAGCTTGTCGCATTGCCGTTTGCAATGACAGTAAAAGTTGTGGGTGCGCCGGTCATAAGTTTGATGCGGTGCTGTCCAGAAGTTGACGGAACATAGTTAAAGTACGAGTTATAGCTGATGTAGGTTGCTGCTCGCGGGGTCGTATAGCCAATATTAACGAAGGTGTACCATCCCGAGCTATAGTATCCACTCGTCGTCATTGTCCATGGGTTGGGCGGGAACTGACCGGATGTTGTTGGCCCCTCACCGAAACTCGCGCCAAGCTGGATGATACCACCCTCGACAGGATTCGGCTGCAGGAATGATGTTATTGTCGGATTATAAATGAACACATTCTTCAGCACACCTGTGTATGTCATCCAGCCATTCAGCTTGTTGTCGTATGCATTAAACTTCACAATTATCGAGCCACCAAACTCGCTCTTTGACCCAGTATCCCAGTTGGCGCGGCGAACGCCATTACCGGTCATGTAGTCAGAGCCGAAATAGAACTCTTTGCCATCTTCGTTGCGGTAATAGAAGTCAGTGTACTGGCTGCCAAGACTCGCGGAACTGTCAATGCTGACTTCTGCTGTTACTTGCACAATACCGGCGTTCGGCATCTCGAAACCTGTCGTCACTCCGCCGATATTGTCAACAGACACCAATGGCATTATGAATCGTATCTCGTCAACATACAGGGAGTACGAATAAGACGAACTATACATTGAACCTACATACCATCGAACCTGAGCTGTGCCTGCAGGTACACGCAATGCAGACCAAGCTGAGAAGTAGTTATTATTTGCTGTTGTCAGCTGGTACTGCTCGATCCTTGTTCCACTCGAATTATAGCATTCGAAATATGCGATTACATAGTACGCATACCAGTAGAAGATCATCTCAGCAGAGCGCGGTGTCGGGGTTGGGAATGTATATGAAAGGTATGATGTCGCAGTGGTGCTTGTACCGTAAGGACCTATCATTGATGTATACGATGCCTTGTGGCCGTAGCTCGACCAGTTGCACGCACCACCCATGCTCGCAGATGTATATGAGCAGTATCTGCCCCATGTGCCAAGGTTTGGTGAAATAGTACCGCTGATTGTTGATGTGCTCGTTCTGCTGTTCCAGTTTTCGAATATCTCCCAGTTGTTCGGCATCTTGAATGATATCTCGTCAACATACAGCGCATACGAGTACGATGTGCTGTACTTTGACGATACATACCATCGTATCTGAGATGTGTTCGCAGGAACACTGTAGTTCGCCCAGCCTGAATACGAACTTGAAGATGACGAGCTTATTGTCGTCTGCGATAGTAATGATCCGCTTGAATTGTAACATTGAAAGTAACTAATAACCATGTACGAATAATAGTAGAACCGAATCGTTGATGCTAATGGTGTCGGGCTGGGAAAGGTATATGCAAGATATGATGAAGCAGAAACGCTTGATGAATATGTGCCAACCATCGCGCTGTAATAAATCGGGCTGTATGTGTATGAGTAGCTTGAGTTACTCCACACTGTTGCTCCGCCGTTGCTGACGGAAGAGGAGCAGTAGCGGCTCCATGTACCCAAGTTCGGATACAACACACCATTAATAGTGCTGCTGCTCACCCGGGTGTCCCAGTTCTCGTAAAGCTCCCATGTCGTCTGAAAAACCATCGTGATGTGATCAACATACAGAGCGTATGAATAGGATGTGCTGTACTTTGAACTAACATACCAACGAACTTCTGCAGTTCCTGCAGGCACATTCTGCGTCATCCAACCAGAATATGAGCTTGAAGTGGATGCGCCAATCGTGTACTGAGCAAGCAGGGATCCGCTCGAGTTGTAACACTGGAAGTAGCTCAACACCATGTACGAATAGTAATAGAAAGTAATGCTGTTGGCGCTTGGGGTTGGACTTGGAAAGGTGTAATTTAAGTACGACGAGGCGGAGGCACTGTAGGAGTATGTTCCGACCATTGCTGACATGTAAATTGAGCCATTTATGTAGCAGTAACTTGAACTGCTCCATGATGTCGCACCGTTGCCGCCAGTATACGAGCAATAATTGCCCCATGTTCCCTCGTTAGGCGCACGAACACCCTGTATCTTAGTAGACGAGGGCCATGAATCCCAATTTTCGCGAATATCCCATGGGCCGGCAAACGCGGTCGAACTGAGGAATGTGGCGAGAGAGAATACGAGAATGAAGGTGAGTTTCCTGAGCATAGAACCTCCCGAAAGAGAATAACCCGTTCACTAAAACTAATGCCGGTAACGATAGGCGGGTGAGCATACCGCATTCGTTCCATTACATTAGTGTGCGCTAAAGGCACATTGCTTCATTTTAGTGCCGTTTTTTCGTTTGTCCAATACTCTCCGCGTTAAGCATTACTGTTTAACGCAGTTCCCTACGAGCCGGACACAACAAACTCTTCAGCACTAATATGTACCATACACAGCGGTTTGTACTGCCGTTCGTGCTTACCTTTCCCTACAAGGCAAGCCGAACCACAAGGCAGGACTTCCGCAAGATATGGCACTCTATAATACGCTTAGAAATGCGTAGCGTTTCAATTTTCACTTCAAATGAAACTGATAGAACTCTTCAGTTTCCTTATGGCCGTCAAATTGCCGCTTGTTTGCTTTTGTGCAAAGTGTCATCCTTGCGCCCGATATGCACGCAAGGGCTGTCAAACGAAATTTCGGCACCCCCTATAAACCAGAAGACCGTCGCATTGCACGACGGTCCTCCAGTTGCTCAGAGTGAAACGGGTTATGGAAGCAAGCTTCGAACTAATAAGCGTAGGGATTCGCTTGTCCGAAGAGTTTCCCGGGTATAAGGCGATGTCGTGTAATAGACTTCAATAAGGCTGTTACCAACACCACTTGCATAGAACAAGGCATCACGAACAGATGTAAGTGCTCTTACACTGTCAGCGTTTATAGTGCCGAACGCTGCCGTTGCAACAAAGCATCCGCCGCCACCACCGGCACCGCCAGGGGTGGGATCATCATCGTCATCGTCGTCATCGTCGTCATCATCGCCGACAGGCGCATCATCAATATTTACAAGCGAGCTTGCCAAGGCATCCATGTAACCAAGCTTTTCGCCGCTTGCATAGAATACAGCAGGCTTTCCAACAGGCAGAACGACCATTGATACACGGCCATTTACGCCTGCTGGCTTGGGTATTGCAATCGCTTCCCAAGTCGTGGCAAGGCGACGCAGGTAATGCAATTTGTTGCCGTCGCTTGAGACGATGTGCGCGTTGTAATTCTGATCAACAACAAAATCAAGGTTGAAGCCGGATGGCTTTGCGTAAATAGTTTCGACAGTCCATGTATCACCAGACTTGCGCGCAAACTTGGTTGTTGGATTATTGCTGTTTGTTATATCCTGATATGCAACCATTATGCCGCCGCTTATAGTTGCCGATACCTTGCAGTAAAGGCCAACGATTCCGAAGTTATCAACGACTTCAGATAACCAGCCTTCTGCTGTGCGTGTGGAAACCATAAGCGCGCGTGCGCCAGAATCATAGAACGCGACGACGGGAAGCCCGTCAATCTTTTTCACAGAAATCGAGGCGAACATTGAGACAACCGCTGTTGCTGGAACCGTTTCGATCTCAATAATCCCGCCGTCAACTCGGGCAACCTTTACCTTAAGGTTGCTTGAATCAATGTAACCGATGTAGAATGAACCATCATCGTTGAACGCTATCTCAGGGCTACGACCGACATCACCAAGGTCGTCAATCATAGTAATTGCCCAACCATTTTTGCCAGTCGCGGCAGGAATACCATTACGGGCAATGTACAAACCGTGGTTGGATGGATCGTTGAATGCAACGACTATCTCACCGTTCGGCGATACGGCAACATCAATGCCGCCAACAGTCGCGATGTCTGACACAATCTGCACCTTATCCCACACAGAACCATTTAGGGTCATGAGATATATGCAGTTGTTGCTTGAGGAGAAAAAGGCGACAACTGGAGAGCCATCAGGCAACACTGCAGAAGCATGCATACCGCCGTTCTGCTCGAATATTGTCGGAAGATTCCAGTACTGTGTGGGAACACCGGTGCGTGGTGTCCAGAGCCATTGTACGGTTGATGGCACATTGATTACGAACGAGAAAAATGGCGTTGTGCTGCTAACTGCTGAGCCTGTACCGTTGTACCCGTTGCATATGAAAAGGTCTGTAGAAAACTCAGCAAGGCCAGAGACAAATGTGCCTGGGTAGTACCAATTGTATCCGGCGGGAGGCATAATCTGCGCAAAGGCATTAGTATTAAGAACATTCAACATGACCTGACGCACCCATGTGATGTTTTGGGTCGTAGGTGTTGTCAGGTTGAAAGACACCTTATACGGATTTGCAGGATCGCGAGGAAGTGTCACAGCCGGTGAATTACCTGTCCACTCGATGATCCAACGCTCGCCCACTGATGCCATCGGAGGAACCGCTTCTACTTCAATTGCTGTGCCTATCGGGTGGTAACCGGTCGGGTCCATATATAAAGAACCAGTTGGCGAATCTACTACTATCTCAAGCCATGTGCTCCATGAGGCATTTGCCGTCACGGGTGAATTTACTGTGAAAGAAAGCAATTCAACATCACTTGTAACTGAACCGCTCCACCCACCAAAGCGATACTGCGTTGATGGCGGTTCGATTGGTTTGTTGGCAACAACATTTAGAAGTGAACCTTCATTGTGCCAACCATTCGGATTTCCACCACCGACAAGCGAAACGGTTCCCATTGTCGTGCTTAAATTGACAAGATGCTGAGCTTCCCAAGCCCATGTAATTTCTACTGGTTGTGTCAGAGGGAATGTGCCTGTGGTGCTTGCAGCGCTCGATCCGCCGGGAACAATATTGTAACCCTTGCATGTCAACCGTGAGGCTCCATTGTCCATATACTGCTGAACACTAAGCGTAACTGGTGTGTTCATTGGATAAAAACCACCAAGAGTGCCAGTAGAAACGCCTCGATCGTTGTGAATTATCACAGACATTTCATCGCGATAGCTGAACGACAGGTGCGTTTTACCTTGAATCGGGAAGTTAGCTTCATTGCGCGTGCTTGATAAACCTGAACCTGTCTCGCTCCACCCTATGCAGTATCTCCGGTATTTCATCGGATTCACTGCGTCTGGTATGATCTGTGGCACCGATCCGAACATCGTGAAGCCAATGTCATAGAACTTGTTAGGCTCAGAAATTGTCAATGGCTCGATCGGCGAATCGTATGTGAAGTAGTACTGACGCACATAATTTGCTGTGAACTTGGGGGTTGCTCCAGTCTTTACGAAATCAGACGAGACCATCATGTCCTGTGAACGACCACCGCCGTTCGACCAATTGTCAAAGCGCCAGCGGTTGTTCTGAGCAACCTCAAGCTGGATGTCTGGAGCCTCGACCTTATATGTAAAGATGTTGCTCCAACTTACCTTGAGAGTCTTTGTGAAGGTAACGGGTGTCGCTGCGCCATCGAACAACAAGTTGCCCGTTCCCATTGATGTGTTGAATTCAGCTTCAACAAAGTTCACAACATTGATTGGAGTGTCACTGAAGTGCCAACCGCTCCACATATTGCCGTTAAACGCTCGCGCTGCGGCATATACATAGGCATTGCCGTAAGGCTCGGTGTTCCATTCTGTCGTGCTTGCGCCGTTGAATGCGTTCGCAACACCGATGCTTGTTACATCAACGCGATTAGCGCTGAAGCCGAATTCGATCTTCGGGGTGATTGGATACGCCATTAGGTAGTTTAGTGTTAGAGGAACTCCGTATGTCGTGTTGGATGAGCTAAGGGATATCGTTCCTGTAAGATCTCCAGATGAGAGATAATATGTTGATGGTGTCGGGTTACCGGATGGACTGTATGTTCCCGTGTAAAGATGGCTCATGCCAATCATCACACCAGCGGGGACATTGGTGAATCCAGCAACGCCCTCAAGTGAATATGTCTGCGTGCCAACCACGGAGCTTACAGCATTGCCGTTTGCGATGACAGTGAAGGTTGTAGGCGCGCCGGTCATCAGCTTGATACGGTGCTGACCAGAAGTTGACGGAACATAATTGAAGTACGAATTATAGCTGATATAGGTGGATGCTCGAGGGGTCGTGTAACCGATATTTACGAAGGTGTACCACGATGAACTGTAATAACCGCTCGTCGTCATCGTCCATGGATTCGGCGGGAACTGACCCGATGTTGATGGCCCCTCAGCAAAACTCGCTCCGAGCTGGATGATACCGCCTTCAACAGGATTTGGCTGAAGGAAGGTTGTCAACTCAGGGTTATATATGAAGACATTCTTCAATACTCCCGTATATGTTGCCCAGCCATTTAGCTTGTTGTCAAACGCATTGAACTTCACAACTATTGAACCGCCGAATTCGCTCCTTGATCCGGTATCCCAGTTGGCGCGACGGATACCGTTGCCGGTCATGTAGTCGGAACCAAAATAGAACTCCTTGCCCTCTTCGTTGCGATAATAAAAGTCGGCATACTGACTGCCAAGGCTCGCTGATGAGTCTATTTGAACATTCGCAGTAACCTGAACAATACCCGCATTCGGCTTATCGAATCCTGTCGTCGCTCCTCCAATGTCGTCAACTGACACCAAGGGCATAATGAACCGTATCTCGTCAACATACAGAGAGTAAGAGTATGACGAGCTGTACATAGAACCCA
>CAZNBY010000050.1:0-18634 GCA_964571525.1 uncultured Planctomycetota bacterium
ACCGAGAAAGACAGAAAGCAGTAATAGATCATTGTGCATCGTGCAGAAGCCCATATCCATTGGAAGGGGGTATGTCTCACACTAAGTTTTAATCCTCCGAAGCTAAGCGCGTAGCGCGAAAGCGAAGTAGGAACACAAAGGAAGAGCAAGGAACCGCATAACAAAACTCGGGCATTGTCCATATAGTCCATTTCGTCCATACCGTCCATTGTATCTATGGTTGCCGAAGTCGGCTTTATTGGCCGGTCGCAGCACGATTTCTGCAATCGCTCTTTTCCCGCATCTCGATCGCTTGGCGATGGCTTCGCAGTTCGTGAAAACATCTTGACTTTTCTAATCCCTCGCGTAACCTATGAATGGATTTTGCGTTACATACTATGCATCCCGCATTTTGGATCGGAGGAAACATGAACTCCCGCGCCCTCTGCTTATACCTGCTGATCGTCGCCACATGGCGACGCGCGGTGTCCTGCGCACTGGCTGTAATGCATCAAAAAGTACTGGTATTATTGCTTTTTATACCCTTGATAATAGGGTGTTCATGGGGCAATGATAGCACGGAGGTTCAGGCAAACCTCAGCCATATCCTTTGTGATACAGAGTACCCGGCGATCATCACCAAAGATGGGCGATTGATAGCTGTTCTTAGAGATTATCGCGCAGCGAGTGATTTCTCTGAAGGTTATGGTGTGATACGCAAGTACAGCAGTGAGGAGGATTTCACCAACTACATTGTTGACTCCAAAGGTCGCATAAAGCCAATCGGTTTCCCCGGCGAGGAGTTCCGCGAATTTAACGGAGGTATATCCACCGGTCAAAGGCATGCCATAGACACAGATGGAAAGGTACTAATTGAGCTTGATGCTGACTCTGAGTTCCTCACATCATTCTTTGAGGAGCGCGCGCTTATCAGAATTGACAAAAAACGCACTGAAGGCGGAGGGGAATTCTTTATTGACACAACTGGTCGGGCTATCACCTCGAACGATATTTCGGCGTCAAACGCCATTTTGGATACTCACACTTTTTACTCCCGATTTCATGATGGACTGGCATGGATTGGCGGCTACGGTGAAACTGAATATCTTGATCGCGAAGGCAGAGTCGTGATCCCCTATCGCAAGGACAGATCTCCTTATTACTTTAACCTTTACAGTGAGGGGCTTGTGGCGTTCAGCGACAGAGAATCAGGACTTGATGGGTACATAGATGCAAATGGAGATGTGAAGATACCGGCGCAGTATGATGAAGCCTCGCACTTCTCTGAGGGGCTTGCCGGGGTTGAGAAGGATGGTAAGTTCTTTTACATAGACAAAGCAGGGAACAAAGTGCTGGACCTTCCCGACGGATATATCTACGGCCTGCCCTTCAGTTGTGGGTATGCGCGGATTGAGAAGGAATCTTATGCGAATTATAATTTTATCAATCGCAAAGGTAAGCTGCTGTTTGATGCACCGTTGTCATATGCTCAATGTTTTCAGGATGATGTCGCATGGATTGAAAATGGATCCAACGCTGAATTGATTGACTTAAACGGCAAGACGATCCTGGCTGATTTTGTAAATCATTGCGATCCTATGTTTTTCGAAGAAAAATATTTATTTGAAGGTGGCTTCATCCATGGTCTATATCCTCAGTGTTTTTCAAACGGATATGCATTTGTTAGTTTCAAGGGTATCCCGTATTCGCTGCTCTCCCAACCCGATATTTCGTGCAGCGCATTGTCGCGAATTGCGAATCAAATTCCAGTAGACGCACGTCTGAGGCGTTACTATCATGGAGCAGTTGGCAAGTTAGGGTACAGGTCGGTTGACGGAACGATGGCAATTGAACCTAAATATGAACGCACCCACTGCTTTCGCTTCGGATGGGCGGTGGTCGCGGAATCAGTAGCAAATGCGAAGTATGGGGTTATTAATTCGCAGGGGGAATGGGTTGTCGAACCAAAATATGAAGAATACTATATGCCATATAAAAATTATATTCTGATGGCTGATTTATTGGGTTATAGTGAATCGAATGTGATGTACTTGTTTAATCTTAAAACTCGCAAGAGGGTTAGGTTACCGTTAGTAATAAACCACGATGAACTCTTTGACGGTCCAATAGCTTTTGAGCCTCCTGGCACATATTGCGACTTTGACGGAAAAGTCTTCAAGCTTGGCGAATTTACATATGCGTCTTCGTTTTCAGAGGGTATTGCAGCGATAAAGAGGAGTGAAGAATCTGGATGGATGCTAATTGACCTAAAAGGTAAGCCAATAGTAAACAAAGAGTTTGAATATACCGGTTACTGTGTTAATGGGGTGATTCCTGTTGAGTATAACGGCAAATGGGGCGTACTGAACAAGAAAGGCCAAGTTGTTCTTGCTCCGACCTATGCGCACATTACCAACTTTTATGAGGGAACCGCAATTGTAACCGATGAAGAAGGGAGAAATGGCGCGATAGATGTGCATGGAAGGCTCGTGATACCGATCGCGAGGCACAATCTATATCGCAGTATAGACAGGCGGTAACAGAAAATGAAAAAGGTCAACATTCTGCACGATCTTAGGGTAGAATTATGCAGCGCGTACGGCATCCCAATGGGCGAGAAAGCACGAGTTTGTTTGAAAACCGGCGGAGGTAAAATGACACGAATGCTAAGAAAAGCTTGTATCTATGTCGTTTCTCTTTCACTGTTATCGCTTCTATTTGCCAACTACTCTGAGATTAGGGCAGAGGAGGAGGTCGCACCAAAGCAGTATGACCTGATCGCTGCGTCGAGCAAGGACGAGAACAAGATCGTATATGTGTCAAGGGAGCATCTGCTGCTTCTTGAAGGCAGCAAGCTGAGGTGCTATTCAGCAAATGAAGGCAAGATGATCTATGAGCGGGATGTCGTTTTTCAGGTTAAGGGAGACTCTGGCAGCATCAGCGTAGGCACAACTTCAGGCTCGAAGACGGTCTTCATTTTTCAGTGGTTCGAGTGCACAGATGATGACCAAACATCCTATGTCCTTGCCTACGAGTTCTTGGATGTGCCAAATAACAAGGTTAGCGCAGGCCAGATCAAGATAGATAACCGCCCAAAGTTCAACACTTGGGGCAGTGGTGTTCTGTTCACGCACGAAACATATCTGTGTATTTGTGGATGGACTTTTCGCATAATCGTTGACCTTAGCCGCAATAGAGTTCAAAGAGTTGCTGATATCCTTGAGGATGAATGCTGGGCATTAACAAAGGACAAGCTATATGCAGTTTCCTTTAGAGAGGTCAAATGCGTATGGAACATCGCTGAATGGAAGGAGGCTGATCCTGACGATACAAAGCAAGTGCAAGCGATCCAAGATAGATGGTTGCTGTATAAATATATATATGTTTATCCACAGAAAGATGGTTATATTGTTTTATTTTACCCTAAATTTAAATTGACGGAACCGGGGATACCGAGTAATATATTTGTAGGAATATCGTTTTTAGACAACGAATGGAATCTTCGCAAGGAATATACTATTATGATACGCTGCTTACATGAAATAGAGGTTGTCGAGGATGCCGTTATAGCTGTATGTGGAAAAGGGAAGAACGAATCAACGCTAACAAGCGTGAAGGTTGACGGAATAGCTCCGCATGGTGAAAATGAGTACAGATATGAAAATGTAGTATATTTTATGGGAACTCTGGCCGGAGACATTCTGATGGGTTGCATGGTAGAAGAAAAGATATATAGAATTGACAAGAACACACTTAATGTCGTTGGGACATACGACATGAATGAGTGGCCAAATGCATTGCGCTACAAGTATGATCAAGCCGATAGTGAAATCTGCACGGGAGCAGAGCGTTGCGTTTTTGCCTCAAGTTCGGCGGCCGGCTGGCTGAAAAAGGTCAGCGACCTTTACCTTTATGTCGAGACGGTGCAAATCCAACTCAAGGAGTAGTTACACATGCGTAGAAGCATTATTGCGCACTCGATTGTGGCGTTAATCCTGTTCGTTTTGGTCTGCATAGGCCCTGCGCGTCCTGATGATCTTAGCAAGGATGCCATTGTTTGTTTGCAATATGATTCAGTCTTCAACGCCACTGAAGACATTAAAGTGAAGCGGTGGACTCGCTTTAATTATGCAATTAGGACTTCCCGCTTCGAAAATGGGTTATGTAATGTAATCAGCGGAAAAAATCTAAGTTTCGGTTACATCAATATGCAGTATCGTGAAGCGATTCCATGCGAGTACCATTTTGCGTATCCCTTCCATTACAGCAGAGCAGTCGTGGAATCAGAAGACGGGAATTGGGCTGTGCTTGATGGCGATGGACGGCAGATCGTGTCTTTCGGCAAGTATTCAAGGATATTTCCATACAGCGACGGACTCGCACAGGTTTTCGACGGGGGTAAGACCGGATATATAGGATTAGATGGCGAACTTGTAGTTCCACTGAATTACCTTCCACTTGACGAGAACCTTGAACGAGCGAATCAGATTGGAAGGTTTCGAGAGGGACTTGCTGCGGTGAAGACTGGCGACGGACATTGCGTGTTCATCAACAATAAGAACACGATTGTTATCCGCGATATTGCGCCAGTATCACCATTCTACGACGGGCTTGCGCTTGTACGAGCCGCGGATGGTATGGCCTTTATTGACAAGGAGGGAAGAAACGCATTTGATCGGTCGTATTCTGATGCCGCGGAGTTCAGAGAGGAATTAGCTTATGTAAGAAGCCATGATGGATCAAGGGGATACATCAATAGAAAAGGTGAGATGGTAATAAATCTTCCCGACACCGACTCGGCTTTCGGTCGCACATTTCGCGGCTTTTACAACGGATACAGTGTGGTTGAACGAATTGTCGGCGAGGGATCCTCTTACTACTTGTGTGCTCCAAACGGAGGGATTCTCAATGATCGGCTGTTTCGCGAAGTTTCCTGCGTTCAGAAGGGGCTTGCCATATTTATCGAAAACGATGGTAGAAATGGGATTCTTTCAGTAGATGGTTCGCTGCATTACGATGTTTTCGAGATCTGGCTATTATCATCACTGAATGAGATGTATAGAGCAAGGTTTGGTGAAGAAGGGCATTGGTGGTTCTATGAATCGTCCACAGAAGATGACAATGACGATTTCAGAACGCAAATTTTCTGTACATCACGCAATTGCTTCAGATTGGAAGACCTGTTATGTGGTCTGCCCAGACCCACATCCCGGCAACTGATGTCGACATATCGCGATGGTCTGGCGATTGCGGCGAATCATACTGGGCGAGGATTCATTGACAAGGAAGGGAAAGAGCGCATTCCGTTTGAGTATTTCGATTCGAAACCATTCAGCGAGGGATTAGCGGCAGTCTGCAGACCCGTTGATGGAGAAAAGGCATACGACGAATGGGAGTATATTGATACTGAAGGCAAGCAGGTAATCCCACCCTTGTTCTCCAGTGCAGGTCAGTTCAGTAATGGAATGGCAGTAGTTGAGATATCCATCCATGCCAGTATGGATGAGCTATCTTATGCAGATGGAAGAGAATACGAGGGAGAGTCTAATGCGGTTATAAACAGGCAAGGAAAGATCCTATTCGCGTCGCAACACAAAATTATCCCATCGCCAAGCAGATGCTTCGCGATTATGCAGATTGACTATCAGGCTTTCAGAGGACGACGGTTGAAAGCCGCATGGTTTGTAAACGAGAGAGGTGACAGGCTGAACAAGGAAGACTATCTTTCGATAAGACCGATGAATGAAGCACGAGCTTTCGTCAAATATACTGAAGAAGAGAAATTCTCCCTAATCGGTGGTGATTTTGCTGTCATTGCTCGGGACCTTTACGACGATGCGCGTTTCTTTTCGGAAGGATATTGTGCTGTAAAGGTGGGCGCGCACTGGGGTTATTGTGATGTATCTGGGAAGCAGGTTATTCCTCCACAATTCTCAGAGGCTTATGATTTCGAGGGAGGCTTTGCGCGGGTTTCAATTGGCAACGCACAATCATCTTACCCTGACCTTATTGACAAATCTGGCAAGCGCGTCATCGGCAGAGATTTGGTTTTTTATATATACCACGGTGTTCTGTCAGACCTTGTACCAAATGATTCGTTCTCGATAGGAAGCACTCCGCATGATAAATGACTCAACTTCTTTGGTTTTTTCTACTCCACTCGGCGCGAAAGCGAGGTAGGAACACGAAGGAAGACCGAGAAGAACCAATAACCAAATCAATCTTAACGCATTAAAGGCATGGGCGTCTCGCCCGTGCCGTACTCAAAACATGACATCTTGACAGTGAGAATCAATGCAAACAATGAGATAATCGAGCACGCCCAATCGCGATAGCGACTGTGGAGCGCGGGCGTCCCGCCTGTGGGAGCTAAGACAGGGCATATATCTCACGAAGTTTTAATCCTCCGAAGCTAAGCGCGTAGCGCGAAAGCGAAGTAGGAACACGAAGGAAGAACGAGTTTCGAAATTTGCGTACTTACGCTTTGCCTTTTCCTCGAAAAAATGAACCTTTGTGCCCTTAGAGCGAATATGACCTTGTGAGCCTTTTGCTGAAATCCATCTCCGAGATTGGAGGCAATTACCAGTTTACTGTCATTCCGCCCATGCCTGCTGATTGCTGTTGCGCTCTTGCACTCTTTGTAGAGCGATTTGACAAGATTTGCGTTAGCGTTGTGGCGTTAAGTTGCACTGCACTCCACAGAGCTGTCCGGATGCGACTTCCTCTTGTCTGCAGCAGGCAGCCCTTGTGATCTAAAACGCAACCGTCGGAGGTAACGATGCGTACAAAAAACTCCATGTGCCTTGCTTTAGCTCTCTTAGTGGCGTGTTTACAAATCTGCTACGCAGTTTCCTTCAACAGCAATAGCCTTGGTGAACGCGACTATGTTATCTGTACCGATAGAAATGGTAATAGCATTGTACTATATGGTAGTATGCTCATCATGGACGGGGTAATGCGTGAAATTGACAGTAATACAAGCTTGTATTATGATTATTATAATAAAGAAATGTATATTATGCAGAAAAGGAACAATGCATGCGCTATCGAATGTTTGACAAGCAGAAAGCCAATAATGACGATTGCAAATACAATGTTTTCCAATCGCGGTAAGTGGTGTTACAATGATGAATACGCATGCATAAGAAACAGGGAAGATGGCATATATCTATCTTTATACAAAGGAGAGGAGATTAAGGAATTATTTGTTGCGAATATGAATAATGAATACGAGTTGGTTCGCGTAAATGGTTGTAGAGAATATTTTGCAATACCTAAGGTAATATATCCTAATACAATTGTGTATCATATTGATGTTTCAAATGAATTTATCAAAGAGATTGCACTACATGATAAAACCATGAAGCCTCTTGGCCAAATACGACTGTCAAGCAATGGATATTCTGAACCTTTATCTCCTGACCTTTATTATCTATGCGGCTACATTGTTGATATGTCTAAGAAGATAATTCTCAATACTGAAATACTAACTCGATATCATGCACTCGCTGTCTTGGGAAAAACATCTCCTCACCTTGCATATCTGAATTGCTTTTCTAAAGGTGGGTACATTGCTCTATTGCATGATGATAGCGCAAACCAGTATGCAGAACTTGCGATCGTATCGTTTGACGGCCAAGCATTCAATATCGCTGAGAGGTTCGCCGTTAGAGGCTTTCACACAAAGATACTCCGCTCAAGTATCGCTGTGAATGGAAAGGAGTATGCTGTTGTACACAACTCGCATGGCATCTGGTTGTTTGACATTGGAGCTGAGCAGATTCGAAGCGTGAATATCGAATATGGCTGTATCAGAGAGGATCGCGTGTTGCTTGTTGATGTTGAGAATTCACTGATGTTTGCGTATTCAAAAGATGCGCCAGCAATCGTCGGTATCATACCGATCTCGCGAGGTGATGTGACGATCAAGAATGTACAGTTTGCGGATGCGATATATGTGGCATATAGCGACGGAAACCTTGTTTGCCTCGACGGTGACCAGTACACCATGCAGTGGTCAGAAAACTTGGCTGAGGATGCGAATATAATCTCATATAAGGGTCGAATTGCTGTCATCGGGCAGGATGCAGTTTTCATTGACAAACAGCGCAACAAGGAGACTGACCAAGAGCTTTCTGGTTACAGATTCGTCAGATACTCAAGACTCTACAACCATATGTTATTGCAAAGAAGGGACGGCAAAGGTTGCGCCGTTATATCGAGCAAGCGGACATCGTTTCATGGTATTGAAGCGCCAAATACACCGTGGTTTACACACGATTCGTATATTCATATGTCAAACGGCGTGATGTCTGAGTACTCATTCGCAAGAGAGCGAATTCAGTACTTTCCCAAGCTCGAAGAACAACTGCTGTATTTCGACAAAAGTGGCATTCGGTACAAGGAAAATGGCGTAATTCGCATATGGGGAGATGAAGAGGGAAAGAGGATCGCATTCTACGATGACTTCAGCCATGTCCAATTCGAAAGCGCGCTTTTTTTGTTCTGCAAAGGCAACATAATTGCAGTACAACAATAGTGACAGCACGCTTATCCCCGCATTCGCCAACAGCTCAAATGCCCTTGATTGGCTGGTCGCAGACCACTTATGTGCCCTTTATTGTTGCACCAATGCTTTAGGAACAACAGACGCACTCACACATACGAATGCTATCCGTGTTTGGGAATCGTAGATCTTCGGGATACCCCATAACAAATACCGGCCACCTTGCGGTGGCCGGACGGAAAAGAGTGGAAGTGGGGGGTTAGATACAGTAAAAATCAGTAAAGCAAAGAAGAGAAGGAGAGGAGTCCCCGTTAGGATCAAGGTATTTAAACAGCACGCTGCAAGCGTTGTTCGCTATGTTTGCCGCGCTCCACGCAAGGTCGAAGCCCTTCGATGACAACCGCCCCTCTAAAATAATCGTGGGCTCGGGCGGGTAGTCTGAGCGGGGTATAAAGGTAGATGCAAAGACCGGCGACCAGTTTGCGCGCGCGATCTCTTCAGAACGGCGGATGAATATGCGCCCCTTCATCACGCCGACATAGTATGGAGAGCCGTCGGGATTGCTCATCGCCATGTTTTCGATGGAGGCGCAAGGCTCGAAATAGCATTCCCACCCGTCAACAACCTCGTCGCTCGACACGGCGAACATCCAATTTATATCGCCCTGATGAAGTTTTGATGACGAACGGACATAAGCGATGACATCAACTACCGCGGCAATCTGCGCGTTTGCGTCGCTTGTGTTCGCGCACAGAATCTTTTTAACAGAGCTATCTTGCACAGGAATGGCCGAATAAAGACCATTTGCGGTCAGGGCGAAGGCTATCGCCCCGAATATGACCAGACCGAAGACTGTGCGAAGGAAGAAGTTCGCCATATTGCCCTTCTTGCAGCAAACCGCGTGCCTATATATGACCAACCCAATGCGCAATAATCCCAAAACCGCACTGAAATCGCGCTGATAAGCCGTAAGTGCGCCAGTTTGAGCGCGTTACTACAGACGCAAAGTTGTCGGCACTCTGCACAAAACAGAGGTGTATTAGGCGGCAAGTGTGGAATATCTGAACAGCGATGTTGCGAAAATCGCCTTTACGGGCAGATTTCGCATGCGGATTTCGCCCAACGCGCCGGTGGAGTGTATAATTGCACGAACAGAGGGCGCAGATGCAGACATTTCTTCCGTATGCAGACTTTGCAAAATCAGCAGCTTGCCTTGATTCAAGGCGGCTCGGTAAACAGCGCGTCGAGGCGTTGCAGATAAGAAACGCAATTCTGTATGGTACTGGCTGGAGGCATCATCCGTGCGTAAGAATGTGGCGGGGTTATGAGGCTGCACTTACACAATACATGAACGAATGCATACGCGAATGGGTTAGGCGTGGTTATGTCAATAATATGAAGATAGAGGATGTGCCACACAATTCGCCCATGCCACCTTGGTTTGGCGACGAGCGATATCACGCATCACACCGGTCGAATCTGCTGCGAAAGGATATTGCCTATTATTCGCAGTTCGGGTGGAAAGAGCCTCCCGATCTGCCTTATTTCTGGCCGGAATAAGCTATTTGAGCTGCGAAAGCCCCTTTTCGGCGCGCGCGTCATTAACTATCTTCAGCGCCCTGTAATCCACCTTAAGCAAGTTGACAACCTGTGTTGCCGATGTGCCGATCCGATCAGCCGTCTCGCGAACATCGAATCCGAAGTTTGCGACAAGGTCGAACACCTCAGCAAGTATTGCGGGGAAGTCATCATGTTCAGGGTTGACCTTAAGTAAACCCTTGCGAACGCGCGACGCGAGGACGGTTGATGGGGTGTAAGGCTCGCGTATGGGGGTGCGCACGGCAAGAGCGAGGTTGACGCGCAACCGGAAGACCGCAACAGTTCGATTTTGCTCTTGGCTTCTTCGCTCGGTCGCCTCGGCAGATACATTTGTGGGTTTGTGTGTAATATATACCGCCGATGACACCTTGTTGCGGTGCTGGCCTCCCGGCCCACCGGTGCGGCTTCGGGTCGTTTCGCATTGCTTAAGCAGCTCTTCAACGCTCAAACACGCCGGATGGGTGTGAGTGCGAATTGTGGTTTCGTCTTTCATAGCTCTATCTCATCTGGTGAAGTGTGGTTTTGCAGCTCAACGCCCTCCGCAAGCAGCATGTTGCGCACATTTTGCAGCAATGGTGTTAGCACCTCAAGAGCCTTATGCGGATCGTCGCAGTTCCATAAAAACGGCAGAGATTCGCGCCAGCCATTCGGCTGGTTTTCGAACTTCAGCGTGTCAACCAATCCAAGGTAATAATCGTGCTTAACCCAAGAGTGATTTAATAGGCATAGCACGGTCTTTACGCTGTATAGAACCTCTACAACCGATAGGCGAAAGGCCGAAAACTCATTGCGCTCGATGCACGACAATATTCTGCCAAAGGACTCGATGAACAGGTCGGGCCAAAGCTGTTCGATCGCCTTTAAGAACCTCTTGTGCGGCACGGCAAGGCCAAGCCCTAACAGCTTTTTGACGAGCAGCGGGTCGCCATGGAGCAGCTTCATGCTGTCGAGCAGACCCATGTTGTACTCCCACTTTTCGCAGGGATTCATCAGGATAGCGCGCAGTGGTTCTTCTTTCATAACAAACAGCGATACTGCGCAATTTCGATAGACAAGGTGCATGCTCTTCGCTTCGCAACCTTCAGCAACTACTGCCACCATATCAAGATCAGAATAGGGTGTATCTGCTTCGCGCGCAACGGAACCTACTATGCCCATAACAAGCAGATCTTCGCCGTATTTCTCTGCCATGCGCTTTGTGATGGTTTCGGCAAAGGCCATTCGTTCTTGATGTGTAAGTCCAGCCATAGCGCAAACCTACCGTTTAAATACCGCAAGCAGGGCGCAAAGTCCATGCTCGTCAACTTGGTCAAAAGCCTCAGGCTCGGTGGAGTCGAGGTCAAGCACGGCAATGAGCTTGCCGCGGCAATCGAACACCGGCAGCACGATCTCAGAACGGGAGGCCGCATCGCAGGCGATATGCCCGGGGAAGGCGTGTACATCGGGCACTATGACGGTCTTTTCTGTCAGAGCCGCGGTTCCGCACACGCCCTTTCCGAACTGTATCTGCAGGCAACCGGGTGTGCCCTGATATGGCCCGACCATAAGGATACCGTCGCCCATGTTGCGATAGAATCCAACCCAGTATGCGTGTGGCTGAAGCGATTTGACCAGAGAACAAACCGTCGCCATAAGGGCTATTTGGTCAATTGCACCGCCGCCTTCAGAATCAACAAGCCCGTTCAGGCATGTGTGGGCGTAGTCGTAGCGCTCTTTTTTCGTCATCCCAGCTATGTTCACAGAATGCCATGCCATTGTTCACCTCTGTTGAAATTGTAGCGTTTTTCTTGTGCCGCGCTGGAAACCGCACCGCAGACAATGTAGTCCTGTAATGCCGAAGGATAGTTTTATGCTAATCCAGCGCAAGCTGATATAATTCAGGTAACAACAGATCGAGGTTACATGCCAATCATTCGAACCACCAGACGCTTGATCCTGCGCGACTTTACCCCCGATGATTTCGAGGCGGTACACGCCTATGGCTCAGACCTGCTTGTAGTTCAGCACATGACTTTCGGCCCAAACGATATGCACGAAACGCGCGAGTTTTTAAACAAGGCTGATGCTGAACAGCACATAGAACCCCGCAACGACTATACCCTTGGCATAGAGCTTAAAGAGAATGGCAAGCTGATCGGCGGATGTGGCATATACAAGTCGAAAGGCACGCACAGCAGGGCATTTATTGGGTTTTTGCTAAACCGCGAATACTGGGGCAAGGGCTACGCGACTGAGGCGGCACGGGAGCTTGTGCGCTTTGGTTTTGATGAACTAAAGCTGCACCGCATATTCGCGCGCGTGTTTCCCGAAAACGCAGCCTCCATCCGTGTGCTCGAAAAGTGCGGCATGATTCGCGAGGGGCTGCTGCGCGACGAGCACTTCGTTCGAGGAAGCTGGCGTAGCTGGTACATTTACGCAATTCTTGAACACGAGTACCGATCCAGCCCGATCTACTTCGATACAGTGTAAAACTTCGCGCATTTTGTGTAACCCGCGATGCTTCACCGTCGTTACATACAACGGCAAACCGCGCGTAACGGGCAACTGCGGAATTTCATCGCGAAAATCCGTTTATAAGGTATAGTTTATTGTACATTGTTCCGCAGCTACTGCCGCAACGCGCTCCACCCCCATGTTCTAAAAAAAGGGGATATCCTATGTCAAAAGCATCGCTTCTTCTCGCACTTTCTGCACTTTTTCTGGTCACAGCGCTGACTGCTTCTGCTGAATCTGTGCGCCCTGCCGACCTTTCCGCTCTGCAACCGGAACGGGGATTCTCATGTTTCCGTTACCCCGATAGGCTTGGTTTTGTGATACCGCAAAATGCCGAAACGCTGTCTTTCAAGGGCGTGGTATTGCCAAAAGCCATTTCGCTTTACGAGTTTAAGGCCGAAGGCAATGCCGAAAGCATACCGGCACAACCCCTTGCAACGGTACACGAGGGCAGGATATCTGTATCTGCGCTGCGAGGCAAAACTGTGTTTGCGATGCTAACCCTGCCGAGTGACAAAGTCGGTGATGAGCTTCCCTATCTTCTTCCGGTCTTTCAATCACCACTTGCGGATGTACTGCCTGTCGAGCGAGTTACCCATACAACGGGCGGTATTTTCGTTTCGCCGTTTATGTCGCGTGAGTTTGTGTTCTGCTGCAATTCACCTATTCTATCCTTCACACCAAAGGTCTCACTGAATCTGCAATATGAACCGCGCTCGACTCCGGGCGATGCAGCAATAACCCACCCACCCTGCAACCTGCACTACACAATACCCAATGCGTTCACCGTTATAGTCAAGGTGCCTGCTTATGCCGAAGAGCATGTTCTCAGCGGCGTGTTCGAGTTCATGGGCGGATTCGGCACCGGCGGCGAGGTGTTTGAGGTTGTCCCAACTGTGACTAAGGACCAGCATACGCAATACACCCGCGTTCTTTGTAACTATGATGTGAAAAAGCAGGGGCTTATTCTGCCGCCTAAAACACGCAAGATTGAGATTACCTTCGCCAAGGGAATATGGCCTGCGGGGCTTGATCTGCAATACCGGTTTGATTATGAAGGCGGTGAAAAGGTGCTGTACATTGATGTCGTTCAGCAAGTGGCAGAGGTCGAACGAGAGCATGAATACTCAGTCTATACCGGCGAGCTGAAGGACATTGTTCTTGATGAAAAAGCGGGGCAAGCGTTTGATGCCAAGGGTGCATCATTCACCTTTGCGTTCACACTACCTGCTTTTAACGCACCTGCTGCCGAGCCGTTCAGTCTGGTAACATCCTTCAAGTGTCTTGACGCGGAGGCAAAGCTCATAAAAGACATAGCGAAGGCGGATTAGTCTATTGCTTCTTGTCTTTTGTTTGATGTCGAGACGACGCGCATGTCTCGTCTCGGTTTTACATACTCTTAGGAGGTTACAATGAACAGAATCCACTTGCAGAGACTCACGGCTCTAACTATCGGGTTGGTCTTTCTGTTCGCGTTTGGATGCACACCGAAGCCTAAGGTCGAGCGCAACATTGAGCTTCCCCCAGTGCTTTCGAATGTTAAAAAGCTCATTCAGGACGACCTGAACTCGATTGACAACGATATACGAAAAGCTGCAATAGAGGTTTCAACCGCCCCGCTTGATGGCGCAATTGCCCGTCAGGCTCTGTTGGCATTGAGAACGCGCAATCCGAACATTGTTGATTGCGCTACGGTTGACCTTGACGGCAACATGGTCGCAATCGAGCCTGTCTATTACGCGCAATTCGAGGGCATGTATGTCGGTGACCAAGAGCACTTTGTCCGCTTGTTCAAGAGCAAAAAGCCAGCAATGAGCAAGGTGTTTCGCGCGGTCGAGGGTTTCAATTCAGTGGCGATTGCGTGGCCGATAATCGCGCCCGACGGCAAACTGTGCGGTGCGGTCAGTGCTCTTGTTCGCCCAGAGTCGCTGCTCACTCAGATAATCGGCCCTCAGGTGCAGGGCTTTCCCATTGACTTCTGCGTAACAGACACCGAGGGTCTGACCTTGTATGACCCCGATTTTGAGGAAATTGGCCGCAATATGTTCACCGACCCCCTGTATGCGCCGTTCAAAGAGCTTATCGCACTTGGCAGACAGACGATGAAATACCCCGAGGGCACAGGTGCTTACACTTTCACGCGAACAGGTTTAAAAGAGACTGTAAGCAAGCGCGCAACATGGACATCCGTGGGTCTGCACAACACTGAATGGCGTTTGGTTATGATAACTCTTGTGTCGCCATATCAGGCCGATGCAAAGCGCACACTCGACGACCTTCACCTTGCAACCTACACAAGAGCCTTATCAGAGCTTGCGCTCGACACCGAGCTTGCAAGCGGTCTTGCGGAAAACAACGAGGAATACGCATTAGGCCGCTTTGCAGAGTTCATCAAGTACTATCCGGCAATGTATGCGGTGCAGTGGATTAACAATAAGGCGATAAGCATGTTCGGCTATCCGGTAGAGCACAGCTTTAAGAATTACAGCTTTCACGAGGGGCGGACGGGGAACGAATCGCTCTTTCTGCGTGCACTTGATGGGCGTAAAGAGGCCAGCTTTGTCATAAAGCTAATAGAGGGCGGCAGGGGCGAAGTGCATCTTGTGCCAGTTTCGCATGAGGGCAGCTTTATAGGTATGCTCTACTCGATACGGCTACTGCCTTAGCGTGTTCGTGTACTCGATTTGTATGCTTTGAAGTTGCCGAACAACAACAAAGCGTAAAATATACACATAGCACCTTAACAATCTTCTACAAAGCGAGATCGCTTGGAAATTCTGCTCGACGAACTTGCATACGAGCAGGAGGATAAGCCTCCGAGTACTCCTTCTGCTCAGCCTGAAACGGCGCGTCTTTCGCGCCGCTCTTATCATTTAGAAACACCCCAAAAGCTCCAGAAAACAGGCGGTTTAAGGCGCAGCATCCTGCGCATATCGTCAATTGAACTTTTCGATGAGCGGTCAGTCCGCTCGGGGCGAAAATGAACATCCTTATTGTCGTCAACAACCTCAAGTACTGGCCGATTACCATTCCCAATGTCGAGATCGTGCCAGCGCGTAAGTATCTGACCGACCCCGCCTACCTTGAAAGACGCGGCGTGAAGGTTTTCAACCTGTGCCGTTCGTATCGCTATCAGACGACCGGCTACTATGTCTCACTGCTCGCCGAGGCGCGCGGTCACAGACCGACTCCTTCCATTTCCACTATACAAGACATGAAGTCAATGTCAATCGTGAAAATGGTGTCGGACGAGCTTGAAGACCTGATTGCCAAGAGCCTCAAGCGCATAACAACAAACCGGTTCACGCTGAGCATCTATTTCGGGCGCAATGTCGCAAAGCAATATGACAGGCTCAGTGCGAAGTTGTTTTCGCTGTTCCACGCGCCATTTCTTCAAGCCGAGTTCCGCTTCGATGAGGAGGACGGCTGGTGGCTTTCGAGCATCCGTCCGCTTTCTGCGATAGAAATACCAGAAAACCATATTGAGTTTGTGCACACAGTCGTCAAGGAGTATTTCGACAAGCAGCGCTTTACGCCACCGCGCCATGTCGTGCCTGCCTTTAACCTTGCGATTCTTCGCACCGTCAACGAGGAATCTAAGGCATCAACGATGAAGGCGGTGGAGAAGTTCATCTCTGCCGCAAAGAAGTTGGGGCTTGGTGCAGAAATAATAACAAAGGACGACTTTGGCAGCCTTGGTGAATTTGACGCGCTGTTCATCCGCGACACAACCGCTGTGAACCATTACACTTATCGCTTTTCTCGCCGCGCGCAGGCTGAGGGTCTGGTCGTCATTGACGATCCAAACTCCATACTTCGATGCTCGAACAAGGTATATCTCGCCGAGCTATTGGAACTGCACGGCATCGCCCGCCCCAAGACCATAGTTGTGCACAAGGAGGATGTCAAGCCCATATTGGGTTCAATTGGGCTGCCCTGCATTCTTAAGCAGCCCGATGGTTCGTTTTCGGGCGGTGTGTTCAAGGCCACCACTAAGGAGCAACTCAATCAGTATGTGGCTCAATTGCTTGAGGACTCATCGCTAATTATCGCGCAGGAGTATATACCAACACCGTTCGATTGGCGCGTGGGCATATTCGACCGTCGGCCGCTGTTTGTCTGTAAATACCACATGGCCGCTGACCATTGGCAGATAGTTAAGCACGAGGGCAGCGATGTTGATTACGGCATGGTCGAGGCGGTACCGTTGAACACCGTCCCCCCAAAGGTCATTACTACCGCGCTTCGCGCTGCCAACCTGATTGGCGACGGTCTGTACGGTGTTGACATCAAGCAGGTTGGAAACCGCGTAATGGTAATCGAGGTGAACGACAACCCCAACATTGACGCGGGTTATGAAGACACGCTGCTTAAGGACGAGCTTTACATAGACATAATGCGCACATTCATGAAACGAATAATAGCAACGAAGAAGGCCGGACAGAAATATGGCAAAGAGATCGGTTCTTAGCCTCTTTGATGGATTTGGCGTCGAACTCGAATATGCAATTGTTTGCTCTGACACGCTCGCCGTTCTGCCGGTATGCGATTGGCTGCTTGCAAGCAAGGCAGGTGAAGCTGTTTCTGATGTTGACGACGGCGACCTGAGCTGGTCAAACGAGCTTGTGCTGCATGTGGTCGAGATGAAAACCAACGGGCCGGCAAAGTCGCTCGAGGGTCTTGGCAATTCTTTCGCACGGGGCGTGTACGAGGCTAACAGCATTCTCGCCTCGCGAGGGGCTGAGCTTATGCCCACTGCGATGCATCCCACGATGAGACCTTTTCAAGAGACTCGTATCTGGCCGCACGAATACAACGAGGTCTATCGGACCTTCGACCGCATATTCGGCTGCAGCGGGCACGGCTGGTCGAATCTGCAAAGCGCACATCTTAATCTGCCGTTCAAAGGTGCGAAAGAGTTCGGCGCGTTGCATGCCGCCATACGGCTCGTGTTGCCCATCATACCCGCCCTGTCGGCAAGCTCGCCTATCGTAGAGGGAAGGCTGACCGGTTTGCACGATAACAGGCTCGAATTCTATCGCAATAACTGCGCCAAGATTCCCATGGCGACGGGAAAGGTCATCCCCGAACCTGTCTTTACTCCCGCGGATTACAAACGCACAATACTTGGTGGCATATACACAGCCTTCGAGCCTTACGATCCCGAGGGGACACTTCGACATGAATGGTGCAATGCCCGTGGCGCGATTGCCCGATTCGACCGCAACGCTATCGAGATTCGTGTTATTGATGTACAGGAATGTCCCAATGCCGACATAGCCGTGCTTTCGGCTGTTGTCAGTGCCGTCAGAGCTTTGGTTGAACAGGTGAACTGCAATGCCAAGGCTCAGCGCGCTATGCAGACCGAGCCCCTTGCCGAAATTCTTCACAGCACAATGGAGAAGGGTGAGGCTGCCGAGATATCCGACCCCCACTATCTGTCGCTGTTCGGTCTGCCGGATGACACAATAACGGCGGGTACACTCTGGCGGGTGATTGCCGAATGTTCACCGTATGATTACCTTGCTCCTATGTCTGTCTCGCGCAGTTGCCTCAATACGATACTTACGCAGGGCACACTTTCAACAAGGATGCTGCGCGCTCTCGGCGATTCACCCACTCCCAACGCAATTGCCGACTTGTACCGTTCGCTTTGCACATGCCTTGCCGATAATCACATGTTCGCCGAGTGATGGGGGGATAATTCAGAACGCGAACACGAAGACGGGGGAGATTTCTCTCACGAAGTTTCAATCCTCCGTAGCTAAGCGCATAGCGCGAAAGCGAAGAAGGAACACAAAGACGGGGGGATGTCTCACACGAAGACACGAAGGAAGACCGAGAAGAACCAAGAACCAAATCAATATTAAGGCGTTAAAGGCATGGGCGTCTCGCTCGTGCCGTACTCAAAATGTGCCATCTTGACGGTTAGAATCAACGCACACAATGAGACAATCGAACACGCACAATCGCGATAGCGACTGTGGAGCGCGGGCGTCCCACCTGTGGGAGCTAAGACGGGGAGAAATTTATCCACAGATTTCGCAGATTTCGCAG
>CAZNBY010000051.1:0-18191 GCA_964571525.1 uncultured Planctomycetota bacterium
GGGTTTATTGTTTTAGCGGTTGTTATAGTGATGTGGTTGTGGCATCGCTCTTTGTGACTGCTTTAACTACTCAATTTCAAGAAGCTCCCGCAGCCTGCTTATCTCAGCCTCGATTTCAATCATCTCGCTGAAAGCATCATCAATGCTCTTCATTATCGCCTTGTGCTGAGCATCAAGCTCAGCGACCTTAATATAGTCAGAAGCGTTTGCGAACATACCAGACTCGCATTTCGCTTTCTCTGTTTCGGCATTTGTTACATCGGTTTCAAGCTTCTTCAGCCGTTCTTCAAACCGCTTCAACTCATTCACCAGGCGTTTGCGTTCTTTGTATTCAATTGCGGGAGCCTTTTCGCGTTCCTGCTTTGCATGTGGCTTTACAATACCGCCACGCGATGCAATGTAGTCCTCGAACGCGTTTGCTCCGGTGATCAGTTTTGGCTTATCGCCCAGTACTAAGAATCGGTTGCATACGCTTGTTAGAAAATCACGGTCGTGCGATACGAGTATAAGAGTACCGTCATAGTCTGTCAGTGAGTTGCGCATCGCGTCAATCGCCTCAATGTCGAGGTGATTTGTGGGTTCATCGAGCATCAACAAGTTCGCGCCAGAAAGCACAACCTTCATAAGCGAAAGCCTTGTGCGCTCACCACCGCTAAGTGTGCCGATATGCTTGTCAACCGCAAGCCCAGAAAACCCGAAGGCGCCAAGCGTATCGCGCACAGATTGCTCTGTCGCGTCAGCCAAAACTCGATATGTCATGTTGATAGGTGATTCATCAAGCTGCAGGTCTGTATGCTCTTGATCAAAAAACGCCGAATCTATGCCGACGCCAAGTTTTATAGTGCCTTCCAGCGGTTTAAAAAGCCCAGCAATCGCTCTTAGAAGCGTCGTCTTGCCTGTGCCGTTCGCACCAACAATTGCGAGCCTTTCATTGCGATATATCTCGAAAGAAAGCTTTCTGAACAAAACTCTATCTTCATAACCAAGAGCAATGTTCTCGACGCGCAGCACGATCTCACCGCTTCTCGAGCGGGCTTTGAGCGGGAAGCGATAGCCTCTAACAGTATGCGGTCTATCTGGCAATTCGACACGCTCAAGCCTCTTGCGCCGACCTTGTGCCTGCTTTGTGTTGACACCCTCGATGTTTCTGCGTATGTACTCCTCTTCTTTTCTGATAAACGCCAACTGCCGTTCATAAGTCCGTATTTTCGTATCCCAGCGGATTTCGCGTTCGTCGAGAAAATCATCAAAGGGACAGTTATAAATCTCCGCGCGCCCGTTCTCAATCTCTATTACTCGAGTTGCTGTGCCGCGCAACAAAGACCTATCGTGCGTAACAAGCAAAACCGCCTTAGGAAATTCACGCAGGTAATTCTCAAGCCAAATTGTCGTATCAAGGTCAAGGTGATTAGAAGGTTCGTCGAGTATAAGCAGGTCAAAATTGCCACCCAATAGCTTTGCGAGCGACAATTTTGTCTTTTCGCCTCCGCTCAGCTCGCGCACAAGCGAATCGCCCCGCCCTTCAAGCCCAAGTCCAGTCAAGATGCGGTCACTCTCCTCCTTCCATGTCAATCCGCCAGCGTGTTCGTAGGAGTTCCAAAGCTCTGCGTGCCGTTTCAAATGCCGTTCTTCTGGGGAACGGGCAATGAGTTCGTCGAGTTCAGCAAGCTCGTGTTCGATTTCGATAAGATGCAGTCTGCCAGCCTTCATTTCCTGATAGACAGTTGCGTTTAAATCGAGCGAATCCTGTTGAGGACGAAAGGCGACGCTCGTTCTTCCTGTGCGGGTTACAGAACCCTCATCCGGTGTCTCGGCACCGGTAATAATGCGCAGTATTGTGGTTTTGCCGCATCCGTTCCTTCCGATAAGCGCGACCTTATCTCGCGGTCCGACAAAGAAGGTTACACCCTTCAATACACTCTGCTCTCCGTATGTTTTGTGGACATTCGAAAGCGTGACGACCATCTACTTACGGCCTTTCATGGGGAAAATTCGCGAATCGAGCCAAATTGTAACCGGCCCTTCGTTAATTAAAGAAACTGACATGCTCGCTCCGAATTCGCCCGTAGCAACATTGAAACCGCTTTCTCTGCAGATTTCGCAGAAGCGATCACACAGCCTTGTCGCGATTTCGGGCGATGCTGAACCTGAAAAAGAGGGCCTTCGCCCGTGCCTAATATCTGCCGCAAGTGTGAATTGGCTTACAACCAATAATGAACCGTTCACATCCGCAAGAGATCTGTTCATCTTGCCCATATCGTCGTTGAATATGCGCAAGCCGCAGATACGGTCGGCAAGAATTTCGGCATCCTCAGTGGTATCGCCTTCGACGGCGCAAAGCAGCACAAGCAAGCCGAAACCAATTTCGCCGACAATTCTGTCGTCAACAGTAACCGATGCTTTTGATACTCGTTGTATCACCGAAAGCATATTAAGCCCCATCTTGTTTTATGTGCTGTTCGAGCAACTCAGGGATTTCTGCACAGATAATCCTTCTTGCTTCGAGAATCGGCAGAGAGGCATTTGCGGCAAGAAGCGCGACATCTGCCATTTCAGGCTTTGCAAGGTCAATTCGATGCAGTTCGTATTTCACACGCACATCACCAAGTGAAGTGGCAAGTGTCGCAATGTAGCGTGGTTGAACCTTGCGCCTGACCTTCATTCTCCTAACCCCAAGCGTGGTTGTTTCCTCGAACATTGCAGATTCTACCGCTGAAGCTGAATCCGAGTCGCAAAGTGCGCGCACGATTGTCATCGGGCGACCTTTTTTACCGATGCCGTTTTCGAGCCACGCGTCAAGCGCGCCGCGTTCGATCAAAATGCGCGGAAGATTTCCCAACTCCTCTCCCGTCATGTCGTCAATATTGGTCTCGACGAGTTCTACATTCTCAAACTCACCCTCAGTCTTTGCCAATCGTGCCTCGAAAAAGCTCGGGACTTTGTGCCAAGGCTGTGAACCGACTGCACGCGCTGAAGCCAGCACCCTAAATCCGTATCCCTCCGGCAGAGGTTTTGCAAAATGCGCTATTATCGCCGCCGCAGTTGGAGTTACAAGCTCTTGAGTGGTATCGCGGGAAGCGCATGGAAGGCCGGAAAGTGCAAGTATTTCGAGCGTTGCAGGAGCTGGATTGCTCATCGCACCGTGCGCGGCATGAATCACTCCGTGCCCACAACCGAGCGGTGCTGTGAAAATCCTCTTCAACCCATCTGCGCGCAGTCTGTTGATCAAGAAACTTATACCACAAATATCTGCGATAGAGTCATACGCGCCAACTTCGTGAAAATGCACATCGTCCTCTTCAACACCATGAGCCTTGGCTTCGGCTTTTGCGAGCAACTCGAATACACCGATTGCATCTGTAAGGCTCGGGTGAGTAATAGCCTTTTGCTCTAACAATTCACGAAGCTCGCACCAATGTGTATGCGAATGCGGTTCTTCTTCCAAGACCACCTGAACACGGCAAAATGACAAGCCACCTCGTTTTTCGGTGGATCTTTCAAATCTAACTGGCGCGATTTCGCGTATAAACGCATTAGCCTCATCCAATCCGCCGCAAAGGTCAAATAGCACGGCGAGAATCATATCGCCCGAGGCACCGCTATATGGGTTTAGGATGATATCCATCGTATTTTCCTTGTAAGGTGCGGTATTTTAGCCGCCTTTATAAAATAAGACGGGCAGGCTTTCGCCTGCCCGTTTGGAAATCGAAAGCGATTAATTACTTAGATTTTTCGATGAGCTTGTTGATAGTCTCGACATCGAAATCGCGCTGTCCGAGCGCCTTAGCGCCTTCGAGTGCGATCTCGTAGTCTTCATCAGCGATAGCCTCTTCGAGCAAGTCTTTTGCGGCAGCGGGATCAATGCGGCCAATTGCGCGAAGACTTGTGATGCGGACCACGGAGGAGTTTTCTGTGTTCTTAAACACGCCCTTAAGAGCATCAAGAGCAGAGGCGGCCTTAAGATTGCCCAAAGCCTTGATCGCACCGACGCGTACTGCGTCGAGGCGCGAGTTGAAGGCTGAAATCAGCGTAGGTATTGCGGGCTTAAGGTCAATCTGTGTAGCATCAGGATTAATCTCAGAGATTGCCTGAGCCGCACGAACTGCAATATCATTTACACTTACGCGGAACGGATTGTCAAATCCGCCTTCCTTGATAATATTGCGAAGAGTAGCAACCATCTCGGGGGCATCAACTGGCTTCTGAATGTACGGATGGTCACCGGGGAACTTTGTCTTGAACTCCTCAATACTCTCCTGCGGAACAAGGAAGACTATCGGGATGTTCATTGTGTGGGCAGATTCCTTAAGGTTGCGATAGACCTGCTCGGTGTTGATATCGCCTTCGTCATTAAGCGTGTAATCGAGAAGGATGACATCCTTAATCGGATAAACGCCAGCCTTCGCAAGACCTGAACGGCCGCTGAATGCGCCTTCGGCACCAAATCCAGCGCCGCGAATCACAAGCACGAACTGATTCATCAGGTTCAATTCGTTTTCAATAACAAGGAAATTGATGTCGCTTGTCTCACTTAAAGCTGCGGCGAGGGTCAATGCGACTTTCTCTTTACCTTCGAACGGCTTTGCGGGATTCATCTTAGCGATGCCGATTGCCGCTTCATAGCGTACGCGGGCGTTTTCGTTCGACAGAGCATCAATGATTGCAGAAGCCGCATTGCGCGGTTCGCCGGGTGCGGGAAGCATTGAGCCATCGCTCAAGTAGGTAACAGCATTGATGATAGAGACCATCTCGCCGACTTTGTTGAACTTTTGAGCGACTTCGAGCGCAGCAAAGAGGTTCTTCTGACCTACAAGGTGACCGACTACATTTGCGCGACGGACTTCTGATTCAAGTTCTTGATAGCTCTTTATAGCCTCTTCGATCTCTGACTTGTCGTCTTCGGCAACGCCACGACCGTATTGCTGATTGAGCATCATGAGCTTGTCGGTAACTTCGTTAAGCTCTGAATAACCGAGGCAGACGAGGAGCGGAGTGAAGATGTCAGACTTAGGATTCACCTTCAGGCCATCAAAGCAGCGCATCTTCGCAATCTCTTCGTTGTAGCAGAAAACGGGCTTACGCACTGGAAGGATGTTCTTTGTCTCCTCATCCCAGCGCCAAATAACGCCAAACGAGCTATACGCTTCCTCTTGGATGATGGGCGAATCAGCGTAATAACGGACCGCTTCATCGTAGAAGTAGGTCTCGATCGGCTTTGCCTGACTGACCGGCACGCTGGCGAGCTTCTGGAAAGCTATCGAGGCGATGCTGCGCGTGTTGTCAAGCTGAGACTTGTCGAGCGCTATCTTCAAGAGGTAAGGGATAGGACGAACATCGTTCTGTGCGGCAAGAAGAAGACATACATTCTTCTTGAGCAACTGGTCTTTTGTGTTCAACAGCTCGATAAGAGGTTGAATAGCGGAAAGCCCCATCTTATTGACGGTGATGTAGGCATAGCTCCTCATGCCGTCTTCTTCGTTGGGATCGGCGAGGTGAGGAACAAGGTACGGAATCGCAAACGCGCCTGCGTTAACAAGAGATGCCATGGCGACTTGACGCGCATCGAAATCTCCATCAAGCTGAGCGATGAGCTTCTTGATGTTTTCAGGATCGCTAAGTTGGAAGCGATCGTACTGCGCAGCGAGGTTTATCAAACGCCAAATGTCGGGACCGATTTCTTCGCGCTGAGCAATCTGGTGCAAATAGCGAAGAGTCGCCGAATCACGAAGAGCCGCAGCCAACTCGAGCGAGGGATTGAGGTTGAGCACAGCGGCGAAGTGTATCTTGGCCTGCTTGTAGTCACCTTCCTCATAAGCGTTGATTGCGAGTCTGAATTCATCGCGGATCTTCTGCTCATCCGCGCGCAAAAACGAACCGAATACGAGAGTTACGACCGCCACGAGTGTGAGCACGACGGCGACCTTACGGCCGGCGATGTTCATTACTCCCTCCTTTTTTCGAGCCTGAGCGGCATACGCATGGAGAACCATTTGGGCATTGTATTTTACACAGGGTGCATGTCAAGAAAAAAAACGCTCTTTGCATTAGTACGCACTTGCCCATCTTACCGATATTTTGGTCATAAGGCAAGCAACTATGCACAAGGCGCAAATTCAAGGCGCGGATTTTACCGTTCGATAGTACCCGCGCCGTGCCTAATAGCATATCCATTCGCTTCAATATGTCAACTGAATCCTAACATAATCTTCAAACCGACCAAAATTAGCAGGCACCCACCCCCGATAGTTGCATATTTCTGCCAGATCATCGAGGCTCGATGTCCCAAAAAAATCCCGATTGAAGTTAAGACAGCCGTCACAAGGCCGATAAGAAGACAAGAACGGAAGATATTCGTCTGCATAAGCCCAAGCACAGCTCCAGCGGCAAGTGCATCAAGACTTGTTGCAACAGAAAGCAGTATCAACGATAATCCGCGTGTTGGATCGCCTTCGATTTTCTCGATATCGCTCTTTTTAAGCGACGAGTAGATCATCTTTGCGCCTAATGCGCCAAGAACAACAAACGCAACCGTCGGTGCCGCCTCAGAAATCAGATGACGCCCCACGCTGCCTATTCCCCATCCAATTAGCGGCATGAGAAATTGAAACAGGCCGAAATGGAACACAAGCCTGAATTTCTGCCTGAAATTTGCGCGCCCAAGGTGCATTGCGACACCCATCGCGACCGTGCCGGCATCCACCGCAAGGCCAAGCGCGAGCAACAAGATAATG
The DNA here is from genome assembly GCA_964571525.1 of uncultured Planctomycetota bacterium. GTDB lineage: Bacteria > Planctomycetota > B143-G9 > B143-G9 > B143-G9 > CAZNBY01. Next base: position 6,732 of record CAZNBY010000051.1, read on the forward strand.
TAGATTTCGCTGTTCAGCATAAATTTTACTTGGCGCAGATAATCGCCAATTTTGATTGGTATGCACTAAAACGGGCTTTTCATGTCTGCAAAACAGCGCCTCCGCTTCTCCCAAATATCGAGTTGAGATGCGCACATGTAAGCACGCAAAAGCCCATAGGTTGCGGCTTTGCGCACGATACGCTTAGCACAATAAATGCCGACCAAACGGCGTTTTTTGTTGACCATTGGCAATTCACGATACAATTCGAGTTCCCTTCGAAAGGAAGTTGTTATGCTCGCCGAAAGACTGAACGAAATTAAGGAATCCCCAACTCTTGCGATCACCGCCAAGGTGAACGCGATGATGAAACAGGGAATTGATGTCGTAGGTTTCGGCGCGGGACAGCCGGATTTCCCCACACCGCAACCCATCGTCGAGGCGGCGGTCGCTGCACTTCGGGAAGGCTTTACAAAGTACACCGCGTCATCGGGCATTCCAGAGCTGAAAAAGGCTATTGTCGAAAAACTTCAACGAGAGAACAACCTTAGCTACGAACCATCTCAGATAATAGTATCTGCTGGCGCAAAGCACTCGCTTTACAACGCGCTTATGGCCACATGCAACCCAGGCGACGAAGTCATCATCCAGCTCCCCTACTGGGTCTCTTACCCTTACATGATATTACTGACCGGCGCAAGACCGGTAATTGTGCCAACGCGCGAAGAAAACGGATTCCGCATGACGCCAAATGAGCTTCTCGCGGCCATCACTCCGAAAACGCGCGCGATCATTATCAACTCTCCAAACAACCCGACTGGCACGGTGTATTCGCCGGATGACCTTCGAGCAATCGGCAAAATTTGCGCCGAACGCAACATCATAGTTATAAGCGACGAAATTTATGAGAAGTTGGTGTATGAAGGCTCGTTTATATCATTCGCCGCGCTTGATCCGTCGTTCAAAGATATAACGATCACCGTCAACGGCGTTTCAAAGGCTTACAGCATGACCGGCTGGCGCATGGGATACACCGCCGCGCCGCACAAGATAATAAACGGGATGTCGCGAATTCAAGACCACTCGACCTCGTGCATAACTTCGTTTGTTCAGAAGGCGTGCATCACTGCGCTGAATTTGGATAATGCAGTTATTGATGAGATGAAGGTCGAGTTCGACAAGAGGCGCGTGCGCATGGTCGAGATGCTGAACGCTATACCGGGGATCTCATGCAATACTCCGACCGGCGCGTTTTACGCGTTTGCCAATGTGAACCGTCTTATCGGCAAAAAGCTAAACGGCAAAGTGATAACAGATTCCTCTGCGTTCGCCTCGATAGTGCTTGACGACGCAAAGGTCGCTCTTGTGCCCGGTGCTGATTTCGGAGTTGAAGGCTATGTCCGCCTTTCATACGCCACCTCGATGCACAACATTGAGCGTGGCCTTAAGCGCATAGCTGATCTTCTTCAAGGTGGGCTTGAATAGCATTCGCCTTGCCTTCTAAAAAGACAAAGGGCAGTTCGATGACTGCCCTTTTTCATTTATGTGAACCAACATTTCAGTTCGATTTGATGAAGCGCTGCGTGTTCGAAATGTAGTCTAAGAATGCGTCCACTGCACGGGGGTCGAATTGCGTACCACGGTTGCGGCGTATCTCCTCCGTCGCCTGCCGTTCAGTCATCGCCTCGCGGAACGGGTGATTTGTCTTCATAAATACAAATGCGCTGCAGACAGAGATTATCGAAGAGCCGAGCGGTATGCTCTTTTCGCTTAATCCCTCGGGATATCCAAGCCCGTCATAACGCTCGTGGTGGCACTTGATTAGTTGAGCTTCAATACGCAAAAAGCCTAAAGGAGCGAGAATCCGCGCGCCCATTTCGGGATGTTGTTCAAGCGCAATCCTATCACTTGCCTCAAGAGGCTCCCGTTTTGTAAGCAATGCATCTGATATTCCCATTTTGCCGATGTCGTGCAACAGAGCGGCGCGGAACACCGTGTCAACATCGTCACCCTTCAATCCGGCAGCAATCGCGGTGTATCGTGCATGATAGGCGGTTTCGCGCATGTGTTCAAGCAGGCTTGAGTCGCGGGTACCGATGGCATTGATAAGCGATTGTATTGACGAAATCGAGGATTCGCGCAGATTCATGCGCAGATCGTTGATCTTCGCCGAAAGCTCCTCGAGCCTCTTTTCCGGCTGGAAGGTGAACATTTCGACATATTCCTCCCTGTCGTCGCGGGTATAGGCACACATGCGGTTTCGTCCTGCATTTTTAGCTTTGTATAGTGCAAGGTCTGCCTTGCGCACAAGCTCAAGATAGTCAACCGACAACTCATCCTCTGTGGCCGAAACACCGATCGAGACGGTAATGGGAATCTCGTTGCCGTTTATGAAGAACGACTCGCGCGAAATATGCTCAAGAAGACGCTTGCCAGCGGACTTCGCGCCGTTCATATCTATTCCAGGGAGAATGATTAGAAACTCCTCGCCACCATACCTGCAGACGACATCCTCCTTGCGCAGAACTTCAACCATAATAATTGACAACTGGCGAAGGACAATATCCCCCGTTTCGTGGCCGAAGGTGTCGTTGACCTTTTTGAAATAGTCAATATCAACCATCATCACACATAGCTGGTTTCTTACTCTTAGGCAGCGGGATATCTCATACGAAAGCTGTTGATTGGCGTAGCGGCGGTTGAACAAACCTGTCAGGTCGTCTGTTATCGAAAGCCGTTCGAGCGTCTCGTTTATCTTTGCCAGCTTTTGCGATACACCGAGAAGCCGTTCACCCCGTTCGCGGTCTCTAAGCGCGAGCGAGCGAATCCTGTCCTCTCGCCAGCCGTCCCACAGCCCGAAACCTATGCATGAGATCAATATCAAAACGCCAATGAAAAGGTATTCGGGATTGCTGAGATTATCAATCAATATGCGCGCATCAGGCTGGTTCTGCAAGTAGTGGTTCAATAGCTCAAAGTCAGCAAGAAACGCAGAATAGACAACCGAAAAAATGTACACGAAGTAGTCTTTGCCAAACAGGTATGAGTCGCAGATGAACCCAAGCGCAAGGCCCTTGATCGTGTTCTTGATAAGGTAATTGCGATACCTGACAAAAGGAGACGAGCCTTCAAAACCCTCTTGCGCAATCTCACGAAGCACACTTGCCGTATGAACGACAGAGGACTGCTTTCCAGAATCGCTTGAGGCGGTATGCGACACCGAGCGGGTGGAAGTAGTACCACCCTGCTTTGGCTCTTCAACCGAAGCCGGACTTTTCTGATTGCCTTTATCTGATTCGCTGACCATTAATGCAAATAGTGTACGCTCAAAACTCTATCTGTCAAATGTTACAGTGCTGTTTTGTCTAAATAAACCCCTGAGCGGGAAATTTTTGTCAAATTGCTTGTCGTGAAACACCGCTCTAACCCATGTTCGTAGGCCGCTTGCGGAAGATTATGTACTTTCGAGCAAGGAAGTTCCATGCTAACACGGTAACTATCGAAATCCCCTTGGCCACATTAAGAAATACCACATCGCTTTGTGGTACGCCAACCATGTCGAGCGTTGAACAGAAAAGGCCCCATTTAGGCAGCAGATTTACTCCCAGCCAGATGATCAAGTCGTTTAAACCAAGCCCTATGAAGCCGATAGCCATCGAGCCGAGAAACTCATACATCCTTCGCGACTTGTCCGATTCGAATATCCATGTGATACACAGAAAGTAGTTCGCGACTACTCCGACCATATAGCCGACCGATGCCGAAAGCACCTCGCTTGAACCGAGATACACGAACATAAAGTTCATGATAACAAGGTCTATCACCGTTGTTGTCGCGCCCACCCAAATATATCTAAGGAACTGGTGAAGCACCTTGTCGGTCTTAGAAACAAAGACCCTTTTGAATGCTGATTGGTTGCTTGATTGGGATTGTCCGGTCATCTTCTCAGCGTCTCCCTGCAAGCTCGCGTGCAGTCCTCTCAAGGCCGGTACGCAGTGTAACCGCGGGTGAATAGCCAAGATCGCGACGCGCTCTGCTTATATCCGCGGCGGTGTGCAGAGCATCACCCTTTCGGATGGGCATTATTAAAGGTTCAAGATTAGTGCCTAAAAACGAGTTTATCTCGTTTATAATATCAAGCACCGTATAGCTGACACCCGAAGCGATGTTGTATGTGTTTCCTATTGCGGTTTTCGATGTGGCGGCAAGGATGTTTGCCGTTACCACATCGTCAACATGCACAAAATCGCGTGATTGCGTACCGTCTCCGTAGATTGTCGGCTGTCTGCCTGACGCCATAAGCGCGATAAAGCGCGGTATTACCTCGACATTAGGCGCGGTGAAATCGCGACGAGGGCCATATATATTGAAATACCTTAATGATACTGTCTCAAGCCCAAACGAAATGTGATAGCACTGTACTATCTTCTCTGCTGCCGCTTTTGAAGATGAATATGGTGATTGCGGCTTTAGGGGAGTGTCTTCGGTTACAGGCAGCACATCAGCGTTGCCGTAAACGGATGAAGACGACCCGAACACAAACCGTTTGCAGCCAGCTTGCCTTGCGCATTCCAATACCACCGATGTGCCGTACACATTTGTCTCAAATGTGGCAAAAGGCTCGGTGAAACTGACGGGAATGCTGCGGCGCGCCGCCTGATGAAACACAACATCCACACCCTCGAACGAATTGCGTATCGCCGAAATATCGGTGATGTCGGCTTGAAGCACCTTCAGATTGTCACCGTCGGTAAGACCGGTAAGTGCAAAGGATATATCGAGCGCGATGACGAAATCACCGCGCGAAAGAAGCGTTTTTACAAGCCTATTACCTACAAGGCCGTCGGCTCCGGTTACAAGACATTTCATCTAATGCTCCCAAATAGTGCGCAGGATGACGCGAAAGACCTTTCTGCGACCACATCAACCGGCTGGTTGAGAAGCTGCGCCGCATACTCGACAGTTAAGACAACGCGGGCGGGTTCGCACCGTTTGCCCCGCCCGGGAATTGGATGCAGATAAGGCGAATCCGTTTCAAACAAAACGAATTCGGGTGGCGCGGCAAGCAGCGATTCTCGTATTGACACCGCTGATGGATATGTAAGATTGCCCGCAAACGACAGGCGAAATCCCCGCTCGGTGAAGAATATTGCATCGGTCGGCATTCCTGTAAAGCAATGCAATACACCTCGGGTTCTATCGCCGTTGCGATGCACCGCCGCGTCAACCTCTCGCCTCATGTCGCCCCACGCATCACGGCAGTGGATTATCACGGGCAGGTCAAACTCGGCTGCAAGCTCCATTTGCCCGATAAAGCAGCGCATTTGCGTTTGGGGCTCGTGAATATCATGGTAATAATCAAGCCCACATTCGCCGACTGCTACCGCACCGCTTTTCAGATATTCCTCAAGCATGGTGCGTTGCTCTGGCCATTTGTCGGCCTCGAAAGGAGAGAAACCATAAGCCGGGCGCAGACATGCGTTTTGTTCGCAGATCAACCGAGCCTTTTCGAAGCCATCAAGTGTGGAGGCGACAAGGTTCATCGCCTGAACGCCAGCCTCAAGCGCAGCGCTGATCACATCGTTGCGGTCGTCATCGAAGATTTCCATATCTATATGGCAATGCGTATCGTAAAATCTCGTCATCAAACCGTGCCTATTTGGATGGAATGAATGCTATCTGTACATTTCTTGTGCGAGGGCCGTCGAATTCACAGAAAAAAAGCGACTGCCATCTGCCCATCGCAAGTCTGCCACCTTTGACGGGCAGCGTTTGCGATATGCCTACCAACGCGCTTTTCACATGGGCGGGTGAGTTGCCCTCGCTGTGGCGGTAACCGCTCGACGGCACGATTTTATTCAACGCGCACAAAATGTCGCGCGATACATCGGGGTCGGCGCCCTCGTTAACAACCAATCCCGCTGTTGTGTGCGGACAATTTACCACGCACAAACCGTCCGACGCACCTATTTCAGCAAGCTTTCGGTTCACAAGTCCGGTTATATCGAGCATCTCCTCGCGGAGTTTTGTCTCAATCGTTACTTGGTTCATCGCTCGTCACCTAAAACACAAAACCGTCTTCAACCGCAATATCACCACCGGTAGCCTCATTATATTTTTTCACAAGCTCGATTAGCTCAGCGTCCGTAAGCGCCCTAACGGTGCCGTCGCAGAAGATACCATACCTGAAATTTGTGCGTATGGGCATACGGTTGACCATCAGCAGCATGTCCATGCCGAAGCGGAGCTTTTTGAAGTAGAAATAGTCGCTTGTGCCGTCTATGTCAGCAGGATCAACATCTGACCGTTGCTCAGGAGCTTGAAACAGAGCAAGCTCCATGCCCTTCGCAATGTCATCAAGCGCTGGGGGGAAGTTGTTGTCGTGGTTATCGGCATAGACTTTAAGCAGCGGGTATATTTTCATAAGTCTTTCTGCCGAGTTTTCCTTGCCGGGTGGCACAAGCATAATCTCAAACGGGGAATCGGCAGCGGTACATACTAACATAATAGACGACAGGATTACCATTTGTACTGTCAAGAGCGGAAGGTCGCCAAACGAATCAACCACAAAATCATTGCCGCGCCTTGTCATTGTCGCAGCACAGCCGCTGAAGTAAGGTTCAAGGTCCTCCCATATCGGCAGAACAAGGTTATGCGCCTCGGGTATCATCATTTGAATAAAGGACATCATCGGCACAAACTTCTCGCCGATCAGCTTCAAATTGACGAACATGTTGGCGATGCCATTATCTGGAAGCTGAGAGAACAGCTCTTTATAGACAGAAAGCGCTCCAAGGTTTTTGTCCCCAATCTTCGCTCCAAGCAGATTCTTCAGTCCCACCGGACCGTTCGATACGGTGAAAGACCCTTTGTGCGTCATGAACCCCAGAGTGAAAGGCATAAAGTCATTGGGGGGCATCCAATAGAAGAGGTTATCCCTCCATTCCGAACGCCTTACGATCTCAGGCTCTTTTTCCTGCAAAATCCTCAAGGTCTCTGCGGCAAGAGCCTCATCCGTAAGGTGCAGGTCGAACACATAGTTCGGAATGAATCCGTTTGGGGGAAATTCAAAGTATGCGAGAAAATCCTTACTTGCGCATCTGCCAATTATCTCGGGCAGGTCTATGCCGTAGTTATCGCGAAACGACTTCAGCACATCCTCAAGATCATTGTTCATGTCAAAGAGCATCTCGTTTTTAAGCGCGAAGTCGTGCAGCTTGCCGAAATCAATGCTTTGTGAAATGTAGCCAAACGCCCGTTCTGGCACAGTTTCGAGCCTCTTGTTGACCGCCCCGTCGCCGAAAATTGCGAAGATACCGTTAGGTTCTCCATCGCGAAGGACAATGGTCCTTTCGCGGAATCTGCCCTGCACTATCGAAGCCGACTGTATAATTCCGGCCACCTTGTTCAGGCCACCAAACTCAATTAACTCCTCGTCCTCGTTCTCAAGCACTGTGAATCGTTGGTTAAAACCCCGCAGATCGGTGTATATCGAAAACAGTGTGTTGGGGAGCATTTCAGCCGCAATCTGCATATCGAGCTTGCTGCCGTAAAATCCATCACCCTTTGCAGCCTCAACAACCAAGGGGACCCTGTCTGTGTCGTTGATTAACACAGCGCAGCCTTCGGTATAAAAGAAATGGAACTGCGTAGATATGCTGTACACCTTTTGGCCGGCGATCTCTTTCGGCGCGCCGATTGGAATGTCGAACTTGCGAAACATGTCTGTGACAGTTCTAACGAACTTTTCCTCACCACCCGCGCTATCGAACACCAACACCGCGTAAGCATCGCCCTCTTCGGGATAGTAAAGAGCAAGGTTCGCACCACCTGTGAAGAGCCTGCACGCCGCCAAAACGGTATTCTCTATTGACATATAGTTCATATCAGGCATTGTGGCAAGCATAGTACGGGTGAACTCGACAAGGTCCCACATTCCCGGCGCACTTAGTGATTTGCCTATGCCGGTGGTGGTGCATGCAATAGCCAACTCCCTTGCATCGGGCACCGAGAGGACAAGCATTGGATCAGAGGTCAGAAACCGCACGGGTGACTTCTTCGCAGCCTCGACCTCTTCTGCGTACGCAGATATTGCAAACAACGCAACAAAACACATCAACAGGGCGATCCGCCTTGCTTTCATTGGCAACTACCTCTTAAGGCTTGTTTCGAGTTCAACATGACTGATAATTATACACGAGTTTGGAAAACCCGCCTCATTAGGCGTAAGCAGCGAAGCCGCCAAGTAATACGGGATATTCTGAAACCTGCGGTATGCGAGGGAGTCACAATTGTTTGGAATGGCATATCGGTGTGGCTACCGCGATTGTTCATCACGATTGAACATAGACTAATGTATATGAGCAATGATGTTGCACAAGAATCCAAATGCGTGGTTGGAGGCATGATGATTGACAACAGAAATATTGCCGGATGTTTTATCATATTGATTGTATTATGCTTCCTTCATGCAATCACACTGCGCTGCCCTGGTGAGGAGATGCTGCCGGTCAATTTGATACCTGAATGCGAGCGACTATTCCTCGACCTTCCCGAATATCCAACAGAACAGCAGGCTGCGGAATTCTGGAGCATCATGAATGAAAGAGTTGTGTTATATACCACTGTGCCCAAGGACTTCACAATCTCATCGAACCTAACAGTACCGCAGTTTGCACGACCATTTTATGGTTACTTGACACAGAAGTTCTGTTGGGAGCATATTTACTTGTCGCCTTCTGAAGAGGAGGCATCGCGTGGAAAGGGCGCCAATCTTCCCTCGTACAAATGGGTGTTGATGAACATGACGCTGATCCGTCTTGTGCTTGAGGGTAGAACAGCGCCCGAAAACGCCGACAGAGACAACATTGATAATCGTCGCTCAATCGCTTTTTCTATGCTGCTGACTTTCGTTAACATCCTTAACAAAATGCCCCATTCATATCACCCCAAGTTTGCACAGGCCGATAGGTTTGTAAAGGCAGAGATTGACAAGTCGCCACATGCACAAGAGCTGATTCGATGGGGAAAGCTTCAGGTTGCGCAAGAATACAACGCGCTATCAATACAAGGCGAGACAATTCGCGACAAAATCTCAAGCTGGCGGGTTCTTTTCGACAGAAATGATAACACCTTCTTCAGGCATTGTGCGCTGCTTTCTTGGGCTTATGCAAACATCAAGCCGGCAGATATGCTCAGGTCGAAAGCGTTCACTTTCCCACCTTCATATAAGGGGCGAATGAAAGTGCTTGTTGAGCATTATGGCGAGCCTGAAGTGTTTCGCGATATTATTCCCCTGTTCATTGAATCGGGCGACTGCCTGCGGAACAAGACACCTTTCAGCGCACACTTTCTTATCGGCTATCTGTTCTACGCAATCTTGGACGATTTTTCAAAATGCAGGCAAATTCCCAACTGGCAGTTCTACATTTTGTCCTCTATTCCCCCCATTCTGTCGTCTGAATGCGAATACCTTCTTACTGACGATGCGTTATCAGAATCGAGGCATGCTGTTGAAAAACTTCGCGCTTTTTTGCGGTCGTATGACTATTCGAGCAAGTCGGATAGACTTAGGCTGATAGACCAAGGAACTGCGGGCGAAGCTTGGTTTGCTGGTTCGTATTGCGATTTTGGCGCAACTGACACGCATATAGCATCAGACAACATATTTCCACAGTATCACATCATCACAAACAATACTGGCAAGCAGGTCATTATAGCGTATGGTATCTCGATATCAGATCTGCTTTGTACGGGGGATCATTTGGTAAATTATAAGTTCTTCTGCTGCGCAAAAGCCGACCCAGTGCATCGGCGCACATACAAGATAGAAAAGGCTTTAGCTGCAGAAAGATTTCCTGATGATACGGCTAAGATAATCGCCGACGACTGGGGAAAACGATTTTGCAAGGGTATTCCGAGCCTTTTCTCGCCATTATCGCTTGACGCGTATAATCGTTACTTTGTCCCTGCAGTATTTTACAGGTATGCACGAACCAACTGGAAGCTATATGTGCTTAGCAGATATCGAGCAGATTTCGATATTTATTGGCATGATGAACCTGTATGTGTTGTCGAGCTTTCGCCTGCAGAGGATGAGATGCCTGCAGAGGTTAAGCTGGGTCTGATACACAGGGAGATGGACAATTGGCTGTTTAAGACGGGCGTATCATGCAACGGAAGGACGGTGTGGAACGCATACGAGTTCAAGGAGGAGCAGAAGAATAAGCCTCTCTTTGATCGAGCGAAAGCTTTGTGTGATGTGAACGCGACAGACAGAGACGCAAAATGGCTCAAAAACGCACAGAAGATAAGGGAGCTTTGCCATGACTATGAGTAGATTAGAATGCACACTCGCTACATATTCACTCATCAACAGGGCATGTATATGAGAGTACGCCTGCTTATCTGCCTTTCAATATTCGCTGGGCTTTTTGCATCATTGATGCCATACCCTCATGTCAGCGCAGAGGGCGACGGCAACTGCTGTTGCATTGAACAGGTTGAGGTCTATAAAATCTCAGACACCTTTTTCAAAGAAAACCCAAGAGGCAACCCAAAATACAATGCCTCGGAGTTCGATGATGACTGCATAATAGGCTTCTATGATGAGAACCGTCGAGCTGGAGTTGTGAGCTTGTACGGCTGGCTTCATTGTGCTTCGAAAATGGCTCATAACATAGAGAAGAACTACTATAGGATTTCGTACAAAGTCGAGCATATCAACCCAAAGGATAATACAGCTATAAGCATCAAGGAACACACAGATCTTCCCCGCCCCCTTGGTTCAGGACGGTTTGGATTTTTCACATCTGAGAATTTATCTACCCTCAGCATTTGTGATGTACACTGCGATGTTTCCTTGCCAAACCTTGACGGCATGAGAGGAAGGTTGACGGTTACAATTGACACTGTTGGAAATGAAGGCAGACTCTGCGATTGTTGCTGTACATACACCCGAGATATCCTGTTTGTACCCCAGAAGAAACGCGATGTGACAGCATCGGCTTTTCCCGCGCAACTCGAATTCAGCAAAACGCAGACTGTTTCGGCAAACTACAAGCCTGAGCAGTGGAGCGATTCCACCTTTTTAACCGGGCTCGATAACAGCTTCGGGGCAATTCAAGGCAACAGATATGCGGTGTATATCAGCGAAAGAGTATATACAGCTAACCGAAATGTCGAGTATTCTATCGAAGACGAAGCTGGGCGTTCGACGGTCAGATGCGTCTGCGACGGTACTTTGACCGAATCTGCGCCTTATGACTATCCAGCAGAAATACTGTACACATCACTGCCAGATAGTCCATCTCAACAGGATATTGACCGTCTGTATGAATGTATGAAAGAGCATGCTGAGATCACCCTACCGCCTTTAGAGGAGATACCACTTCACTATTATGAAATTCTGAAAATTTTCGGCGATGATGTAATGCCCCCCTCTTCATTGTACAACTAAACGCTTATTTTACTAACAAACGA
>CAZNBY010000052.1:0-16463 GCA_964571525.1 uncultured Planctomycetota bacterium
CGAGTGATATAAATTATTCGTTTGAAGAATTTTACTACGGTTGGCCAGAGAAATCGGTGAACTTCAATGAATTGCGAATTGATTGGTTTTCAAGCAACGAAATTGATGCTATCGAGCTTATATGCGAGAACAGGTCAATAAAGCGTCTTGAAATCTCTGTTGGAGATAATATAGAAAAAGCATTCATTGAAGGGAGAGACTTTGATGAATATAGAGTTAGTGCGATGATTGAGTTTTTAACAATGAACAATTATTCAAGCGACGAATCATCAATTATTGTTTCTTGTGAGGATGGTGTTGGGAAGGTGCAGGCTAAATACTTGTCATATCCTGAATTTGCGGATAATCCATATTTAAATAAAGCAGTAATATGTTTGCTTGATCAATATTATGTCGAAGCTCGAATGGAGGGCTGCAATAAGTTGCAAATGGGTTTTGTAGTTGTGACTCCACATAGGTACTGCAGATTTATGGAAGAGAATGATTGTTTTAAAGAAATAGTAGTCCATGATGTTGCATCCATACGGAATGATGCATCCGATGGATATGCAAATTACATCGTAAGAAAGTTTGAAGACGGCATGATACCACCTTCGTGTTATATCTGGCGCTCTGATTTATCTTGGCATTTGTGCTATTTCAATGACTACTCTTCTCAGAAAATACAGAATAATTGCAGTTCGTATTTCATTGAGTGATATGAAAATGATAGTCCGAGCGATAATGGCCATTTCTCTGTTTACCTTTTGCCTGAAAAGAGGTATATGTAACTGTATAAGTATGGGGTGGTTAAAGCACTCGAATTTCGAGACCATGCGAAGATTGCATCCAGTACATCGGAAGTCGCAGGGGCGGAGGTTGCACGAAAATTTGAGTGTGAGATGCTGTTCAGAACCCACTTGACACGCTCGCACCTTGGTGTATCCTTGGTCAATAGATTCGTTGTGTTCGGTCGTCCTAACACCTGACGGAGGCATTATCAACACTCGCGCCCTCTGCCTATACCTGCTGATCGTCGCCGCATGGCGACGGGAGAGTTGTGGTGCGACAGTGCCAAGGACTGCCGCAGTGCGAAACGCACCTACTCCGTACCCGTCTTCACGGACGGCCTCCGCGGCTTCCGCCTCGTTCTCGCCCCAATTTTGCGGTGACTTTGTCAGTCACCTGAGCAATAGCGAGTGCGAAGAGAGCGAAGCATTAGCAAGCGACGATGCAGTTTTTGGGTTTTGATACAATGAACAAGAGGCATAAATTGTGCCTGACAAGAAACTAAGATTGTCGCCTTGGAGCGAACAATGAAGAAATCACTGTTGATAATCTGTCTAGCGTTGGTTGTTACCGCCGGTGCTGCAATCGGTGTTTTCTTTTTTCTTAAATCCCAGGATATGCTTCGCACACCCGGGCCTGAAATTTCTCAGGATCTGGCAGCAAAATCGCCCTACAAGCTTGTTAGCATCCCCGCGGGCTCATTCATGATGGGTTCATACAACGGTAATGATGACGAAAAGCCGGTTCATAAGGTAACCTTGACGAAGCCATTTTACATGGGTGCTACGGAGGTAACACAGTCTCAGTGGAAGGCGGTTATGGGAGGCAACCCGAGCTTCTTCAAGGGCGACGACCTTCCGGTGGAGGAAGTTTCTTGGAACGAATGCATAGAATTTTGCAAAAAACTCACAGAAACGGAGAAAGCTAAGGGCAACCTGCCAGCCGATTGGGTTTATCGTCTTCCCACCGAGGCTGAGTGGGAGTACTGCTGTCGGGCTGGTTCTGCTACTGAATACTGCTTCGGTGATGCAATAAACATCCTGAAGAACTATGCCTGGTTTGATGACAACTCAGGTAGAAAAACCCATCGTGTCGGCACTAAGAAGGCAAATGCATGGGGCCTGTATGACATGCACGGCAATCTATGGGAGTGGTGCTTGGATCGGTATGGAAAATACACATCAGGCGATGCCACTGACCCGCTGGGTCCGTCGTCGGGATCCTTCCGTGTCGGTCGTGGTGGCTCGTGGCTTGACCGTGCAGTGCTCTGCCGCAGTGCTATTCGCACCTACTCTGCCCCCGGCTACGCCCGCAACTCCCTTGGTTTCCGCCTCGTCCTCGCCCAGCATTCAGAAAAGTCGGTTGACCCAAACACCGCTCCGCCCGTTGTGGATGCCACTGTGCAGGATCTGGCAGCAAAATCGCCACTCAAGCTTGTTAGCATCCCCGCGGGCTCGTTCATGATGGGTTCAAACGATGGAGATAGTTACGAGAAGCCAGTGCATAAGGTCACGATCTCGAAGCCATTTTACATGGGTGCGACGGAGGTAACACAGTCTCAGTGGAAAATGATTATGGGCAATAATCCAAGCTACTTCAAGGGCGACGACCTGCCTGTGGATTATATCTCGTGGAAAGATTGCATGGAGTTCTGCAAAAAGCTCACAGTGACAGAGAAGGCAAAGGGCAACCTGCCAGCCGATTGGGAGTACCGTCTTCCCACCGAGGCTGAGTGGGAGTACTGCTGCCGCGCTGGCTCTTCGACTGAATACTGCTTTGGTGAAGATAAAAGCAGATTCGGAGAATATGCATGGTTTTGTAGCAATTCAAATGGAGAGACCCATCCTGTCGGCATAAAAAAGCCTAATGCATGGGGCCTGTACGACATGCACGGCAATGTATATGAGTGGTGCTTGGACCGGTATGGAGAATACACATCAGGCGATGTGACCGACCCGCTGGGTCCGTCGTCGGGCTCCGACCGTGTCGGTCGTGGTGGCTCGTGGTTCGGCTCCGCCTGGAGCTGCCGCAGTGCGACACGCGGCTACTCCTCACCCGTCTTCACGGACGGCCTCCGCGGCTTCCGCATCGTCCTTGCAATAGTTCAGCGGTGACTTTGTCAGCCACCTGAGCAATAGCGAGTGCGAAGCGACGCAAAGCGAAGAAGCGAAGTGAAGCGTCGGAGCGGGGAGTAGGAGGGATGAGGGATGAGGTTTGAGGTTTGTATATAGAGAGAAAAAGATGATATAAGTTATTTTGCCGCGATTATGCGTGGTTTTAGAGTGCTTTGGCTTGATCGGCAAAAGATTCAATGTGGCTCCTCCCGCAACCACAATCCAAACGGAGATGTTAACTTCTGAGGGTGTATTAAATAGTGAATCTTGGAGTTTACCGAGATATTTTTAGATAGCTGAAAGCAACCATTCCTTGTTCGTTAACAAAATAAGCGTTTAGTTGTACAATGAAGAGGGATACATTGCATGCGTAGGCTATGGAAGTAAAACGGGGAGACCCAAAAGCCTCCCCGCATGTCAACCATTAAGTTCGAAAACGCTATTACTGACGCAGTCTCTTAATCCGATCGGTGAACATACCGTTCCCCGGGTACTTCTTAAGTGCGTCCTCACATACCTTCAGTGCTTCGGCAATCATTCCATTCACCTCATACGCCTCGGCCAGAGTGTCAAGGTGATTTGCATCGTCGTCAAGCTCGCAGCAGCGGATCGCATACCTAAGCCCCTTCTGCGCGTCGAATGCGGGCGTATCACGCTGAGCTGTGACAAGATTCCACGCGGTCGAGTTCAAATATCCTGCAAGAGCCTTGCGCGCCCTCGTGTGATTGGGATACTGTTTTAAAAACAACTCGTATGCATCAAGGTCTGCGTCAGTGCTTATCGAGGCAGGCAGTTTTGCGAAATCGCGGTGCGCAGCTATGTTGGCCTTTAGGTCGAGCTTATCACGGTTGGCGGCCATCCACTTGCGCCAGTTCTCGGGGTTGTACCGCTCGCCCGTGTTGCCCTCGGAAAAATCTGTACCGGTGTAGGCTGCAAGAAAGTTGGGGATGTTGTAGTTGTAGTTAAAAAATGCGTCTATCGAGGGGAACTCCATCGAGTCAATCAGTAGATCAATGCCTTCAGCATAACCCAATTCAGCAAGAGCCTTACCGCAGGCACGCATCAGATATGCGTCTTTGGTGGCGGCAGTTTTGCGCAATGCCGCAACAATTGCGTCCGTCTGACCCTCTATCGCGTTATTCGCGAGCAACGCTGCCGCAAGCACCTTTGGTGCCGAGTGCTTGTCGTTTTCAAGCACGCCAAGCAGGAACTGTATCTTGTCGTCAGATGCGAAACTGGCGAAATAGAGCACCGCGACACGCCGCACATCCTCGCTTGGGTCGCTTTCGGCGATGCGCTTTACCGCAGAAAGCAAGTCGGCAGCAGAATACAGAGCCTTATCGTTCGAAGCGCGCCCAAGATTGAGCAGCGCGGTTATCGCGTACCTGCGCACCGAAGCGTCCGCGTCCTTCAAAGCAGCAGACAACTCCGTCTCGGCTCCGTAAATAACGAACACACCGAAGTCATCAGCGATCACAGTGCGCGTCTCTGCGACTTTGCAGGCCAACAGCCTTGCAAGCAGCTTTGCGTGTGCACTTGTTATCTGCTTGCTGACCATCAGCGTGTGCAATACCTCCATTGCGTCGCGATGGTAACCTATGTGGTCTGTCGCAAGAAGCCGCTCAACAATCTCCTCAACTACATCTGTGCCGAGTGCTGTCAACATGCCAACAGCCGAAAATCTGACAAATGCATTTTCTGAGTTAAGCAGCTTAAACGCGGTTTCATGCGCCTTGTTCTCTATCTTGATCTCGCTGAACTTCGCAGGGTAGGGTGGGTGTGGGCATTCAACCTTTCCAATCACATCATCGCCCGACCACTCCATGTCAATGTGAATGCCGTGCCCAAAGCTGTGCCGCTGGGTGTTGTTGGCGCGGTTGCGCACCTTATAGTCGTCCTTACCGCCAAGGTCGAGGCAGATTGCATACGGCCACAGATTAGGCTCTGATTCAGGCCATACTCCGCCAAAGCTGTCCCAGTTGTTCATCAGTATCTTGTCTTTGGGGTTTGGCGCGATGTACTTGTCGCTGCCCGCATAGTCAATCATCAGAGAATAAGAGAAGGGCTTGCAGCCGGTGCCAAAGCTCGAACTACCCGCCCTGTATGTATCATCGCCCGCATAGTCAATAAGAAATCCTGGCGACCTATCACCGCCCGAGCCACCTGTGCGAAATCCACCGTCGTATATGTCGTTGCCTTCACGGTCAATCAATATCGCGTTAGTGATGTGAATTCCGCTGCCATTGCCTGTCCCCGCGGTGTAGTGGTCGTTTCCAGAGTGGTCGTAAAGCGCACCAAGCGACATTATGTAACTGCCACCCTGATCACACCAGCCACCCGTTCGATAGCGGTCGTTGCCCTCTGCGTCAACAAGCAAGCCCACACCACCATAAGCTGTCAGTTTGCCGCGCCACGGCATCGAGCGAAACGATAGCGCGCCACCCTGTCCATATCCAGCCGAGCCTAAGGCATCCTTTCCCGCGCCGATGTTCAGATGATAGCGGTCGTCGCCCGCCATGTCGCACAATATGCCGAAACCAAGCGTCGAGGCTCCGCCCAGACCCAGTGTCGCCGTGTCGTAATAGTCCTCGCCCGCCATGTCTAATAGCATACCGAGCCCGAATATGGCTGCACCCTGATTGAATGCGTGTGCGATGTACTTGTCGTCCCCCGATTTGTCATATAGCAATCCTGCTCCCAATATGCCCGCGCCTTGGCAAAAGTGCTTGCCCTCGTATATATCGTTTCCCGCGGCATCTGCCAATACACCCACACCCAAGAAGCCGAAGCCCTGTGTGTAGTTGCGGTCTGGAGTGCGGTAAATGTCATTGCCCCGATGATCTATGCACACTGTCACCCTCATTGCCGAAGAGCCTGAACCGCCAGCGTTATTGGTGTATAGGTCATTGCCCCCAAGGTCAATTAGAAACGCCGCATCCTCGGTATGAGTATCGTTTCCAAAACCGGCCACTACAAATCGCCCAAACGGGGTTTCCTCAATATAGGTTTCTTTGGCACGAGAAGTATCAATGAATATCTCCTCGATGCTCAATTTCGCCGTCGCGTCCAAGTACTTTTCCACAGAATTCGCCATTGACCATGCCGCATCGAAGATGCACTGAAAAGACACACGCCTTGAACGCTCAATGAACTCCAATTGCCCGGTAACATCGCCTGTAAGCGGTGGCATCGTCTTGCCGTCTGGGGCGATAAACCTCCCGGGGTTCGCCTCAAAATATGCTATGTCCTCAGGTGTCAAGTTCTGGCGCAGTTTCATTATCTCATGTGAATTTGATAACCAAGCTTTGCGAAGATATAAAAGCCAATACAGGTATTTCGGCGCGAAATTTGTGTCGGCCATAAGTGCGGTAGGTGCTTCATAAGGAACGGTTTCAGCGGGCAATTCATCACGAACATGCGAGCCACAGTCGCGCAGAACATCTAACATCTCGCAAAAGGCATTTGCGCCTTTCTGCTGCGCTGTTTCCATGAGTTTTTGGGCGGTGCTTTCCGTCCATTCCTTCATATACAGTGGGCGGTTTGACACATAGTCAATAATAGGAAAGCGTGCTGCGAAGCGATATGCGCCCTCGTGCCCACGCGGAAGCTCCATGCCGCGCACATCAAGGCCGATCTTCGCACCTGCATAGTCAAGCGGGTTGCCCTTTACGCCCAAAGGTTCAGGTACTGGGTCAGACTCAAACCACGCGCTTGCCGGATAGGGTTTGAAATCCCCATGTTGTTTGCCATCAGCACGAGGTTTCGCCTCTGTGCCCTTAGGCGGCTTGCTTTCGGCACACCCAAACGCGAACAGCGTGAACACAAGCAAACATGCGACACAATATCTCATTACATCTCCCTTCAGAGGTTACTGTCATTATACCGGCGTTCTGAAGCGACGCCATAAGCGAAGGCGAAAATTGCTGTTAGTTCATGGGTTCATTAAGTTAGATGCTCAGTTGTATGAATTGAGCTTAGTAGAATATGCATCCATTCCAGATATTGCTCATTTCCATGGAAATGTCGCAGATTTCTGCTTGGCTGTTCTTGACATAGGGTGTTTTCCAAGTATAATAGATGCTTATCGTTCCCCCCCCCAACAAGTGAGCAATAATGGCTTCAGACGACCTTTGTATGTACAAAGACAAGCTTCTGCGCGCTTTGATTGATGTCATCTGTGAGTCCTGGCGACTGAGCAAGTCGTATCGTTATATGATTGGGAAGTATGATGTATTAGAAAGCCACAAGCATATAAGTAGACTCGATTGGTTTGATGCCAGAATAAGGGAAACGGCTGTGAACGCCGGTCTTCGTATTGTAGAGCTTGAGGGCGTGCCTTATGACGCGGGAGTAGCGGCAACTCCAATCAACATTGGCGATTTCGATGCTTCTGATGAACTGGTGATTGACAATGTGATTCTACCCACGCTTATTGATGAGAAGGGGATCATTGTCCACCATGGAACTATCTCATTGAAGAGGAAATAGCATGAGTTACTTCGTCGGCATTGACCTTGGAACAACCAACAGCTCGATTTGCTCTTACGACTGCAAGAATGTTCGAGTTTGGAGAAGTCCAGAGCAGAACAATGTGACACCTTCTGCCATTCTCTTCGATAAGCGCGGAAACCGTTTTGTCGGAAAACGTGCTTATGACGCTTCACCGGTAAATCGAAAAAATGTTGCGATGCTCTTCAAGCGCATTATGGGTACTAACACAAAAATCCACATCGAATGTCTTAACAAGGATCTGACACCCGAAGAGTGTTCTGCAGAAATCCTCCGAACTTTGTACGGTTATCTTCCAGAGGAGATCAGGCGATCAGAGGAAACCTGTACCGTAATCACAGTGCCAGCTTCCTTCAACCAAATGCAGAAGAACGCTACTATTGAGGCCGCCAGATTAGCAAAAATAGGAAAAGTGGCTCTTATGATGGAACCCGTTGCTGCTGTAATCAGCGCAATGCGCAAACAGAAGAAGGATGGCACATACCTGATATATGACCTTGGAGGAGGGACGTTCGATGTTTCACTTGCAGAGGTATCAGGGGGGCACATTGTCCTTCTCGCGCAAGGTGGAATTCAGGTCTGCGGCGGTCGAGATTTTGACCGTGAAATGCTGAAGGAAATTGTTTTGCCATGGATTAATAATAATTACAATTTTGGGCATGAAGATGCTGTTCAAAAACAAAATCCAGAATGGGATAAGGCTCTCTCTTATTCCTTATTTGTCGCCGAGAGAGCAAAAATTGAGCTTTCTTCCAAAAACAACACATTTATAACATCGGGTGAAGGCGAAATAAAGATTGTAGATACAATTGGGAAGGAATTTTATCTGGAAATCCCGATAGAAAGAGCGACATTCAATGCTGTTGCCAACTGTATAATTAGCGACACAATAAAATCCTGTATCAAAACAATGAAAAGAGCTGGTGTCGCACCAAAGGATGTCAATAGCATTATTTTCATAGGTGGTCCAACAAATTATAAACCATTAAGAGATGAAGTAGTGAAATCCCTTCAGATAAAGTCTTCGTATGAAGATATGTATGATATTAGTCTTGATCCGATGACTGCCGTTGCTGAAGGCGCAGCGATATTCGCTGAGTCCATTGATTGGGATAGCGATGATTGCTGTCAGAAAAATGTTCGCGGTCAAATTGTGCTCGAAGATGAGTTTACCTTTACCTTCAATTACCATGCAAGGACTCCGGATTCGCATGCGGAAGTGCTTGCAGTATCAAATTCCTGTGAGGTTACAGGTTATGAGTTTCAAGTTGACAACCTTCAGACAGGATGGACTTCTGGTCGCCAGATTCTTATAAATGGCGCGAAATTCAGGCTTCCACTTGATGTTCTTGGCGAGAATCACTTTCAGCTATTTGTATTCGACGACAATGGAGAGCCTGTGGACAATGAAGAACTGGACATCGTGATTACCAAGACCGCTGCAATTGTTGACACGATTCCTGCTTCGCACTCGATTGGCTTTGAGGTAAGGAACTCGGCAGAAGCTCTGCCAACTCTTGATTACATTGTACAAGCGGGTGATTGCCTACCAGTTAAAGGGCGGAAAGTCTTCAAAGCTGAAGAGTGTCTTAGGGCAGGTGAAATGAATTCAATAAACTTTAAACTCTGGGAAGGCGAACATAATGATTGTGTTGATGATAATTTATTCGTTGGCGTTATGAAAATTCACGGTATTGATTTTTTTGAAGGTGTTATTTATAAAAATGCGGAACTCGTTTGTGAGTATGAAGTACTTACCTCTGGTGTTATAAAACTGATTGTTTCAGTGCCGTGCATCGGAAATGTATTTAAGTCGAACATTAATTTCTATTCGCGAAAAGAAGGCGAAATTGACTATAACTCAGATATTGCAGCAAGAAGGATAAGAAATGATGCAAATATTATTAAGATAAGATTGCAGAAACTTGAAAATGTTGTTGGAAGAAACGAAGAAATAGAAGAAATATATAAAAACATGCGCAAGGTGCTATCTTTGTTAGACTCGAAACGTGAAGGTGAACATGAAGATGTTCTTAATGCCGCAGAACATAATAAGACGGCAAGAGATATTGTGGCTGACATGGAAAAATTGAACAAGAAAAAATTGCTATCTTATGAGCTTAATGGAGCAGTTGACCAGTTTAAGATTCGGTCTGAGAAGTATGCTGAAGAAAATGAAATAAAGACATTTAATAACCTCGTTAAGAACGCTCAGCAATCAATTGAGAAGCAAGACAGTAGGGCAGAGGTTATAATTAAGGAAATCAATTCATTAAAGTATAGAATATTATGGCGCCAAGGGTCGTTTAGAATAGAACAATACAAGATAAGGAAGAATAATCCCGGCAATTATGAAGACGCTAATAAGTTCAGTGAGTTAATTAGAAGTGGTGATGAATGCTTGCAGAAGGATAATATGGACGGCTTGTTTAGTGTAATATGTGGACTTGATAGAATTGAACGAACATTCCCCTGTGAGGAAGACATGTTGATTAGAGCAAATATAATTAAGGTGTGATGCAATGAAAAGAATGTTGCCTATGCATTATAACATTGATAAGAGTATCAGCCTTGGTAGGTTGCTGTTTGGAACTGAGGAATGGCACATATACTCTCTCGACCAAGGTGGCCTTGGATTGTTTACCTCTGAAAGTCTTTATCAGCGATGGATTGATGACAAAATCGCTGAGAATGGTATGTTCACGCATTTCAGGTTTGGCAAAAAGATTCTCTACTATGCTCTAACGCCGCCTGATAGTATGATCATGCCTGTTGACCGGTTTATTGGAGAAAGAGACAAGAATGGAGCGATTGCATTTGCGTCTGCGATTCGCGAGACACGAAAGCGAGAAGCGTCTGTTCCTCTGCATGACGCGATATATGTCGAGAAATTATCTCGTTTCTTCCCTACATACACTTTAACAGAACCCTTGAGTGATAAGGTTATCCTTGGTGCATGGCTCACTGGAGGCGTCCATATATCTGCAGACTCTTTTCGACGCATGGGCTTTCTGACATCAACCTACACGCAGCAGGATTTAAAAGACATCCTGACAGCATCGGGCCTGACATATGATAGCAAGGATGCCTCGCATAATACAAGCAAAGATGTAACGAAGACGGACAAACAGAAAGAGGAGTCAGAGGATTCTGGCGTAGAGCATGATATATCCACTCATAATGCACCTTTCAGGCTACCTGGGCGTGAAAAGTTAGAGAGTATATTCAATGAGTTTGTGATTGACATTGTTCGAAATCAAGAGAGATATAGAAAACTCGGAACAGAGTTCCCTTCCGCTTTTGTTCTGCACGGCCCCCCAGGCAGTGGAAAGACATATGCCGTCGAACGCTTAGTTGAGTATCTTGACTGGCCGATGTTCCCGATTGATTGCAAGTCCATCGGCAGCCCATATATACACCAGACAGGAAAGCTCATTGCATCTATGTTCGAAGAAGCTATGAACAGCTCGCCATCAGTGATTCTGATTGACGAAATGGAGGCGTTCCTGGCTGATAGAAGCGCTGATGGCTCAGCACAAATGCACCACGTCGAAGAGGTGGCTGAGTTCCTGCGTCTCATACCAAAGGCGGCGAAAAACAATGTGCTTGTTATTGCCATGACAAACATGATTGAGATGATAGACCCAGCTATATTAAGACGAGGGAGGTTTGACCACGTAATTGAGGTCGAGATGCCATCCTTCAAAGAGGTGGAGGCTCTTCTAAGATCGGAACTTTCAAAGTTGCCAACTTCCGACGACATACAATACGACGATATATGCCATGAGCTTACAGGGCACCCGCTTTCAGATGTAGCGTTTGTGATCAAAGAATCAGGCCGAATAGCAGCAAGGAATAAAAAAGAACGAATTGACCAAATAAGCATTAGCCATTCCCTTGAGTTGTTAAAGTCAAGCATAAAAAGCACAAATAAAAAATTAGGATTCTAATAAGTATTTATGAATATTCAAGATAATCCATTCTACATATTAGGCGTAAGTCCGAGAGATAATAGAAAGCAAATTATTGCGAAATCCATAAGTAGAAGTCTTGAAATAGATGATGAATTATGCAAGAAGGCACGCACTGAACTGCTCGACCCGAAAAAAAGGCTGCTTGCAGAATTAAGCTGGTTTCCAGGCGCAACAGATAGTGAAATTCAGCAAGCATTATATGTGATAAATAATGAACCACACCTTGCTGTCAATTATAAACATTATCACAATTTGGCTTACACAAACATCATCTCCGAGGTGTTACATGTCTTCTATGACAATATAGATATCTTCAGCTCACCTCATGATATTGATATACTTCTAGATTTACCTTATATTTTAATTAGACCGCTTTCAAATCTCGAGTTGTGCGGTCTTCTTGACATTATTAATGCAGATCGGCGAATTTCGTTGTTCCCAGATGTGGATATGAATAGTATTGAGACCGGCGTGAATTACGTGAAATGTGGACATATGCGCTATTTTGATAATGCCATGATGTGTTCTTTAATGTTTACACCGCGTTTGCATATTAGCGTTGTGTTACGTACGTTATATAATGAGTTCAAAAATAATGATAAGAATATAAAGGCAGAAGGTAGTGGTATGAAATTGGCATTAGAGACTACAGAAATCAATGTCAGCATATTTGCGCCATATATACCTATCATTAAAAGTTGCAGATATTTCATTCTGTCTGCCGCAAAGGGCGTTAGCGATGACATCTTAAAAATGTGTAAGTCGATGAAGGAAGCAAAAAATATAAATATAATGAGGGAGCAGATGAGAACAATAGTGAAGGAATTAGAGGAATGGGTTGAATTGGTGTTACCCTTAAGAATATATGGTCAAGATAATGAATATATTAATGATTTTGTGAATAATATCAGTATTGAGCTGCCAAGCATTAAAAATAGAAATGATGATGAGGGAGTATCGGAGTTTTTGTATCGTGTTGTCCAAATACTGTATCCATATATGAAGATGAGCGGAATCAGCTGGGAAACGCAGATTCGCGGGCATTTCTGTGGTATTCCTGATATCATTGATAAAAGAAGAGGAAAAAGCACAAATGGTGGAAATTATATCAAGTATGATGTCTATAGAAACATCATGATCATATTTAATGACACGAAATCATGTATGCGTATGTGTCAAAAAAAGAAGAATGGTCGTCATGTTTTCTTATACAAAACAAAGTCAATATTGATGAAAGAGGATCTGAGGGAGGTATGTCGTGAAAACGCAAATATTATAAATATTATACGCTATGGATGTCTGCTTCGTTCTTATGCAGAAATTAGTGATAGAGGGTGGATTAAGCGAGACAAGTATTTTACTGAGTTGTCATTTATCAAGGCTAAGCAGTTGTGTGATATTATTGGTGAAATTGTAACTGATAATAGGGAGCTGCAAGCAGAAGAGTATTATGACGACAATGACATAATTGTGCGATATATTACTGGAGTGAGCAAAGAAAGTATTATGGCAATGTGTAAGAACGCCATTTCGGAGTATAACAATAAGGTGGATAGCGAATATGATTTGTTTAAGAAAGGAAAGATTATTGTGTATGGAATAAGCGAATACTTAGAGTACCTGAGGGGTCGAGCTAAATCCTTGAAAGACAAGTACTTAGAGCACATGAGGCGGCGAGACGAATCCTTGAAATAGGTGAACTCCAGAATACTCAAAAGAAGAGAGTCTGTGTATGGAAACGAGCCATCAGATAAATGGACATCGGTTTGCATGATTCTGGCAAGGATCATTAGGAATCGAGATAGAGAGTTTCTTGATAGTCGCTTCGCTTTTTTTATCCCGCAAGACTGCTATAATACCCATTGGAGGGCTTCGATTGCCTAACACTTCGACCACGGCGCAGATATTGCGCGTTACCTATATAGGCATGATTGCGAACTTGTTTCTGTGCGCGTTCAAGTTCGCGGGCGGCTTCGTCGGCCATAGCCAAGCGATGGTTGCAGACGCTGTGCACAGCCTGTCTGATATGACCACCGATCTGGCAATAATCATTGGCGTACGCTATTGGAACAAACCCGCCGACAAAGAGCATCCGCACGGGCATAAGAGGCTCGAAATCTTCGTCTCGCTTGCAATAGGCGTGGTTCTTACCGCGGTTGCACTCGGCATCCTTTACAACGGCATTACCACCCTGCGCGAACGCCACAGCGAGCCCCCTGCGCTCATCGCGCTGATCGCCGCACTCGTCTCGATTATTGTAAAAGAGTATCTGTACCGGTGGACGGTTGCAGTCGGCAAGCGCATAAAGTCCGTTCCGCTGATTGCCAATGCTTGGCATCACCGCTCAGATGCGTTAAGCTCGATACCAGTCGCCCTTGCAGTCGCCGGCACACAAATTGACCCGTCATGGGCTTTTTTAGACCATCTGGGCGCGGTGTTGGTCTCACTGTTCATATTGCAGGCCGCTTACAAGATCGTTACCCCGGGCATATCGAAGCTGATGGATGCCGGCGCGTCGCCCAAGGAGATTAAGACTATCACTGAAATTGCCGCTGCAGTGAACGGCGTTTTGAAAGTCAATGTAGTGCGCACCCGCTATGTGGGCTGCTCAGACCTTGCAGTCGAGATACATATCGAGGTTGACGGCGCTATAACCGTCGCAAAGGGGCACGAGATCTGCGATGCTGTAAAGGACAAGTTGCTTGAGTCCAAGCTCGAAATCACCGATGTGATCGTTCACCTTGACCCGCACGCCGCTTGACTGCGGCAAGATTAGGAGGCAAGATGTCAGAAAGATATGCTCTTAAGAATGTCAGAATCTTCACTGTATCCGGTGGCGTTATTGAGAACGGCGTCGTAGTTGTGCGCGACGGAAAATTCGAACTTGTCGGCGAGGCCGATATCCTTCCAAAGCGCGTTAAAACCTTCGATATGAAGGGCGCGAGCCTTACCCCGGGATTCATTGACGCGCACTGCCATGTCGGAGTGTTCAACGAGGGCGTCGGCGAGATCGGCAACGACGGAAACGAGTACGGCGACCCAATCACCCCCGAGATTAAGGCCGTTGACGGTATCTACACCGACGACGAGGCTTTTCTCGACGCAACCTCGCACGGTATAACCACCCTTTGCATCGGCCCGGGCAGCGCGAATGTCATCGGCGGGCAGATGGCAGTCGTGAAGATTCGCAGCAACATACTCGAAGAGATGGTGCTGACAGACTATGTAGGTCTTAAGTGCGCGTTTGGCGAAAATCCCAAGCGTGTGTACAGCTCGAAGGGCAAGCTGCCCTCAACGCGAATGGGTGTTGCCGCAACCCTGCGCCGTGCGTTCAACGACGCCCTGAACTACAAGGCAGAGCGCGACTTCCACATATCGAAGCCCGCCAAAGATGGCGAGCCTAAGCCCCCATTCAAGCGCGACGCCGCAAAAGAGATAATACTCGAAGTGCTTGAAGGTAAGAAGCCTTTGCGCGCCCATGCTCACCGAGCCGACGACATTCAGACCGCCATTCGCATCGCTGAGGAATACGGCGTCGAGATTGACATAGAGCACGCGACCGAGGCGCATAAGATACCCAACTTCATCGCGAAAAAGGGCGTTTCGATAATCATCGGGCCGCTGAATTACTCCAAGACGAAGGTCGAGCTACGCGATGGTTCAATGGATGCGGCGCGCATACTTTCCGATGCGGGCGTTCACTTCGCAGTTATGACCGACGCGCCTGTAAAGAAGATAGGCAACCTGTTCGACGATGTGCGCCTGTGTGTACGGCACGGGCTAACGCACGACGAAGCTTTAAAGACTGTTACTATAAACGCCGCGCGCATTCTGAAGATGGACGACAAGCTCGGTTCGATAGAGCAGGGGAAGGACGCCGATTTCGTGCTTTTCAACGGTGATCCGTTCGATTTCATGTCAACAGTGAAGGCCACGGTGATTGACGGCAAACCGGTGTATGGCTCGTTAGAGGGCTGATGCGCGGGTAGTCTGTTATAGACGATAAGTAAGGCGCATTGCGAATGCTCGCGGTGCGCCTTTTTAACTGGAGAATTTATGCGGCGTTTTAATGTCTTGTGTCTTGATTGCGAACCTCGCGCCGATCTGCCGCCCTTCAACGCGCCAAACATGCTGCCGGAGGGCGTGCGCCACACTTACATAAGGCTCAGCAGTCAACCCGTTCCAGCGGATGTATCCCAGTTTTCGCACATCGTCATATCGGGCAGCACATACTCGATTCTTGCCGACGAGCCTATTGTCGCGCCACTTGAAGAACTTGTGCGCAAGGCTGTATCGCTTGGCATACCATTGATGGGCATCTGCTATGGGCACCAGATGATAGCACGCGCTTTGCTTGGCAGGGGCAGTGTGCGTCGGGCGAGTAAGCCCGAGTTTGGCTGGCTCGAAGTATCTTACAGCAGCGATGGCGCGGAGGTATTCGCACCGTTGCCGAATCCGTTTCGCACATTCGTCGGTCATTTTGACGAGATCTGCAACCTGCCGTCCGACTGGCGCGTCATTGCGCGCACACCTCTTTGTGATGTTCACGCGGTTTATGTCCCCCACTTAAAAGTGATGGGCTTTCAGTTTCATCCTGAGATGGATCTTGCTGTTGGCAACGCCTGCTTTATCGCTGATAAGGATGATTTCGCCTCGATTGGTGTGAATGTTGACGATATTGTGCGGACAGCGCACGACGACGGCGCGGGGCATGTGCTCTTCGAGCGATTTCTGACCATGGAGTGGTAGGGGAGCAGCATCAAGGTCGCTCCTCAATAATCGCAACCTGCTGTTCATCTGATCAAGCAGTTTCCTCTGTCGAAAATCCTCAACTCGTCAAACTCTTTGTAACGCCCATCACAGGGCGATTGGGAGATGAACTGACTTCTAAAGAAATCCATTGACACCCGTCAAACCGCGATGAGAATTGGTGGATAAGGTCTGATAGTAGCGGGGTGCGAAAAGGTGAAGATCAGGTGTTTGCTCTTGCTTATTCTTTTGGAACTTTCGGTCTTCTCCATCTTACATGGAGAAGATGAAAGGCTCATCCTCTTCAAAGACATTCAAGTTGCACTCGCGGTCTCATCGTTTTCTGTTG
>CAZNBY010000053.1:0-16182 GCA_964571525.1 uncultured Planctomycetota bacterium
TGTCGGTCATCCGTTTTCCACCCTTCCACCGACCGTAATTGAGGTCCCGAAGCAAAATATTGGGATATGTTTGAAAGAAGGATACATCACCATCCCACCTAATTCCGTATTTTGGAAACGCAATTGTATAAGATCGAGTATTGCCATTTACATCAATTAATGCCAGAACAGAGTCGTCGAAATTCCTTTTTAGAAAAGCCCAAATCTTCCTTCGTACAATTCCATCACCCGATACATCAGTGCAGGCACCGATGATTTCAAAGCCATCAACTTCACGGAGTTGCTTAGTTTCTGTTCCATCGTTACTGGATGTCACAAGTTCTGCCTTACAAACGGCAGCTACATTAATATCAGAGTATGGATACTTGCCTCCTTTGAGACGATCATAGCGGATGTAGTTGTACTTATCGAATACTGGATACTTCGGACTTATTCTATCTGGTCTTTCAACATTGAAGAACGTGTACTTCTTTACCTTTTTATCTGGCTCAGGGAAATGCCCAGCAAATAGCGTTTTCAAGCAATATTGATTAAGAAAATACACTTCTTGCCTTAGTTGGAACCATATGTCTTCCTCTGAGTAACTCAACACGGGGCTTTTTGCTCCATTCGGAAACGATTCCCAACCCTTTTCTGCTATGCATTTTTTGTGCGGATGAGGCAACTTGGGGATTTCATCAACGCCGATTCTATATGTCTTCGACTTCAGTATATCACCGGGCAGCACCTTTACCTTGCCGGTAATATCTACCGCCACGCGTTGAATCTCGTCCCAGTTCATCAGCACATTCGGCTGTTCCTCGGCGGTTGAGACAATAGCTGCGAACATGACAAGTACAAAAAGGAGGGATGCGAGCCTTGCGGAGAAGAGATCATTCATGCGCACCACCTGCCGGAGAATGTGGCACGGTTGGTAACAATCGGTTGGTAACAATCGGTGGATCGGGCAGATATCGCGAATCGCTTCTATTCGCTTTGTTCCTGCCATTGAATATGAAGAAGATGACAGTAATGACGATTGGCCACCTCATAGAATGGACTGAACCCATACCATTATACGCCATGGTTATGCGACAGTCAACAAGCCGGCGCTGCGTGGGGCTCGTTAGGGGAAGGTGCAAAATCGGGGCTTTTAAGTGGTCGCCCTTGGCAATCGAAACGGCACTAAACAACCCATTGGCACCGTTGCCAAATTCGTTTAGACTGTATGATAGAAGCTTAAGCATGCATCTTGGTTGCTTTGTAAACGACCGAATTACGCAGTTCAGATTTTCAAAGTCTGTCGTCGTCATCGCAGAATTGTGCTGTGGTTATTTCAACAGCGAAAACCACTCATTTTCGGGCGGAACCGAGATCTGCAGTCTCTCAGACCATTCCAGAATATCTTCCGCGGATTCGATGCTCCACAGCTCGTAATAGTCAAAGAATGGAGCCATCATAGGAACGATCTCTCCTTCATATGTCCGAACCGCAACGAACATTGGGAGAAGATAATTCACGCCGACAAATTTCGAGTACTCACGGAGTTTCTGGCTTTTCAAACGAATGACAAGCGTAGGTTCCTGATATTTCGTCTTCGATGTGAGATTCAGTCCGATTCCCCGGAACTTACTGTCAATACTGGCGAGGAATGCCTTCATCAAATCCCTGTAGTCCCTACCCTCAACTTCGACTATCGAAATCTCAAGCATTTGCGCGACAAGGCTTCTTACAGAGTCGATTTGTGAGCGAATCCTGTCGGGTAGCGGAATATCCAGCGACTTGTATACTTCCGGCACATGATCGAGCAATGAGATCAACTTCTCGTACAGCACAATCTCCGGCTCGACATAACCTGTAAGTCCGTCAGGCATTTTGGGATCTGTCTGGAATATAGACATATCGAGCCTATCATTGCATGTTCTATCGTAGTTGAAGGCGCACCACGCCCCGAGAGCGGTGTTCAGCCGTTTCGCACGCCAGTTCGGATGCCTTTGGAACGACTGGTAACCCTCGGGAAACTCAACGAACAAGGTACGAATTGCGTCCAGCGCGCCAAGACCGAATGTGGCATGCCATTCGTTCGGTTTGCAGTCTGCTATCAGCGACCTTGACCTATTCAGTGCATCGGCGTAATTCTCATATTGAGACTTCCCGCTCTTTTCAATGCTATCCTTTGCAAGTGTGCTGCCGAGAAGCTGCATTATATCAATCGGCGTTCCCACCCGATAGCGGAGCTTTGCTTCGGCGTCTTCCTTGAACTTGTAGTCGCCGATATTAGGCCAACTTAGCGACTCCATCAGGAATTCGTCAAGTGAGGCGTAGCTGTCAAGTATGCTGAATCCCGGTGAATTCAAAAAAAGATCGGCTTCACGCGACGGCGGAAACAACGAATACAAATGATGAGGATATTCTGCTCTCTGTGCGTGATAACGCGCGACAAGCTCACCGATCATCAAATCGAGGGTCTTCTTATCAAAAACAATGCTGCCCGTCGAAGTCACGAATTTGCTCCGATATTCGGCAAGGACTTCTATATTCAAAGGATAGGAAAGTCCCCACAAGTAAAGCATGTGCCTTCGAATATCGTCAAAGTCCTTCTTTGTATCAGGGTATGTTAACACTATAGACAATATGCAGGCAGCCTCGGTTCGCAGCCGTTCATCATCTGTTGGTTGTTCATTCAGAACCCTTCGTGGATCTTCGAACTTAATTAGGAAGCGGCTCTCTTTCAGCCAAGTCATTGCGCGATGATACGCCTCAAGTCGGGTACTGGTGGTAAACATTGAAGGCGGTTTGAAGCATGAATAATCTGGCCCGACAATGCCAAGAATATCACCTCCGTCGTACTTGGCATGCATCACGGAAAGTATCTCTTTTGCAACAAGCGGGTCATCTGATATCGTTCTGCCGTTAACGAGCAAATCGAGAATCTCGATATACCTGCGAACGAAGAGCATCGCCTCTTTACTGCTGCAGGCAGTATTCTCAATGTCCTTTCTAAAATGTGTCACCATTCCATCAACGAGACTCTTCAGCTTTTTGGGCAGGTATTCGCACGCATAATACCGAGACATTTCGCCGAGAACGGTTGATGTCGCATACAAAGCGAGGTCGGATGTCAACATTACGGGAAATCCCTTTGTGTTGCAACACTGCAGAAAGCCCTGGAAGTCTGAACTCTCTATGTTACGCATTACAACAAAACCGCGCTGCCGAAAACTCTCTACAAGAGCCTTGCTCCCGTATGTCTCAAAGAGCATCCTAACACGCTCGACAACTTGGTCATCGAGAGGTAGGGATATCGGCTTTATTTTGGGAACGATATCGCGCGACATCGCATTGTATTTATCTAAATAGCCTCTTATGTTTTCATCAGCATCAAGACCAGTATAGATGAACAAAATGCTGGATATTATTATGATGAGAAAGTACTTTTGCTTCATATTAATCACCAATTCCGAGGGCTATAAGTGGTCTATGCGCCTGTTCACTGATTCTATGATGTACAATTGGTGTAGGCTTCTGGTAACCCTGCATTTCATTCACTTATCCTTTTCAATAGCTAACACAGACCTAAGGTGCAACAGCATAAGCAGGTAATCATCCGGTGAATAATAATAACTGATGTCAGGATCGTAGTATGTGTTGCGTCTTATATACCTTATATTTCCCTCAGGCGGAGCCGAACTTACATCTGCGGGCAGGATGATTTCCTTCGATATTATATAGATTTCTGTGTCGACAGGATAGCATTCGTTGGATATAAATATCAATTCAGTTTCGTCCTTCGAACAATATTCATTCACAAACTGCCTTGGCGAATATATCCCGCATTCATAAGCTATGTCAAATACAATTCGTTTAAGCATTCTCTTCCGCGACCCGAGTTTATGTGTTCCTTGCTTGAAGCCGACATCGCATCCATACATTTCCTCGATATTCTCAGAGAACCATATATAATTATCATTATTTATCATAAGTCTAATGCCCCGGAGAATCCGCAATCTGACTGGCAATATACCACCAAATACCTCACTCACTCCACCGATACCACTAAAGTAGTTACATCTAACTAAATTGACTGCACACCTCAGCATTCCTGGAAGCTTTTCTACATTGTAGCGATACCAACACAAATATACATCAGCTAAATATCTACTGTACGGCATTTTAAGAAAAAGCTCCTGCGTTGCGTCACAGGCAACGAGATTGCTCCAGTTCACTTCGTAACCTTCAACAGTCATCCCGCGATAGTATAATATTTTCTTATTTTCTCTGAGTTCTCGCGGCAAATATATCGGTTTATCATATCTATATATAAAACCCTTAAGACTTGGCAAACTCTTTATTATTCTTATGATTGTCCTTATCTCAAGCCTTGAATTTATCATCACACCTAATACATTTGGTTTCGCTTCGTTAAGATATTCGTTAATATTATCCGATGCGCATGTGACATCAATATACATTAACGAGTTGGAGCTAAACAATGCGCGATAGTAGTCGCTGAACCATTTCTCGTCATTCTTCGCCATTTCATCGATTTTATCATGTATACTCATGCCAAGCCGTAATTCGTATCCGTTTCGTGCTGAGTAATCACTAAAGAAAAATGCCTCCGATCTCTTCAAAAAATCATTGTTTACATAGCGTATTTTTTGCGATGCCAACAGGAATGCGATGGCTTCTGTTGCTGCACCCGACTGCAAATTAATTATTGAGATGTTTGGCATGCTTTTTCCAATTAGTTCCGCGATCTGTATCGTGAGTTTGCATCCCAGTTCAATATATGTCGCTGTTTCGCTTTCAGGTATATCATCAACTGAATCCACATGGACACCGTATAGGGCATCGCTTACGAATGCGCATTTCTTCTTCACATGCACCTGTTCGCTATTGCTATTCCAAAGAAAGAAGATTTTATCGAAATGTGCGCTTTGAAAATACATGTCGAGATAGATCAAATCGTCTACCTGAGGAACAAATACATTACTGATGGTTTGCCAACTTATCCCATAATGCCTTGTATCCCTGTTCAATATATCCACAGTAATATCATCACACACATCCCTTTCGATTTCATACCGCCTTTCGCTGGTTGAGAAAACCACAGTGTCTCCATATGTGGTGTTGAAGGTGGACAAGAGACATATGAACACCAAGGAAATCAGCCCGCTATTGCACCTTTTCATGCTTATCGTCCTCTCTACCGATTGTTTTCACGCACTCCACACCACAGAGACAAGATTGTTGCAAGTTGGCAGACGCAGGAATGGCACGCTGGAAGGGTCCATTAGAGAGCTTCGATGTGCAGAGGGTGTCGGCGTTCATGTAACTGCCCCTACTCATCCGGCCCAAATACCCAGTCAGGCGGGTAATCGATGTAGTTGGCGACGAAGTAATCGTAACGATCGGTGCAGTAGTGGTGCGGATACAATCCTGTTGACCAATCGCTCCGCCAGACATAAAGCAGAGGGAAATCGTCCATATGTTTATTCAAGCGGAACATTATGTTGCCAGTGCCTTTTGTCCTTACCCGCTTTTGCGTTTGCCAAGATTTCATCTCGACATAAATGCGATTGCCATCATCATCAATTTGCTCTATTCCGGGGCGCTCCCCTTCCGTGAGTACTTCGATAGAATTCTCTCTTGTTGTCTCGCTTAAGACTTTTAGCAGTTCGGTATTATCGCTTGGGGAGAAATAGTCATATATCTCGATTAACGAAGACTCGGGAAGAACATCAAGCACCTTCAAAATCTCATCATTTTCCCATCTGAACGACATTATAACCTGAAGCAGGTTTTTCAGATTTCCGTTCTTACCCATCTCAGTAAGCCCATCAGCGGAATCGTAAGAAAGGTAACGAATGTCTGGTGACTCCTTCAAAAGCGACTCGATAAATTTCGATTCTTCCTTCTCCTCCCACTTGTCGCGGGAGTAATCGTGAAAATCGAGAAATCTTGCCGTAATGCTTCTATTACCCTTCTTATCGTCATTGGTTATCAGAAAGCTGCTGTCGATATTAAGAATCAGGACACCTATCTGCACACCTTCCGTCAATTCTCTAAACAGTCGTTCATCCAAATCATTGCAGTGCACAAAGAGGCTTACATTTCTCGGCAGGTTCGTGACATGCAAATCCTTAAAGGTGGACATAGATACTTCCGCAAAGGAAATATCTGAAAGCATTGAGAAGTCCGCTTCGCTATAGTCTTCAAAACCTCTACTCAAGTGAAGGTCGATCATGTCGAGTTTTCGTTTTTTCAGAAATGAGAGCTCCATAGGCATGGCACAAAGCCTCAGAGATCTGAGATTGGGAAAGAAATTGAGTATCCTCTCGTAGTCTGCGGCTGTTTCACATGTTCCTTTTGAGCGTCCTTGATAGCTATACTCAAGAGCAACCTCCTCGACGCCTTCGAATATCGGAAGATGAGCTGATAAGTCCTCCGGCAATTCCATGCGATAGCCAAAAACGACCTTCCGAATTCGGTATTTCTGAAGGACACCGATGATCTGTTCCTTCTCGGGAAGCTCCTCGAAATTTATCCAATTCGGATTTTTCGAATTCGTGATACATCCCGGAAAATAAACGCCATCGGCTTTGATGACTTCGTCCATTTCGTAGACTCCATCACTTGATGTCATGCGTGACAAAAGCAGTCGTCGTCTCGCTGTTTCCAATTCAGTTGCGCTTCTCTCCTTGAACGCCATGCGTTGTCTTCCACAAATCGTTCGTGGGTAGCCTGAAGATATACCGAAATCATCGTCTGTCATGATTATTGCATTGCCGCCGTGCCTTCTCGCAATTTGCGACAGGAAGTCGGCAAATCTCTCGCGGATTCCGCTGTCGGAAAAGCCTATTCCGTCGCAGACGAACGCCTGCAGCTTAAAATCGTCGAGTTTCTCTGGATAGGATTCGAAGTTGAATGTCCCACGCAGTGAAACACTTCGTAGTCGTTTATCCGGTGCTTTTTCAAGGAATTTCGCCGCATCAAGGAGGATCGGAGTCTGATTGCGAACCTCCACCGCCTCAAGGTTTGGGAGATTTACGAGAAAATCGTATACTTCATTGCCGCCAGTGCTGAACGACAACGACCGAAGACTAACGATCTTTCCAATTGCAGACAATGATCGCGGAGCGCTCCTCCCCCATAGCGACAGAACCTGCAGATTCTTAAGCAACGCCAGATCGTCGAGATTCGGTAGGTGAAAGTACTCAACACAGACATCAAGCGCGAAAAGAGACGGAAAAAGCTGCGCTAAAATTCCAATTTCTCTCCGAACTGGGGAAAACATGAAAACTGCACGAACTGCTGAGAATACTTTCAGTCTTTCGTTAATCCGGGTGTCGGTGAGCCTTCCATAGAAACAAAGATACTGGATGCTCGCCGCGAATACGATATTCCGCTCAACATCCTCCCAATTGCGTATGACAAGTCCGTACAACGCGCCATTCAGATAGATTCTCTCTCGTTCAAATTTGAGGTTGAAATGATGATTTCCCTGCACATCAGCATATATCGGGAATGGCTGTTCGGTAACTCTCGTCCAGCCTGTGGAAATTATAGGAATCTCGGAGCGCAGCACCAGTGAACCAATGCTAATACGCGCACCAATAACATCGTATTTGCTTCGAGGATACACATGAATGCTGTATGTGCATATAACACTCAGAGCAAGCATCAGGATAATAATAAGCCAGTGAATCGTTTTCATTATTTTAAGGTTGTGATGCAATTAACTGATTCAACGATTGTTCCCATCAGCCCATTCTTGCCGCTCTTGTACAGCACAAGGCAACCTCTAAGACTGGTTGAACCGCCATTATACGCCGCGGTTATGCGACGGTCAACAAGCGTTTGCTGCGCAGGTCTTGTCAGGGTAGGGCTCAAAATCGGTGCTCGGGAATTTGGAGTACACAATTCAATTTCCCCCTATGTATTGCTTTCATCTTTGTTGCTTGATACCCTTGTTTGCAGGTGGTGATTGCATCATTCCTATCGTACTTCTTTATGCATCAAAGGCAAAGGCGCATTGCTCGATTCCTCAGCCACAAAGGCTCGACCGGAATGTCCACTCGAACAACCAAGCTGTCGGGCAGTAACGCAGGCGAACATCTGTGCAACTAAACAGTGAATTCCTAAGCAACGAATTCGCAATTCGCGTGTCAAACACGCAACGCTGATATAATTGCTGTCTGGGAGGCAAGTATGAAGAAGTCTCTTTTGGCGCTGTTGTTTGCGCTGTTGCTCGCACTCGCATTCGGCGGGCAAGCGCGCACTGAGGAAGTCGCACCCGATGAACCTCAGTTGGGTGATTTCTTTCTCGACGAGACAATCGCCTTGTTTGAGTTCGACACCGCCGCGCTTCGCACCGCATTGAACGCGCCTGTTATTTCTCACTCCATCGGGCTTATTTTCGATGCTGTGAAGTCAAACCAGAGGATTAGTGAGGCTCATGATATTGTCGAGCGCATTGCGGGATTGCCATTTTTGGGCAAGGGATACTTCGCCCTATTGCTATCGGACAACCAGGCGCGCCCGATTGTCGCATTTCAAGTGGAGGGCAGTGCGGATGAAAGCCTCGAACGCCTGTTCGAAGGTCTTGTGTTCTATCCGACAAGAAAACCAACGGGCGAAACAGTTGTTCGCACGCTAACAACCGACCGCACGGCGATTCACTTTGTCGCGTATAAGAACATTGTTTTTGTTTCGCAAGATGGCGCGGCATTGCGGATATTTGCGAAGGCATTCCCGGTACCAAAGGGCAACAAGTTCACCGCGAGCCGCATCTGGCAGAGCGCGATAGCCGACTCTCCGAACGCGGTTGTGCGGGGCGCGCTCGACTTCAGGAATTTCACGCGCCGTATGCCAGCCTTGGGTCTTGTTTACCCGATGTTCGGCGTGCAAGACGCGATCGGCGTTACATATTCACTCAGCGCGAATGGGGCAAGCTTTGCCGAGAACATCAAGCTCGTTGCAGCGGCTCCGATAACCTCTCCACTTACAGAATTGGCCGGCAAGGGCGAGATAAGAGCCGACGATTCTGCGATACCCGACAGCGCGATAGCCGCGGCACGGCTAAATCTCGACAAGGGTGCGATATTCGAATGGTTTGTTAATATGTTCCCGCAGCTTGGAGGCAGAAACAACCGTATCGTCAACCAGATATACTCGTTCTTTAAGGATGTACTTGGCTTCCCCGACCCGCTTGAATTCTTCGCCCTGTTCGACAACCGCATTGAGGCCTTTCTCGATATGCCCCGTGGCGGCCTGATCCCAGAGTTTGTTATAAGCCTTGACCTAACCGACGCCAACCGGGCAGGGGTGATGCTTGCGGCATTCGAGCAGCAGATGAACTTACCATCTGGCGAGTGCGAGGGTGTAAAATTTGCCTACATTCCGCGCAAATGGCTCAGAATGGACTTCTGGGGTGTCTGCTGGGGCATTGTGGGTAACAAGCTGATAGTTACAAGCAGTGCAAGCTCTGCGCTTTCTGCACTTAGGCGCGCGAAGGTATCTCCGTTGCTAAAGACAGATTTATACTCCAATGCGATGAAGCCCTTTGTGCAAAGTCGTGGCGTGGAGGTTTTCGTTGATCCCGCGGTGCTTTCTATGTGCGCAAATGTGCTTAGAAACATATCGCGCTCTGAATCCCGCCCGCTCATCCCCACGATAGGCATTGATCCACAGCTCGACGCGGTATGCGCAGTTGTAACGGGCGAGGAGCGATCATTTACAATCTCATCGCGCGGATTAGTCACGCCCCTGTTGTTCCTTGCTTCTGCAATCGCGCTTGAACATTATGATAGGCTCGCCTACAGCCTTATGCCGCAAAGGGTAAACGATGTCAAATTCCGCTCAGCACATAAGATGATGCAGGTGTTTATTGCAAAATACCACCGTGTGCCGTTCGACATTATGGAGCTTGCCGCGGAACCTGACTTCGAGCCTTCAGTTTGGCTTGAACAAGGCGCACCGATTGAGGATGGTTTTTCAGCGGAGTTGTATGAAAAGCACGGGCTGTTTCACATCATCGCAGGGGTTGATATTGATGACGATAACCTGAAGAACTGCGCTGTGATGATAACGCGCAATGTCAACATACTTGGTATGATAACTTGGTTTACCAAGCTGGGATATTTTACTTTTAAGGTTGAAGATTTGCCGACAATAAACATGCTAAATGAGCTAAATGCGGCTCTTGGCACTAACTACAGGATCGAGGGCAATAAGGTGCTTGGCCCCGAATAACGGGGGGGTTGCAAGAAGGAAGGAGAAATTATGAAAGCAAGGCGAATCGCCCTGTTGATGTGTTTTGTGCTGTTGTTTGCGATATCGGCGTATGCGGAGGAGGTCGAAGCTGCGAAGAAGTCACCCGCGCGGCTTCTGCCAGCAAATCCATTTGTAGTCATTGATATACCAGATGTGAAAGGACTTCTATCTGAGCTTCAGACTACACAGGTTGCAAAGTCACTCAAAGAGCCAGGGATGATGGATTTGGTTCGTTTGATCTATCTACCTTCCATGATGTTTATGGACATCAATGTCACAGAGGTCGAAAAATCAATAGGTGAAGTTATCTCGGTCTTATCTGGAGAGGCTTGCTATGGCAGATACTATCCTTTTGAGGGCGAACCATATTCAGTCTTTGTGCTTGGAACGATTGGCAACGAGAAGAAGGTTACTGACACTTTCATCCGTTACATGAAGCTTTGTGGAATTGATGATATCACAGATCAGGAAGAGGCGGGATTGACATTGTACTATCTGCTCGATACGATTTCGTTCTTCTTTATCGAGGATTGTCTTGTGTTTATCACAGATGCACGAGCCTTCTACCGCGTAATTGATGCTGGCAAAGGCATTAGAACTTTTGAGGGCAGTGTTGCGCAGAAACTGATGCATGCCGAGTCTCAGGGAGGCTCATTGATGTCGGCATACTTTAATACGAGAGCACTTTTAGATACATATGTTGACAAAGGTGATGTATGGCAAAGAGAAAGAGCACTCTGCGGTTTCGACCGGATTGATGGCATAGTTGCATCAGTTATTGTCAAGGACGGGCGTTTTCACGAAAGGACAGTCATCCTTCGCAATGGCGCACCGACAGGTCTGTTTGTCCCACTTGTGCGACAACCTGTAAGAAGCAGAGTTGAAAGCGTACCTGCCAATGCGTTCTTGTACTTTTCCCAATCTGTTGACATGCTGCAGTTGTACCAAAACCTTCTTGCCCTTGACGATATCTATTTTTCCGAGGAAGGTAACATCAACTTCTGGATGGATGACCTTCGCGATAGAACTGGAATCAACTTCGACGAGTTTCTTAAGAATACCGTTGCAGACGACTTTCAGATATATCTCGAATTCCCACAGAATGCTATCGTGCCGGAAGTCGTTCTTGACCTTAAATTGAAAGACGAAGCCCGCTTTTCCCAAGCATTTGCAAAGATTCAAGAAGCTTGTGATGGTGGAATCAAGATGTCAGCTTGGAACGATAAGCAGCTCTATTGGATTCCGAAGAATGATATTCTACCGATTCAGCCAAGTATAACGACTCATGTCGGATCGTTGCTATTTGCCAACGGTGTTGTAAGTCTTAAGAACCTTCTGAACCGCAAGATTGGCGAGAATCACATAGGCTCAGTTCCGGCGTATCGTGAACTGACAGCATTGCTTCCACAAAACGGTCATACAAACTTGTTCATCAACCTCAAGGTAATTGGCGAAAAACTGATGCCATCGCTGATGATCATCAAGGAGGCGATGAATGAAAGGATCGAATTCGAACCTCCAATATGGGAGGATGTCGAGCAGTATTTCTCTGGAATTGCAGCAACTGCCTATCTTCGTGAAAATGATGTAGTTATCAACGCAGTCGGTGATCTTCCTTTCCTTTCGCTTGCTTCCTTTGGTCTAACGCAATTGATGAAAGAGATTGCTTCTATTTCCGTGCTATTGAGCGATTGGCTGGTTGTCCCCAATAATTTGAAAACCACATCAGAAAAGAATCTAAAAGAGCTATATGCGCTGCTGAAAGTCTATGCTGTCGAGCATGACAACAACTTTCCACCTACGCTGGGCGACATAGCAAATGGTGTGGAGATTTCTGTGTTTCAGGCACCTGAGCACAAATCAGTTGTAAATCCTGCTGACATTGACGGCACAAGCGACTTTTTCTACTTCCCGAATCGCCTCGAAGATGCCAACATGATATTGGCGGCAAATCGCTATTCAATCGGAAAAGGGCTTCGATATGTGCTTTACTGTGATGGACAAATCAAGCAACTTGCAGATGAACAAGTCGAAGAGCTAATCAGGCAGTATAATAGGCTTAAAGGCACGACAATTAAGTTACAAAAGGGTGTGCTGAAGAGATAGCAGGCGAATCAGCAAAAGGGCGGGTTTGCCCGCCCTTTTGATATCATTCTAATCCAACTCTCACCAGAGAAACTTTGCCGTTGACCATGATCTCAAGTCCACGCTTTGTCATCCACGCAAAGCAAGTGCCTTTGACCTCACCAGTAATCTGAACTGGAACGGTAATCCGTTTGAGTATTTGAAAAGGATGCGTCGCTTCTCTGCCTGACAGAAGCAGAAAGTCCCTGCAAACTACTTCTTCGGATGCGTATTCATTTGTCGTAATTACTATAATTTTCTGTTTGATTGGTAAAAACGACTCGGTATCGAGTGGGGCGGCAAGGATTGGACGCTTCAGGACCTTGTCTTTGTAATCCACCAATGAAAAGGAATTGCTGCCTATGACAAGGTCGGAGTAGGCATACGGTGATCGGCATTCGAGATACGCAGAACGATCTGTAGCTTGTGCAGTTGCATCCAGAAATAGCATGTAATTCTGAGGAATAAAGGATCCATAAGGGATGAACGCACACTCTCCTGTCAAATTGAGCAAACTGCAGCCCATAAGGCCATTCTTAACAACATTGGGAACTCTTATAAGGTCAGAAGCGATAAGCTCAACGCTAAATAATCCCGATATCTCCCATTCCACCTTCTCTGTGAGCACATTGTAGACAAGTGTCCTTCGGGCAGGTTTATCTGACGGTATGAAGAATGGCCACCATTTGCTGCCGATAGGCGAGGGATGCATGCTTGTATCCCTGAATGGTGGAAGGTTCAGATTTCGGTTAAATCCCCAGTTGTCCTCGAAAACAAGCACATGCGGGTAAGTTCTCGGCAACATCGTTGTTGGGCAATGCCAGATGTTAGTGTCTGAGTATTTCTTAGGAAAGAGCTTAACGACCTTAATGAGCTTTGCATCCTCGCCATACAGCTCAAGCTCCCCTGTCTTTCTGTTGCTGAGAAGGAAGTAGTTGTAGCTTTGGTGGTTCTCGTAACCGCTATAGGGCTCGCGCCCCCAACTGGTAACAAAGTCCCTGTCGGGGAACCTGTTGCCGCATTCCACCTTGGCTGGCGTTACGGAGAAATCTGCTGTAACTGTACTAAGAATTGGATGCACATAAGGAGGAGGAGAAGCAGCATAATCGCTAATCATTACCTTAAGGAATAAGTATGTATCAACTCCGACAGGGATCGAAAACCTTGAGTGTATTTCGGGAATGATTGTCTTCAGAGGCTCAATGCATGTCCAAAACTTTATGTGCTTTGCAATCGGTTCCCAACCATCGAAGTTCATTTCTGGGCGATCAGAGTATTTACCTAATGGCGATTGTTCGCGACTCGCATTGCATGTACTCAGAAATGAATCAATGGCCGCAAAGTCATCCATCTCCGGATAAAGGTGCCGGCTATAGAATGTTTTCCCAAGCTCCTCCATCGCTCCTTCATAAGTGGAGAAGCCAGACAAATACGCGAAATTTTTAACCGGCAGCTTTGCGCCGTTTGGATATGAGTCCCATTCAGCCTTTGCCTTCGATGCCTCAGCAGCATCCGAAAGCAGTGGCGGTAGTTCCTTATCAAAGTGCCATTCACTGAACTTCAGTGTGTCTCCATTGCGAATCGTCACTTTGTCTGTTATGTCAACTATATCAGCCTCTGAGGGATACTTGGGGTTCTCTTCAGAACACACCGATAGAGATACCGAGAATACCGTGAGCATTATCGCGAGTAAGACAGGCTTCACTAATACTCTCATCAATCACCTCCAGGAATTTTGCCTTTGCCAATGAGTGTTGTCCTTGCTGAGGGATACGGTGTCTTGCCAGACGGAAACACGAATCTGTCTGTAACGATCGGTGGGGCTGGTAGATACCACCGTCTTGCCCATTGTAAACCATAGTCAGTCATAAAATAGACGGCAAACTCTCTTATAAGTGCCAAAGTATGAATTACTACTCCCTCGCATACCGCAGGTTTCAGAATATCCCGTATTACTTGGCGGCTTCGCTGCTTACGCATTGATCTTGCATACTTAAACGCGTTGCACCAAGCACAAAGAGATGGGGATTGCGTCAAGGTCTATTTTCCATTTGGAGCTTTTTATTCATCTCTCTGAAGTTCTTGTTCCATCGTTCGTTTCGATCCTTTGCATTCTCGTCGCATAGCTGCATAGCGCGCTCAAACAACTGAACATTTTCAGGGGCGTTCTTGTATTCAACCCCGCACCATATTTGCCCCTTCATCCCATCTGTACATGATCGGTTCAGCCAATTGTCAAAGCCCTTGTAAAGCAACCCCAACCTTGCTTCAACCGGCTTTTCACCATCCAATGGAAGCACTTCGATCAGGCAAACTGCCTCATCTAACCAGAATGTATCAACATAAGACATGTATTGAGAAAGCACATATAAACGCCATTTTGTCGCTGCATATCTGTAATATACTGCGGGCACAAAGTGCTCGGTGAATTGCTTAAGACCGATGCTTCTTGGGTTTAACTCCCGCAATCCCTTAATATACCTCTGTCCCCAACCATCCTTGACGATATCGGCGACCTGATCAGGGAATGATGGTAATGCAATATCAAGGTCTATTTCGTGTCTACGCAAAAACCGCGCATGCTCTTCGCTTCTGTAATATTTGCTATCCCATTCAAAGTGCCCGAGTATGCCAAAAAGCTTTCTGAAATCAACACCATACGCGCCTAACACCCAATAGCCAAGGTTGTTAGCGACTATTTGGTATTGCGGGTAGATATTGTCTGTTTCGATATAAGCCTGCTCTTCAGCGAAATTGCTATATGAACCGCAGAACCATGCTTCTCCCGATCTCCCCTCAGCGACTAATCGAGGCATTACGCTTGACATTATGTTCTTGTACCCATAATCATATATATATATCTTCGCCCTTTGCATAATTGGTCGTGAACGCTCCAATGCTTCCGGCAATAAAAAGTGGACGAATCTAGGTTCGCACAATGAAATGTTAAATGAAGTGAATAGTTCCCCCCACACATATGGCATTAATTTGCAAGTCGAAAACTCATCAAGTCTTGCATACATCATTAAAGAGATAAGCAATGATGCAGATTTTTCTGAAAACCAATTCTGTAAATATCCATTCGGATTGAAGAGTGGTAATATATCCTTGAAGATTTCTATGTTTCCATAATATTCAACGAGCCTTCTCTCTCTCCCTTCCAAGCCAATTGGGATGTCGAACTCCTCACCATTCAACAGAGACTCTGGCTTTACATTTATGAACAACCATGATTCAAGCGCAAGCTTTGTGAATTCACCGAGATTCTTATCATCATATAGAACCCGCCATTTTGCGATCCTTTCAGGCAGCGTATCTCCTTCGATTGAAAGCTTGGCAAACTCGTCTCTGACCAAAGGTGTCAGCCATTCGATAAGACCTGACTGAGAGAGGAACTTGTCACATTGTTCAGAAAGAAAGGGATCTAAAGACCGAACAGAGTGAAGACATGGCCTTGCCGATCTGATCAGCGTTCCTGCACAGAAGTTTGTCAAAGCAAGAGCCGTCAAACGCCGCTTTGCAGGAATGTCTGCATCTGCATACTTCGCAGACGGCTTGCCCTCCAGCACAAGTCTTGCAAGTGAGAGCATCAGCAGTATGCTTTTTTCGGTCGGAAGATATGATTGCAATCCCATCTTTCGCAGTTCATGAGGAACTGCAAGATATATCTCTCTTGTTATGAACCTATCGCTGAAAAGGTCATTATTGCGTCCCCCTCTCCTTAAGAACATGTGGTAGTATTACTTATGCAATGCTTTCGGACGAAGTGAAGGCGTAGCCGAAACGAAGTTCGAAAGCAGG
>CAZNBY010000054.1:0-13257 GCA_964571525.1 uncultured Planctomycetota bacterium
AACCTCCGCATCGCGCGCAGAATGGGCATACCCATGATAGAACTTGGAACCGATATGCCTGTCGAGTCTCTTGCAACTCATCTTGAGGATACAGATATA
Organism: uncultured Planctomycetota bacterium; assembly: GCA_964571525.1. Lineage (GTDB taxonomy): Bacteria > Planctomycetota > B143-G9 > B143-G9 > B143-G9 > CAZNBY01. The sequence goes on from CAZNBY010000054.1 coordinate 100, forward strand.
ATTGTTGACGCGCTTTTGGGAACAGGGTCATCCGGCGCACCACGCCAACCATACGACCGAATAATCTCGATAATAAACGCCGCAAACAAGTTGGTGGTGGCAGTTGATCTTCCATCCGGCCTCGACGCTAATACCGGCGAGACAGCAGGTGAATGTATTCGCGCACATACGACCGTGTCTTTTGCGGCAAGAAAGAAGGGCTTTGAGGTTGGCAATGGGCCGCAGGTATGTGGCAGTGTTCGTGTCACTGACATTTCGATACCCATTTCGCTAATCGAGTCGGTATCAAAAGGCAAAACCGAGTGAAAGCACTGTTTTTGGGCACAGGCACATCGGTTGGCATCCCACAGATAGGCTGCAATTGCCCGGTGTGCATGTCGCCTGATACGCGCAATAAAAGGCTCAGGCCAAGCCTGCTGCTTGAGATCAAAGATAAACGCATTCTGATTGACATTGGCCAAGATTTTCGCCAGCAAATGCTCACCTACGCAATAAACCGCCTTGACGCGATACTGCTAACACATTCGCATGCAGACCACATATTGGGTATTGACGACCTTAGGTCATTAAACGCGAGGATGCGCCGTTCAGTCCCAATCTACGCGTCACGCATAACAATCAACGCTGTCGAACGCACCTTCTTTTACTGTTTTGAAAAGTCGGATAATGATTATGCAAGCCGCCCAGATTTCAATCTCATAGAATTCGGCCCGGGACCTTTCTGTATTGACGGTATAGATGTCATACCGATAGCGGTCGAGCACGGCAGCATGCAGGTGTCTGGATTTCGGTTCGGCGATTTTGCATATATCACCGACGCAAAGCATATACCGCCTGAAAGCCTTGCAAAGCTGAAGGGTTTGGATACGCTTGTTATAAACGCCCTGCGCTTTACACCACACCCTACTCACTTTTCGGTCGAGGAGGCGTGCAGTGCAATAGCGCAAATCGCGCCAAAACGGGCGTTCTTGACGCACATAGGGCACGGTATAGACCACGGAGCAGACTCTACACATCTACCTGATGGTGTGGAGTTCGCATTCGATGGTTTGAGATTAGAAATTGAAGAGCAAACGCATTAACTCATACCTTTTCACACGCACAGCACTGATCGGACTTCTTCTGATCATCGCGGTTGCGGTCGGACTGTTTTTCGCCGCACACATTGGGCGAAAGTCTGCGACAAGCGCGTTTGAAAACCGCGTGAAGTTGCTGTCACTATACATTCAGCAGCAGTCAAATCAGCTTGACAACACCAAGCTCGAAGACTGCGCCATGATATTTGGAAGCGCGCTTATAGCTTATACAGACAAGGGTGTTTTCGAGTCATCAAAGGGACTGCGTTCCGCCTCAAGCGGTTCGCTTGAACAGGCAGTTGCGGCGAAATCCACCGAGCCTGTTACATTTTACGCGCAAGGCGAATTTCGCAGCTTTGCGTCGTTCCCGTCTCCCTCTGAGCATCTGCAGCATCTGTTCGTTGAACAACCAGCGGAAGTTCGGTCTCTGCAGTTGCCCGAAACGAGCATTCTGTTGTTATTGCTTGTTGCGATTGTTGCGGTTTCGTTCGTCTTTGCACTTTTGGTATATCGAGCAGATATAGCTCCACAACGGCAACTCGCTGACGCTGCTGTTCGAGCGTCGCTGGGTGATGAAGTATCTATGCCCCATCTCGACCGCTCAGACGCTGTCGGCGACCTTGCACGCGCTTTCTCAAACTCGATATTCAGAATTAAAGAAATGCAGCAGGAGCTATTGGCGAGTGAAAAGATTGCCGTCTTTCGCCAGTTGACAGCAGGTATCGCCCACGAAGTACGCAATCCGCTTACCGCAATGCGCATGACCGCTCAGATGCTAAAGCGCAAGTTCGCAAACGACCCGCAAGCCCAGGAATGGCTTGATGTAATAATATCAGAAATTGACCGGCTGACGCACCACATGGAGCAGCTTATCAACTTTGGTATGCCTTACGAGCCCAAGATGCAGCAGACGGTTATCACAGATGTAATTAACGAAGTTCTATTGCTGATGCGCCGCCAGATCGAGCATGCGGGAATAACAGTGATAGTCTCATTCGAACCAAACCTCCCTATGGTCTATGCAGATTCTGACCAGATGCGCCAGGTGTTGCTGAACATAATAATAAACTCTGTGCAGGCAATGGCGCAGGCGGGCACGCTGACCATTTCTGCAAAGCTCGCACGAGTAAAAGGTGATCCGCTGATTACCGTTGCGGTCGAGGATACCGGTCCTGGCATACCCGATGATGTTGCAACCCGCATATTTGATCCCTTCTTTTCGACAAAGAGCGCGGGAACAGGCTTGGGTCTCGCAATTGCTAAGAAGATTATTGAAGCACATAGCGGGCGAATACGGTTCACCTCAACCGGCAAGGGCACAATTTTTCGCATATTTCTGCCGATTTCGCCACGCGGCAGAAGGCTGACAGAGGTGCCGACCGACCTCTTCCTAAAGCTGGAGGCCGACGAAAATGACAAGAATACTCGTAATAGACGATGAAGAAAGCGTATGCTGGGCGTTCAAGCAACTGCTTTCGGCAGAAGGCTATGATGTTGATACAGCACCAAGTGCCGAGGAAGGCCTTGCGAAGGCAAAAAAGCGCGAACCCAACCTCGTCGTCTTAGATGTGAGGCTTCCGGGAATGGATGGTCTGACTGCATTGAAGGAATTCAGGGTGAGCTTTCCCAACAGTCCGGTTATAGTCATTACAGCTCACGGTACAACGCAGACGGCAATAGAGGCCATTCGCAAGGGTGCGGTTGACTATTTGCTAAAGCCGATAGAAGACATAGACACGATTCTCCGCATAGTGAGAAAGGGGCTTGCCCGTACAGAACACGACGAAAGTGTAAGTCGTATGCGCAAGGAATTAGCCGATAGGGGTAATCTCGAAATCATGGTCGGCATGTCTGAGCCTATCCAGTCAATTTTCAAACGCATCGGCGCACTTGCTCGCAGCGATGTTACAGTGATGCTTCGTGGCGAATCTGGTACTGGCAAGGAGCTGTGCGCAAAGCTTATACATGACAACTCAGACCGCGGAAGCAAGCCTTTTGTGGTCGTTAACTGCGCTTCGTTGCCCGAAACACTTCTTGAAAGCGAGCTGTTTGGTCACGAAAAAGGCAGCTTTACCGGAGCTTATCGCGAGAAGAAGGGGTATTTTGAAATTGCAGACGGGGGAACCTTGTTTCTGGACGAAATCGGCGACTTCCCTCCCCTATCGCAAGTAAAGCTGCTGAACTTTCTCGAAACACGCACCTTCGAACGGGTTGGCGGTACAAGTTCATTGCGCGTGAATGTGCGCATAATTGCAGCAACAAACCGCAATCTTGAAGAGCTTGTTAGGGAGGGAGAGTTTCGCGAAGACCTGTATTTTCGCCTCAATGTGGTCGAGTTGCATCTGCCGCCTTTGAGATTGAGAAAAGAGGATTTGACTCTTCTATGCGCCTACTTTCTTCTTATGCTTGAGCAAAAGACTGGCGAGCAGAAGGTGCTTTCGACAGAGGCATTCTCTTCGATAAAAAACTACGACTTCCCCGGCAATGTGCGCGAGCTTCGCAATGCCTTGGAACGAGCATGGTACTTGAGTGAGGGCGATGTCATTCTGCCCGAACACCTGCCACCGCGAATTGTCGGGCAAAAAGAAACAGAGCCTGCCGGAGAGTTCTTGTCGGTGGAGGAAATGGTCAGAAAGCTCTGCGCTGAGATATATGCAAGCGGTGGAGTGGAAGACCTTCACACGCGTGTGATGGAGAGGTTTGAACAGCCATTAGTAAAATGGGCGATGGAGATATCCGACGGAAATCAGGTTGTAGCAGCAAAGATATTGGGTATTAACCGCTCAACCCTTAGGAAGCTAATCAAACAGTTCGACATACCATAGACTGACATCATCGGCTGCCGGAGTTCATCCGGCTGCCGATGATACAATCGCATATCAATACAGTTCGATGTTAATCTCTGCGCCCTTCTGAATCGTCGTACCAACGGGGCACGCGTGTATGTAGCGAAGCGCTGCTTCCTTCTGATCCTCTGGGAAATTCGGGGGTAGATGCAGCTTGATAAAGAAGCTTGTGAACATCTTGGGTGCATGCGACATCTCTGCGTCAAGCTCAAGCGTAAAGCCAGTAGGGTCAATCTTCCTCATGTTGCAGAAGAACAGAAAGAACATGCCAACACAGGTCGCAAGAGATACCTGTAGCATTTCTGGTGGCTCAATCGCGGTGTTATCGCCACCGTTCTCAGGCTTCAAGTCAGAATAGACCTTGAAACCGCGTATTTCGGTCGTCAACTTGAACTTCTCGGTCAGGGTAACCTTCAACATATCTTCCTCCGATTGTATGAGAATTCGTTTGATTTGCGTCGTCAAATGAATGACCTGATACTATATCCTATGAATTCGCGCTTGAGCATTTTTGCGCCCGGACCCCCGTTCGGTGCGCGGCGAATTTCATCAAGACGGATTAGTATTGCGCTAACACTACAAACAGTGTATGATTGAACTTGATATTCAGCACGAAGCTTAGGAGGTTCAAAATGACCTATACGCCCTTGCGTATCGCCCTTGCTGTATCGCTGGTCGCTCTGCTGTTCGCAGCCCTGCCTGCGTCTGCCGAAAAGAAAGAGCGCCCCATGACCATCGCCAAGGCTCTTGAAAAAGAGTACAAGTACAAGTTCACCCCGATGCTCGAGCCTTTCTACTGCTCTTATGTCTCGCATGTTACCTACATTGCGCTGACCAACTACACAGTGTTCGGCACATCGGTAAGTTTCGACCGCATTGACGAAAACACCCTTCGCGTCAAGGTTGGTGAAGCCGAACATCAGGATGTCACAAAGACCGGTACGGTCATTAACATCCCATTCGAGGGTGCAACAAGGCCGATAACGATATACCGCCATCCAGTAACGAAAGACTGGGGGTATTTCTGCGGCGATTATCTTGAGACAAAGATGGAAAACGGCATTGTGCGCTTCTTCGATATGAACTGCGACGGTAAGTGGTTCGAGCCGAAGAAGGACGGCATTATGTACAATGAAGAGCACTTCATCACGCCGTTGATCGAAAACCAATGGTACTTCGACTGGCGCTTGACTAAGTTCGAGTTTGTTGGCGAGGGCAAGAAACAGGCCTTAGCCGTATCGCTCGACCCGATAAAGTGCTATCCCGAAGAGCGTCGTGCCATGGATATACTCAACCTGTTCCGCATGCAGATGGGGCTGCCTGCATTACCTTTGAACGAAGAGCTTTCAACAAAATGCCGCAAGTATGCGCAGTTCATCTCACTTCAAGGTGGGGATATGGCCGATTGGGATATAGTTATGAATCCCAAACCTAACCACAACGGCTACACGCCTGAATGCGATGAGATGAAGGCGAGCATGTTCTTCTGCTTTGACGGCGCCGTTACAGCGCTCGACGACATGATCGGCCAGTTCTACCATCGCACACAGTTCTTCTTCCCCGACACGACCGGATTCGGCATTGGTGCAGACGGCGCGGTAACTGTATTCAATGGCGAAAAGATGCGCGATCCCGAATACATCAAGTGGAACTACCCGATACTTGTACCCGCGCCAGAGCAGACGATACGGTACTATGAGTATTACGGCAAGTACGGTGGCGAGACACCTGACCCCCGCCCCGCTGGAGCCGGTGGCAGCTTTCCTATTACCATTCAATGGGGCAGCATGCCAGAAAAGCTAACTGTTTCGTCGTACAAGCTCTATATGGTAGAAGGCAAGAAAGAGGTCGAGGTGCCGAGCCACTGCTTCTGGCCCGGTCGTCCCGCCCATCCATCACGCCCTGATAACGAAGGGCAGATACTCATGATGGCCGACAAACCCTTCAAAAGGGGTGTCCGCTACCATGTGATCATTAACTGCACGATTAACGAAAAGCCTGAGAAGTTCGATTGGTACTTCGAGACGGCAAAGAAATAGCTCGACAAACACGCAGTGTAACGCGGGGCGGCCTTGAGCCGCCCCGCTTTTTATGTGGCAGACATTATTTGATAAGCTCCTGTATCCTGTAAGTTCGAGCCAGCGCTACGGTTGGTCTTACAATAACCTCCCCATCACATGTAATCACAGTCTTTCCATCATTAGACAGATACACTTCAGTACCGATCCTTGGTATTCTGGCCTTCTCGGTAATCTTGCCGGTTTCCACGCTATAGCGTATTACATCCAGAGCCGTCTCATCGTACCGACAAATCATCACTAAGCAACCTTCAATAAGATGCGCATTTAATACACGCTCTTGCAAAGGTTGACTGTTTAATTCCTCGATAGAAGCAACATTAACCTTATCGCGCCCAAAGTATATGGCTTTAAAATCATAAAACATCAATATTTTATATGCGTAATCCCTTAATATATCTTCATCAGTGCCATCGTCGTGAACCAATCTAATAACACTCCCGTTATCAGCGCACACAATCATATTTCTATTACTATTGTTTATACCAATTGATTCTATGGGCTGCTTTTCAATTCCGTACTTGTATGTATAGCACGGGGCACCTGTCTCTACATCATACAATACAATTTTATATGGAGCACAATTTACAGCGAGATATTTAGCACCTCGACTTAGCTCCATATTATGCGCATTTTGTGATATCCTGATAGTATATAGAACATCGTTTGACAGAATGCTCCCAATCATTATTTTAGGTTCGCTCCATAGCGCGACTGCATAATAGTCACCGCATTCGGATACAGTAAATATGCCGCAGTCTTCGATTAAAACCCTCCTTGCCCCGCCATTTATATCTATTGAATAAAGATGATGCTCCTTGTTAATTAATATTTGGTCGTTTGCATAATGATACTTTAGATTGTTAACAGTATCTAATACTTGCGACTTACTCATTAGCACATGGCGTAAACACTGAAGTGATTCAGATAACCGTGAATCCCCAATATAATCTACCTTGCTTAATGCGTCAGCCATTCCAATTAATGACTCAAACCTTTCCTCCTCTGCATCCATTGCATGAAGCTTAATATATCTTCTTGTCAGTTCTGATATTATATTATAATTTGCATCAATACTAATGACTCCGGCTACAATGCAGAACTCATCCGCTGAATCGTAATACTTACCGCGACCACTGACAAGTAAACCATCATTATCAATATACTGCCATCCGAAATTGCCGCGACAGGGGTAAATATTGTTTACTTTCCTTCCAATCTCGTTATATTCTGCATCAGTAACATACTTTCCATTATTCATAATGCCATATCTTCCATTGCGCTCATAAATACATGCATCCTCTATATCACCCTCATCTATGCTGTCATAGACATTTTCATGCTCATCTATTATAAGGGTTTCGCCATTTCTTTTTGCGAATGCTCTTCCAGACTTGAATGTTCCTAATGAATCATATTCAGGTTGTATTATATATTTGCCGCTCTTGTCTATTACACCGCATTTGTCGTTCACTACAACTGTTGCCTTTCCCTCGGAGAAGGTAAAAGCAAATTGATAATCGCCGCTTATGCGAACTTCTTCGTTATGGTCAATATAGTAATATTTCCTGTTTTTGCACACGACCGCTAATCCTTCTCGGTATGGGAATGCAAGGTCATATACATTATTGGAAACATTTTTGAACTGTGAGTTGATGTATTTGAATTTTCCATCAATCTCAACAACATATTTTCCTTCTGAGGGAAGCGATATGTAGTTATTGCTGCTGAACTTCGACTTGCCGTTTGTGTTGATAATGTGGTACTTATTGTCAACAACACAACGGGCGGTGTAATCCGAATCCTGATTGTTGTTGATTAGCGACAAATATGAAAGCGTACTTGCAAGCATCAGCAAGAGGATCAGGCTGAGGGCTACAACGATACGCTTGCTCTTCATACTGGCTCGGGCATTTGATATCTGTGCATTTTTTTGCTTGTTCATTTGCTATACTCCACACGCAATGGCGCATCATTAGTAGTGGCAACAACACATCGCGGAATATGCAGTTACAGCGCATCTCAAACTGAGGGTAAAGAAGGGTGTTGCCGATGAAGACATGCGTGGATACTCCCGCCTGCGTTAAGTACTTGCTCGCGCAAGCGTTTTGTGATTATGGGAGACCGGCGGCTCGCCCACAGATTTGTAAAGCATTACGCCAACCGCGGCTACACCATCAATTCTGAACGCCGAAATCACGGTGCAATGCAAGTAGACAGTAGGTTTTGCCGCTACCACTTTAGACTCGAAAGCTCACGGAATTTCTGCCGCAACACGGGATCATCGCATCTGTTAAAGGCTGAGCTGATAAGGATAGGTCTTCCGTGAAAGACCCGTGCAATGGCGACAAGCCCGTACATTTTATACACCCACCTGTTATCCTCGTTTATGCACAGGCAATCATATATAGAAACGACATTAAGCCTGTCTCTGACTCTATCGTAAATGTACATAGATTCATAACACCATGCATCATCTCCCTTCACCATATATATGTACTTTTCTGTCATATCAAACTTCATCGCATTAACCATTGCTTCAGGTCTATTCTTCTTTTCTAATATCTTTCCATGGTAGTCGTATATAAATATTCCGTCATCATCATAGGCATAAATAGACTCCTTATTAACATAAAACACAACCTTACCAATGTTGACATCCCTTATCATCTCAGTATGTCTGTCGTATACACCTAAAATACCATAATCATTATGCTTCTTCATCCACACTACAACCTTATCATCACAATATAAGAGCTTTCCTCCAACCATTTCAGATGGGCATCTTTCTGGCAAGTAATTACCATCATAATCCCATGCGATCTCTTCGCTCAATACACTATTATTACAATTTTTATCGTATTCATATCTAATATATTCATATTTGCTCTTATCACCATATAGACTATACCTATCTATTCGTTTTTCAGATAGTGCATTACAGTCAATATATACTATAACATCTCGACCATCATCAATAGCAGACAACACTAAGGCTTGCTTTGTCCATGAAAACACCATCCGCTCAACAAGTACATCCATTTCGATTCTAGTATAGGGCTCAGTTTCACCATATCGGTAACAGTACAAAACATCATCGTGGAATACATATATATCTCCGCTTCTCGGATTAGAGGCCATTTGAATATTCTCTTTTCTATACCGATACACATACTTCAAATTATTCACAACTAATTCCGAATCCACCTTCCGTTTGGCATAACGATCGGTCAAAGAAATTATATTTACACATGAAATGTAGCATGATTCGTGCGTTACAATTGTGTTTTCAGACAGCGCATCGTAGCAACGAGTGTAAAACGGAACAGATGTTACGCTTCCGTCCTTACTAATATGAGTAATGCTATCCCCAATATTACATATAACATCTCCATTATCGAAAACTCGAGCATATTTCACACACTGCGCCCAGTCTATTACTGAATAACCTTTAAATATTGATTCATCGCCATAATGGTAATCTATCGTGTTTTCGTGAAATGCTGCTATCTTGTGTGTGTATAATGGTCTTCTTCCTGCGGTGAATAGAGAAGCGGTGAAATAGTATTTTTTATCGGAATCTTCGCCTTCTGTTGCGGCCAATACAAATAAATGCCTCATTGATGTGTCACAAAAGACTAAGCCGCTTTTTATTGATACTTCGACCTTTCCGCGTGTAAGGTCAACTATTCTCGTCTGGCAGATTCTGCGGGAATCATTAACCGAAACCAAAGTTCCAAATATTGGAACATTCTTATTTAATGAGTAGTATAAGTTGTTATACGAGGAATCAACAATTGAGTGCTTGCCTTCCTGATTCTTAAGCAAGTAAGCAGCACCATCAGAATCAAAAGTCGATATCGTGTATGTCTTGCATGCATATAGAATATGCTGGTTATCTACTTTACTTTCCTTGCCATCAATTGTTATCTCTTTGGCTGGAACATTGCTTTTCTTATGGCTCAATATGCCACTTTTCTCATCAAACGCATATAATTTATCATCTATAAATATGTACAATATTTCTTCATTTACATTATAATATAAATCGGGGATCTGCTTTGAGATTGGGATGTTGAATTCACCCACGATTTTTTGGCTGCTGATTTCTATGATGGTTGTATTACAATATATAAAGCGCTTGCCGTGTGTCACGGCTGTGAATGGGTTGCATCTCATTGCCTCAAACGACGCGTCGAAGAAGAAGGCAAGGTCGTCGTACCCTTGTCTCTGAATTAGCTCGCGTGGTGAGCTAACGATAGCGGGCTCTATAACTGGGTCGTCGCTTACTATTTCGGTCTTCTTCGTGCAACCAATCAGGAGCATAAAGATGACCGATGTCACCAAAAAGATCTGCGCGCCTCGTGAGTACATTCTCATTTCAACCTCTCAGTCGAATGCCGAACCTAAGCAATATCTGACATCGTTCCCAACGGCATGTGCCGCCCGTGCAGAACGGAAGCGTTTCGCCCTTCTCGTTCCGTGGATCATTATATGCGTGTGGGTCACATATGAAAACAGACCGACCCATTATACACTGCGGTTTCGGCACTGTCAACAACATTCGAAAACGATCACCGCTGCTTCCCAAACTGCCTTTTTGAGCCTTGCGCGAGAAATGAGTCAAGGATGAAGACTCCTCAGCTTTGTATGTGTGCCCTACCGTAAACGATACGCAGCACACCCTTAAGTGCTGATTATCAGAGACCGACGATATGCGCACAATACCGCCCGTCGCCATGTAGCGACGATCAGCAGGTATAGGCAGAGGGCACGGATGTTGATAACTGCCTCCGATCAGGGTTTAAGACGACCGAACACAACGAATCTATTGACCAAGCATACACCAAGGTGCGAGCGTGTCAATTGGATTCTTCACGACAATATTCTCTGCCGTTCGCAAGTCACCAAAGCACCGGGATAGGTTTACTTTAGTAAGATTCGCCGCATATCCTTGCAGTTTTACTGTAAGTGCCAATTGTACTTCCCCCGTGGGACCCAATGGGTTCGCTGGCTCCGTAGTTCACAGCAGGGTGAATCGCTTGTTCGCTGTGCATATTCAAGTGCAACCATGTGCGATGGGCTGGATGCCGAATTCCGCGAGGGGATCGGAATGATATACAATGTTGTGCAAATAAGATAGAAGGTCTCTAAGCACAAATACGCAGATCTATGGAGTACGCGACAATTGACACCTCAGCCATTAGTTTCAAGCAGACTTACTCGATACCGACGCTGTCAATGTTTCCCTTTCGATAAATGATCTTTGTTGCCAATGCAACATCGTTAGAAGTGAATTTACCAGTTACAATACGCATTAACCGCTTCGCCGTTACCTTGTTCTTCTCAGCATACTCTTGAAGAGGAGTTATCTTCTTTCTAACAGATTTGTCTATCCATACTGCAACACATTTATCTCTATCTTGATTGACCGGCAAGTCAAAATACATTATATATAGTATTTTATCATTCACTGCTTCCATATATATATTATTTTCTCCATTTTCACACTCAACTCTCTTCTTATTGTCTTCATTATAAAATAGACATTCAACACAATATTTTGCAAATACCTCTGGTTTGTAGTCGCAACACGCGACCACACAGTCTCTAAGCGTCGTTAGCACAACATAACATCTATAATTTTGTTCCACAATTGCTATTTTTGAATTAATGAAATACGATTTGCTGTAGCTCACTAATTGGCTATCATAATTGCATATTTCAATATCTGAGTCCACGAAAAAGCAATACTCGAAATCACCGTACTGAACCTTAATCTCATTATCAAGAAATTCGCTACGGCAGAAGCGAGGAATTCTGAACCGCCAAAATGGCATTATATGGTCATTACCTTGTATAAATCTGCATTTGTAGAATATGCAATCAGACAGTTCGATGCCACCCATAGCAATTTGCAGAGTACTTGCGTTTTCTATCCTACATCCATCCAAAATGCCAGTACCAACAAATAGCGTCCTTGTAGGCTCAGACACAGAGAAATTAGCGTATTCTGCTTGCCAACGAAGACGCTTATCTTCTTCCGACTCGTTATTATTGTAGCTATAACTGACGACAGAATCCTTCAACATGATATCCTTGCAAGATATTAATCCCCGGTGGATTCCATTTGACATACCCATTGCAGCATGACGAATTGAAATTTCACAATCGCGTATGTCAACTTTGTTCTGTAGAACAATATGCGTCTGAAGAGATGAAAAAGGGTTGTCGTTGAAATCAGGATCTTTATGACCCCAATCTTCAAATCTAAAATATGCGTTTCTTGCATATATTTCACCAGTCCCAAATATCCCAGAACACTTTATTAAGCCACACTCTGCGCCTCTTATACCAATAAGTATGATCTTGCTGTCGTTTATTATATTCGCCTTTGACGACTGAAAGTAGATGCACACATTTGGTGTTACTACGAGAGTTGCACCCTCCTTAACCCAAACTCCTCCATGGCAATATATGTCTTTTCTTATAACCATCTCTTTTTCAACAATAAGGCACTCTTTAAATGAAGTAACCTCGTGAGTACTACGACTTTCGTTCTTTGTGCAACTGCTGAGCGCAACAATTATTAATAGCGAAAACGCTATTTGCATTATTTTATTCCACATTTTTCTACTCCTGCTCTGAATATTGCTCTACCCGCCTCCCATATGTATTCGACGACTCCAGCATATGCCTTGTATGCATCTCCTTCATTTGCATACTCCATTATTGCATCAATACCGAACTGAAGCCATGAGGGGGAATTCGGGGCGGTATTGTCTATTAAATCCGTCAATAATGGGGTGTTATCGTAAATAAGTTCAATCGAGCGGCTCCACATATCGGTTACGGTGTAGAGCAAGCCAGATGCCGCGCCCTGAGTGTAATACGCGAGCGTTATCGCGCGGCTGAAGCGGTCGGTTATTGTGATAGGGCGACCGAGGTCGTCGAACAATATTGTGTTGCCGTATTTATCAGAAAGTGTGAAATCGAGTGGGTTTGAGCTTACCGCGCAGGTCAAGAAAAGGCCGTATGAGGCGGTCGAGCGCCAGAGGCTCGCTTGGGCGTCCCACACGAAGGGAACGACCGTGCCGAGTGAGGTGGTGAGGGATAGTGAGGCCGGATCGGCGATATAGTTTATTCGAATGTCGTATG
>CAZNBY010000055.1:0-13222 GCA_964571525.1 uncultured Planctomycetota bacterium
GGCTTTCGCCCATTGCCCAATATTCCCCACTGCTGCCTCCCGTAGGAGTCTGGGCAGTGTCTCAGTCCCAGTGTGGCTGACCACCCTCTCAGGCCTGCTACCCGTCTTAGCCTTGGTGGGCCGTTACCCCGCCAACAAGCTGATAGGATACAGATTCCTCCCCGGGCAAAATTCTTTTTACCTCTGCAACAGGTGTTGCTGTGGTCACATCGGGTATTAGCAGCAGTTTCCCACCGTTATCCCCGTCCCGAGGGTAGATTATCTATATATTACTCACCCTTTCGCCACTCACCCCCGAAGGGATGCGTTCGACTTGCATGTGTTAAGCACGCCGCCAGCGTTCGCTCTGAGCCAGGATCAAACCCTGCATGATTTATCTAAACGGTCTTATTGACTGTTAGGTTTTGACGACTCATGTTGCGCATGAGTCAACAGTGTTTGATCTGTTTTTGCCCATGCGCTCTCGCTTACAACTGTGGATATTCATTTGTCAAAGATCAGATAAAAAAGGCGTCGTTCAGCGCTTGTCGGCGCTTCACTAACGCGCCAGTAAGTATACCAGACGACACTGGCCTGTCAAGTTTTTTCGGTTCAAACTTTCCCCTCCAAAACTTGTCTGCCAAGCTCTACCTATATCGTGAACTCGCATTCGTTTCTGCTCGTTCACCTAAGGCCGCATAATTCTACTCCCTGTTAACCTCCTGTCAACTCCTTTTTAACAAGAGACTCAACTTTTCGTTAACTCTCCCCTTCCACGACCTTTGAATCAGCGCACTAACATCCCGTATCATCGGCACTTACGGCGGATCGGACTTCGTCTATTTTCTTGCCGAATTTACCTGTATCGCGGATTTGAACCCCCCGAAAACAGGGGTTCCAGAATCCTGAATCGCGCAATTTTAAGGCGAAAAACCGAAACTGAACGCGTTTTCTTGCCTCAAACAGTGCATAGAGTATAGTTTGTGCACAAGAGAGAACGCGCTTTTTCGCCGCAAACATGCACATTAGTACACTATGGATTAACATGATCTCACGAAAACAGGCATTTCTGGCTCTGCTTCTTTCGCTTTCGACCATCGCTTTGATGGTCTGCGCACACGCACGCTCCGCACTCGCCGCTGCTTTTTTTGAACCTCCAAAGCTGTATATCGCCAATGTAACCCCCTACTCCTTCGATGTCATTTGGCTGACTACACAAGACGAAAATGCATCCTTGAGATTCGGCACAACATCGTCGCCAAATGCTTGGAGCCCTGCAAATACCGGCTTCTCTGTGACTAACAATGAACCTTGCAGGCTGCATTGGTTTCGTGCTTTTCCGGGCGTTTCTGCACAGGGAGCCTATCTGTATTTCGAGGTTTTGGGAGACAGCTTTTCAACGGTGATTCCCATTCGTATGCCGTCCGTTTCTGATGCGCCAACCGCGATAACTCCGATACGAGGTTCGCTGAAAACTGCCACCGGCGCACCGCTTTTCGCAAATGACGCGATTGTGCTGCTTCGCATTCGAAACGGCTATATGAAGTCTGCATACCGTGCCGTTCACATTAGTGGCGATGTTTTGCAGATAAACGCGAGTCTTGCAGGTTTGCCGATGGCGATTGGCGAACCAGATAGCGAAAAAACAACCATATTCGACACGCAGATGAACCCTGTGGGAGGCTCTTTGGTGGAGCTTGTCGCGCTTTCGGGTGGGCGCATCACACGAACGGCGACAACGACAGTAATTGACTCGAAACTGATGACAGTTGAGCCTCCGCTTGAGGACCTATATTTTACGCTTGCACCACCGTACCTTTCTGCGCCACTTTCCATTCAAACAGGCAATTTCACAGTGAGTTGGCCCGCAGTTGAGGACGCGCAAAACTATGAGATACAACGAGCCACAACGGGCGCGTGGCAGACTATTGCGACACTGTCGCCCGTCGCCGAACCTTCAATACTTCAGACCTCGCTCGCTTATGGGTTATACCGCTATCGTGCCCGTAGTATTTCCTTGAACTCGAGCCTATCAAGCGAATGGTCGCAGATTATCGAAGTATCTGTCCTTCCCGCGCCGACAAACGCACCGACGAGCACGACGGTTTTACTGCAGCATTCAGCAACACCAGTTGTTAAGTGGAATCCTGTAAGCGCACCTGTCAGCGGAGCTGCTTATTGGTATGAGGTTCAATGGTCGTTGGATGAGGATTTTTCAACCTTCGAATCAGCAATAACAGACGGCACATCGCTTTCGATTCCAATAAACTCGCTCGGATTATTCTATGTGCGAATCCGCGCAATACTGCCGTCTTATGGCGAAAACATTGTTGCTGGTGATTGGTGCGATGCGTTCACAATTTCTGTAACGATTGGCGTTCCGATGCTGTATTTGCCTTCATTTTCGGGCACACCGCGCGTTGAAGTTTCATGGAGTGGAGTGGATGCGATACCAGTTGGTACAGCAGTAGAATACGAGCTTCAAAGCTCCCGAAGTGCCTCTTTTTCAAGTTTTGAGATTGAGTATCAAGGTCTATCGCTAAAGCGCGCAGTATGGTTTTACGAAAACGGGATTCATTATGTTCGAGTGCGCGCGATAACAGAGTCTGGCACGGGTGAATGGTCGCAAGCAGAGACTATTCTGATAGCTGCATCGGCAGAACTTGCGCCACAGGATTTGCGAGCATATCCATCCATTGGTGAGATAAATATCGCGTGGAGCATCGCATATCCGCCAGAAACGAGGCAAACTGTACAGCGTTCGAGCAACGGCTCTGACTGGACGACTATTGCCGCTGAGATTGTGGGTGACTGGCACACGGACGGATTTGTTGATGAAGGGAAGACATACAAGTACAGAGTGGGCTCGCACTTTGGTTCAAAGACACTTTGGTCTGAAATAATCAGCGCAAAAGCACTTTACAAAACCCCAGCAAGCTACGCGCGAAGTGTGTCACTTGTCGAGGAGACAGACAAGCCGTTTTTCGCCTTCCAAAAGAATTCGCCAGACGCTGTATTGGCGATGCGCGGTGAGATTTCCTCCTCTGTAACATGGGTGCAACCGACAGAATTTGTAAGCTACTTCAACACAGGCGGTTCTGATTCACCTCTTGGTGCTGGTCTTGTTTCTGCTGATAAGTACACGGTTCTTTACGGAAAGATGGGCACTGGCGGGTTGCTTGGTCTGTATGGCCGTTCGATTACTTTCGGTGGCGGCGGCTTCAGCACTGTGTTTGGCGCTGAAAGCAAGATAAGCGACCAGTATTCTGATGTACAAACCGTAGCGGTTTGCTCGGGCAATGGTTTTGTTGCTGCGGTCTATTTCGATTCTCTTTCTGCATCTTATTTTGTGCGGTTTTCTGACGATGGAGAGAACTGGTCGAAGCCGTTTTTTATCGCCGAAACCGCTGATCTATGGAGCAACAGTGCTCATCGCCCTGCGGCGACATTCGATGAACAAGGTAACCTGCATGTCGCGGTTTTGACAAAAGTTGGAAGCAGTTTTTCGCTTGTATACGGCATTTTGCTACGCCTGTCGGTATCGCAATTACGATACCCATTCGCTGAATTCGAGCAGCATCAGACGCCCCTTTTTGCAAGCAGCACAATCGAGCTTTGCGGGCTTTGCACCGATGGTTTGAACCCGACAATAAGCTGGATCGAATACGGTCCTGCATCCACAACTCTTGGATATTGTTCAGCGCGGTTTTTACCTTCAGGAATTCTTTGGAGCGATTTTGGATTCGTGAAGTCAGACATTCTTTGGGCAAAACAACTTCGTGTCGGCGGCAAGACTATGTTCGCAACTGTGTCATACGACCACAGTTTTCGCGAGCAAGTATTGAGCCTTTCGAGCCTTGGGCTTGACGGGTGGGAGGATTTAGTCGTTGCATCAGCAACTGAGATTCGGTCTGCGGATGCATTTGCAGCAAGTAAAGCTGTTACCTTCGCTTTTGTTGACGAGCTTGGATTTTTAGGTTATGCTCGAAAAGAGATCGAAAGCGATTCGAGCGTTATACCTATAAAAGGCGGAGGTGGTGGTGGCGGGTGTTTTATCGCCACGGCCGCATTCGGCAACATGGCAAATTTAGGAATTAGGAGACTAATTTCTTTCCGCGACGGTGAAGCTTCATGCTCTGCAATCGGCGTCGGCCTTTGCAGGACATACTACGAGCTTTCGCCTTCCGTAGCGGAACGCGTTAACGATTGTGCAACTGCAAGGGCTGCAACGCGAAGGCTGATATCTCTGTTGCTTAACTGAGTTTCAGCAGAGTCTCTCGATGCATTCGAGCCTGTTGCCGAGTGTGGTTTCAAGCCGGCGGATCAGGTTGTGGGGGGCGGTTGCAGAGTTAGGGGTACACACAGTAATTGCGGTCGAGGCGAAGAAAACCTTAGGCTCGTAAAGAAATTCCCTTATATCCACATCCGAGCCGCAGCACGGAGTCTGCACAACAAAGCTTGAAGCGCACTTTTCGCGCCATTTGAGCAGAATACCGTGCCATTCGCAGATTGAGATATCCTTGCCGCACTTCGGGCAGTTAATCTTCAAGGTCTGCGTGTTTGAGAAGAGGATGCAGGGTTCAGGAAAATCCACAAGATAGACATCGTTGATATCAGCAATTTCTTCCGCAGAGACCGACCGCCACCTGTATTGACCGCTGTCAACAGGCTTGAAACCAGCACCGCGCAATGCTCGCCGAAACTCATCCGGCGCGAGCTTTTTCCTTGCGCTTGGTACGATGTCGAAGTACTTGTGTTTCATGTATATATCATTATACCATACAATACGATGTTTACAGATACGAAAGTCGCGTATCTTTAGTGACGCATTGCACAGCTTATGGAGGGTCGTTTGAGGTTACGCAGCGCAATCTGTGCCTATCTTATACTTATCATCGCATGCCCGACGATGCTTGTGCATTGCGAGGAGACCCCCTGCCCTTGGAAAGTCGTCAAGGAGTTCGCAATGCCGAGTGGCGAGGCGATCACAGACATGATCAAGGCGGGCGACACTACCGAAAACGCGGCATATTCCCTTGTGCTAACCACGCGAGGCAAACTGACGCTGTATCAGACTTATCCGCTTAGAACTGTGAGAAGGCTTGGAGAGATTGAAGGTGGCACAAAGGCTGTTGTGAGCCGAAATGGAAGCTGGGCCGCAGCCTTGAGCAAGAACGGTGTCTTGGGGTGGCCATTGGATGGAGACAGCGACGAAAAGCTCTTTGTTGCGCTTGCGGCCGAGACAACAGAGGGGATAGATATATCAGAATCAGGCATACTGGCAGTAGGTGGCAGGTCACTTACGATGCTATACGATTTCACAAAGGGCGAAGCGAAGGCAAATCTAAAGGGAGTCTGGGGCACATCATGCAAGATACGAGGCGATTACGCAATATTCGGCTCATACAACGGGCGCGTTTACATCTACAACTGCAAGAGCGGCGAGCTTGTGAAGGAGATTGCCGTTGGACATAATTCGGTTGTTGGCGTTGATATAACGCAGGATGGCAAGACGGCTGTTGCGGCGATGTCGAAGGACAATCTTGTGCATGTGATTTCTGTATCTGACGAAAAGATTGAGCAGTCGTTAAGCCCGGGAGAGCTTGAATTTTACCCCGGGAAAGCTGCGATAAGAAGCTGCGCGATTATGAAGGATGGTATCTTCGTCGCCGCCTCTTACAACGGCAAATACTTGCTATACGACCTAATGTTCAAGCAAATGGTGGGTTTTGCTTCAACGCTGAAGGACGACCAAGGTAACATACGACTTGTTGGAGAGCGCGCGACAGTATTCTGCATGAACACGCTTACATTTTGGGAAAACCGCGGTGGAATGTACAACGCCCTGCCCGAGAACCCCACCCTTTCGCTGCTCGAAGCTTCTCAAAAGGCCGAGGGAGTGCGGGCTATTGAATATGCGTCTGACGCTGAGGCGTTTTTCATATTTTTGCACGACGGAAAAATGCAAAGGCTCACATCAAGCTCGAAGGAGCGCGAGACAGTCGCCACCGTACCCGCAAAGGGGAACCCGCTTGTGTCGCCGAAAGGCAAGAGAGTGCTATTCGGCATGGGCAAGGCGATATGGTCGTTTGCATACGGCAAATGGGGTGAGTATGACAGGCTCGATCTTGTTGACACTCTGTACAAGTTTGATTTTGTGGGCGAGACGCGATTCGTCGTCGCGGAACAGACGAGCATCAGATTTTTCGATCAGCGCTGCAAGCAGCTTTGTGAATCGAAGATTTCATTTGCCCCTGACTGGATGAATGGGTTGCAAGGCGAGGCCGTGTTCGCAGACAAATTTGGGCGGTGGGCGGTCGTCTCGCTTCCCGATGGAAGGGTTGCAGAAGGAAAGATAGAGCTTGGTGATGGCACGATAGTGGGCATGGCGCACGGTGGTTTGCTTGTATTGGAGGGAATAGAGGGCCGGTATATTCGACCACCTTCGCTGGAGGTTTTGTTCAGGGTGCCGATGGCAAAGGAAGTGGTGAACTTCGATGTTACAAGCAACGCGCAGTGGATCGCCTATTGCACACCAACAGGATCGTATTTACGCGAGATAAAGACGGGCAGGCGCTGGCGTTTACCTGAAGCGACTGACTTTCCACGCCCGGTCTTTAACGATAAGGGAACCCGCTTAAATTTCTTTACTCTTGGTGGAATCGTAATATTTGGAAAATAGTTTTTTTCAAGTTTTTCGCGTCTTGAAAAAAAGTGAGATATATTCAAGTGGAGAGAGCGTTCAGGTTATCTCAGCTTTTAAGTGAATTATATGGTTGGAAGTTCCGGCCAATTGGGGAGAACGGTGAGCGAGAAGAACAGCGATCTCGACCAATACCCAGCGCATCATTTCCCGCGCATTCGCAATGCGAAGGGCTGGCCAGGTTGGAAGCCGCGTGCGGATACTGCGCCCGTTACCGGCAAGACCCTTGTAAATAGCACCCGCAAACGATACTCCCGCTATGCAGACGGGGCCTCTTTGTTGATCGGCATTGGCATCATTGTAACTGTAATGCTGTTTCACAAAGACCTGTTCTACACTTCACTTCCATTCTGGCTCGGTGTCGCCCTGAGCTTTTTTTTCGGCCTGCAGATGCTGCTGAAGCTTGTTGCGCATTTCGAAAGAAAGCGCGTTTTAAGAAGCTCACAGACGGAAAAGGCCGAAGGCGCACTGAAGTCAAACGCGAGCCTTTCAGTTTCAATCAAGCGCAGACTCCGCTTATCCGCGCCATCCGCTGAAAGCCTATTTCGTGTTCTCATGATACAAATGTTGTCTGTAATGCTTGTAAGCTGGGTGGTGTTCTACATCGGGCTTGAGATAGACAACATGCCAATTATCTACAGCTCCATAGGTGTGTGCGTGCTTGGGATAATGGCTGTGATCGTTCTTGCAGTTTTGAGCTTAAGAAAAGCGAGCTGACCGAAAGATCGGCAGGTGATTGTGAAGGATAACGAATCTAAACCAGATTACATGAAGCCCCATTACGGATCTCCATTTTTTGGCAACCAGAAGGGTTGGCCCGGGTGGAAGCCGCGCAAGTCCGCCGCGCCACCATCTGGCAAGGGTGATGTCAAGCGGGCGAGATCCCGATACAAGGGATATTCTGATGGCGGTCTTGTTCTGCTCGGCATCGGCGCGTTATTCGTGGTGGGTTTGCTGCAAAGCACGATGTTGCGATCAGCTTTTGTGGTTGTTGTGTTAGTTGTCGCATTCTCTCTTGCAGTTCTGCTTATAATATGGAAGGTTACGAGTAATGCCGCAAACAGACAGAGAAAGCAAGCACTTGAAAAGCTCAGGCAGGAGGAATCTGAGGGTTCGGAAGGCGGTATCTCTCCCACGATTAAGCGGCGGATGCTCACAAGCTCTGCAACCGGCGATACAGTATTCCGCAATCTTATGATCCGTGCTCTGATGGTCATGTTGGCATTCTTCTTTGCGATGTTCATCGGTTGCGTAATGGGCAGCCTCACATTTATATGCCTCTCGGCAATTGCAGCGCTTTTTCTCATAGCAGGAATGGTCGTTCATACTATACTCAAGGCAAAGTATGAGAAAGACGCTTAACATGGATATGGCGAAGCTCAACTGCATTTATTCGGTGTTTCTGACTTTGTTGCGCGATACAAGACAAGGAAAAGAGCATGAAAGACAAGAACAGCGACCTTGATCAGTATCCGGTTCATCATTTCCCTCGCATTCGAAATGCGAAGGGCTGGCCAGGATGG
The DNA here is from genome assembly GCA_964571525.1 of uncultured Planctomycetota bacterium. Taxonomy (GTDB): domain Bacteria; phylum Planctomycetota; class B143-G9; order B143-G9; family B143-G9; genus CAZNBY01. Next base: position 8,206 of record CAZNBY010000055.1, read on the forward strand.
AGGCCACGCGCAGATACAGCGCCACCTTCCGGTAAAGGCGAGGTTAAGCGTGCAAGAAAGCGATACCTTGGTTATGCTGATGGCGGGCTGTTATTGTTCTCGTTGGGCATTATCTTTGCGATTGCTCTTCTGCAAGGTTCAAATCTTGCAGGCGATGTGATCGTGCTAATACTCGTCTGCCTTGTTGTGGTGTTCGGATTTCGATTTCTGTTAAATGTCACATCTGAAAGAGCAAGGTTGCGGCGATACGAACGGGAGTACGAACAACAAGAGAACCGCGAGCAGTCACCGCAGACTGGTGAGGATGCCGTTACTGCTCCAAAAAGCAAGATACTAAAATCGGATGCGAGTCTATCAGATTCGATCAAGCAAAGAGAGCGGTTTTCGCGTCCGACAACCGACCACCTGTTTAGAACCTTGCTTATGCGTCTCTTCTTCCTGTTCTTTGTTGCAGTCTTGTTGGCACTCGCAGTCTGCGAATTCGGCAAATACGCCGTGATTTCTGTCGCAGCTCTATCTGTTTCGTCGGCAATCGGCCTTGTTGTGTACACGATCCGCACGGCCTATCGCGAGTCTTAGCGAAGTTCTGAACGCTTATTCAAAGCGATAGAACCGCGAGCAGTTTGGTTCGAGACGAAACAGTTTGTATGCGTGTGGAACGTTGATTTTTTGATGACCTCGGTTTCAATCGTCACGAGCAAACGGAGACGCACGGCGAATCAACCGGACGATGCTCATGCGCAACAGAAGGCAGAAGCTCCAACCGCGAAGAGGCTGCGTTTCTTCAGGCCAACCAGCGAGAGCCTTTATCGCGATATTCTTGTAATGCTGCTTTATGTAGTATTCTTGTCGTTCGTGGTGATGTTCGGTGGTTACTACCTGTTCTCAGGAGTTTTGCTGACCAAGACCGCCATCGCGGTCAGTGTGATTTACACTCTTCTGTTGCTGGCAAACTCGGTGCGCCGCATGATTAAGGCAGATTAGGAGAGGGAGATATGAGCAATGAAAAGAAGGAAGTGATTTACAACGAGGAGATACAGCCTTATGAGGCATACAACAAGGCAACCAGCCACAGATCAAAGGGCTGGCCTGACTGGAAGCCAAGCGTTGAGACGGCAAAGCCAAAGGGTAATAGCGAGTTGGCACGCACATCAAAGAGATACAGCAAATACAGCGATAAAAGCATGTACATAGTGCTTATGATCGCCGTGGGGATACTGATTGTCGCGCCGATACGCTTCATCGGATACGGCTATTTGGCCTTTGTCGCGTTCGCGCTGGCTGTTCTATTTGTCATCAAGTTCTTTATGTCAAAACTCGTTGCTCAACGCAAAAAGAGGCTTGCAGAGCTTTCTGCAAAAGAGCGCAGCGCCGAACCGGGGATAACCCCTTCCTCAACCGCCCTTAATGTGAAAAGGAGATTGCGAATTTCGGGCACATCAGCCGATATGAAGGTGCCGGCCTTTCTAATATCATGCGCCTGCGCCGCGTTTATTGGCGTAATGCTATACACCGTGGGGCTTCGGGCCGGCAACAGGTTGCTGATGGCAGGCAGCATGTTCTTTGCAGCGGTGGCGATAATAGGCATCACTGTTCACACGATCTGGAGCATTCGCAAGGTAGATTAATACCGCATTGAGCCTGCAAATTCACTCCCCTACATGAGCCTACTTCATTGCGCTTCAATCAATTGCTGCTAAAATGCATTCATGAACAGAGATACATACACCGGTTGGGCACAGGTCGCGATCGTTGCAGGCTTTCTTGCTGTAACAGCCTTCTCACCCCATGACTACTTCACATGGTTCCTTGAAGTATCATGGGTGTTGGTGGGCTTTGTGGTGCTTGCGATCTTGCGCATTCGTAATGTGACTGTGTCGCAATACCTTTGCTGGGCGCTGTTTGTACACGCACTTATTCTTATATATGGCGGCTGGTACACTTATGAGCTTGTGCCGCTTGGAGATTGGGCTTCAAACGCTTTTGGTTGGCAGCGGAACCATTATGACAGGCTCGGGCATTTCGCGCAAGGATTTCTGCCAGCGTTTCTGTATCGCGAGATCCTTGTGCGCAACAGGGTGGTCAATGGTTTTGCATGGCGCGAGGGGATTGTCTTCGCGATGGTCATGGCGTTTACAGGGATATTTGAGATAATCGAATTCGCTGCAGCAAAGGCGTTCGGGGCGGATGCAAACGCCTATCTTGGCAGTCAAGGCGATATATGGGATGCTCAATGGGACATGGTTTTCTGCGGTATTGGAGGACTGCTGTCAATACTGCTCTTTTCAAAGAGTCACGCCAACTCCCTGCTTAGAGAAGATGCAAGAGGTTCTTGACATAGTCCAACGCGATTTCGTTGATCTCAGGTATTAGGTCTGCCCAATCCACACCAGTAATTGTGAAGCCCCATCACCATCCTGCGCCGAATATGCAGCGATGATACAAAGCAATAAGATGAGCCAAACGCTGCAATGGCAATACTTCTTCACGCTTGTTCTTCATGTCATGCCGTTTACAATCTCCTTCTCGGCTCGCAAACAAGCAACTACGGAAGCGTATGCCTGATTAACACAGAATCAATCGCTGTCGGTATATACAGAGCCTTACCACATGCATATACATCGTGCCATCCATCGCTCTTTATCGGGGATATCTTACCATCCGCACTGCTAATGTCGTATATCTCTGACCCCCCGTCAAGCAGACAGCATATCAAAATCTGCCCCTCAGAGGTTTTCCTCGAGTACGCGTAAGTACTTGGCTTCTTATCAACAATATGCATCACGGATGCACTTTCAACATTCACGCAATAGACTGACCTCAATGTGTAAAGAAACGCAGCACCTTCCAGCGACATACGATCAGTCATAGACAAAGGGGTTTGCTGCCCATCTTCACCAACTTGTACTATTTTCGTTAAAATATCATCGTCCGCGTCTTGGCCTTGCCGCTCACGGTATATCCATACTTTTTGCTTGAATACACCCAATATCTGATAGTAATCAGCATCAGTCAATGCAGATTGGTATGTTTCGATACCATTGACAATCGAATACATTGATACTCTATATGCAGTCGCAACAAAGGTTGATAGAAGTACATACACATCATTAGCATTATTTAGAATATGTATCAGATCTACATTGACATAGTCTTTAAGTCTGCCTATCTCTTCGCCAATAAATGTTTTTCCGTCACATTTGTACTTTGTTATTATCCCATCTGCAAAGACTGCATACATATTGCGCGCGGTATAATCGCAATGTAGAGCCAATGCAATTTTACCACTTTTTGCATCATTCTCGATGACTCTCTTATTATGATTGGCAATTATTGCACGATAATATGAACCAGGGATTGATTGAGCGATATATCTGTCATTCCACACAACGACATAAGGGTAAATTATGTTCTTTGGAATGTACTGAGCGATGCTTCCATCTGTGTTGTATATTTGAATAGTTGACGTATCATATAAATAAAGCACCTTATTATCAACGCAAATGTAGTACAGATTTGGAACGATTCTCTGATGTATTAGCTTCTTTCCTCTGAAAACGAATACATTGGTAAATGACTTGCTCTCGACACAAAAGGCGTATGTGTCACTTTCGTAATCTGAATGTCGAAGCATACTCACTGCAGTTGTTGATATATAGCAGGGCGATTCGACACTGAATTCTTCATTCGTTAATGCCTGTTTATCAATTGCGTAAGACAACACTCCGATGGTACTGTTTCCCTTTCTATACATAAATTCGACTACACCCTTTTGCGCATCATATAAACCGTAGAATGCGAATCGTATGTCAGACCTATTTGTATCGATTGTAGCAATGGCATTTGCTACTTTTATTTCGACTTCGTTTATAGTAAATATAATATCATTCCCCATGCGTATTAGCATTACATAATATTTGCTCGCTTTTTCAAATATAACTTCACCCTCTTTGTAATCAAGCGAGAAATATGTTGGTTTATCATCGCGGTGTATACCAATGACTTTATTAATTGAGTTCGCGCCAAAAACAAGACTGACGTTTCGAATTCTCTGAGATGCTTTGTCGTCAATTACAACAGAATTCTTGTTAACATCAATGATGTACAAATTTCGCCCTATTGTTTTGCCATTTTCGTTTCTGTATGTAATTGCAGCAAAAATCGTGCCGACGCTGTACAGTGCAATGATGGGATCAGGGAGCACCGCTATTTCATGAATGCTGTCTTGCGAGCTTCTTGAGTAGTAGCATATTGCGTAACTGCTGTCCTCGCCCATGCTCTGTAACGGCATTGCGAAGCAGAAGTGGCTGTCGTTCTGAGCAAAGAGGTGGTGGTTTATGCCAAACGAAAGAAGGTTATGAAGGCTGCCTGAAGAGTAATCCTCAAAATATGTGTGTTTAAAATTTCTTTGCAGAATGGGGGCATTCTCTTCTAATCGTATGATATCCTGTTTCCCGGCATTAGGCTCGTTATCAGGCTCCTCTGCTGCAATTCGCGCACATATACTGCTGAACAGGCAGCAAACCAGCAAGGCAAGAGTAATTCGCAGAATTTGCTTTTTCATTGCTTCACCCTTTCACTTAGTATTCTGTCCATCATTTTCGCACCGTATTCTATCGGGCTTCCAAGATGATGGGTATTGTGCATATACGCTCGTTCACAGATCCATCGTCGTATGCCCACAACAGCCCGATAAATTGAGTATTTCCGACGCATATTGCTGGCAACGAATCTGTGGACTTTGAGGAAGTGTAATCCGCTACCGATATTTTCGGCACAGGTGCTGTGGGGAGCAGGAGTTTGCAGGGGAAAGATCGAAGAATTTTCAACCGCCGCGGCCGGTGCGCACGACACCGCCCGTCGCCATGCGGCAACAATCAGCATGTATAGGCACAGGGCGCGGGTGTTGATAACTGCCTCCGATCAAGTGTTAAGACGACCGAACACAACGAATCTATTGAACAAGGATACACCAAGGTGCCTTTCTGTCAAGCGTTCCCCTTTCTTGCTTGCTTTC
>CAZNBY010000056.1:0-12470 GCA_964571525.1 uncultured Planctomycetota bacterium
GTGTTCGATTATCTCGTTGTTTGCGTTGATTCTAACCGTAAAGATGGCACATTTTCAGTACGGCACGGGCGAGACGCACATCAGTAAGTTGAAAGGTGATAGGTGAAAGTAGAGAAGATGGGAGAAATGCCAAGATTGATCAAATGCGGATTGGTGCGATAGACGCACATGCCTAAAACGCTTTCGCGTTTATGTATGGTGGGCATCTTGCCCACCATCATGCAGGCTCTCATACAAACACGAAGTGTTTGCCGTGGAGGGCGGGCATCTTGCCCGTCATTGTTGCTCCCGCAGGCGAGACGCGAATCAGTAATTTGACAGGTGAAAGGTGAAAGTAGAGAAGACAGCAAGAACAGTCACGGAAGACACGGTTGGAGGATTGACGAGGCAAATACTGAATCTACATTGCCTTAATCGGGCTGCGCCATCAGGAAATGGGCATTAATACAAAGGGCGCACATGGTCGTGCGCCCTTTGTGTGTATTTTACGAAATCAGTTCGATTGCGTCTCTAACCCCTAACTCAGTTAAGGTCGAGGCAAGGCGGCTATCTAAGGCGCTCACAGATCTGGTGCGCGACCTTTTGCCCTGAAAGCAGCATGCCACCGAAGATCGGGCCCATACGCGGGCCGTTGAATGTTGCGCATACAGCCATACCCATCACGAATAAACCGGGGAAAACCTCGCCGGTGTGTTCGACAACAAAGCGCTCGCCCTCGACGACATCCATCGCGCCCTCGCCCTCAAACTTACCGCTGGGAGTATTGATCTTATAACCGTGCTTGTTCAGAAAATTCACGCACATGGCATCGTGGCCAGTGCCATCTATCACGAACTTAGATGTGAGCATGATGGGGTCAACATGATATCGCCCCGAGATGCCCGTACGATTGACAACTACGCCGGTTACACGGTCACCCAATATGCACAGGTCTTCTGCGGTGATTAGATTGAGAATTTTCGCTCCGCTCTTAAGAGCTTTCAAGATCAATGCGGCAGAAAGCTCGACAGCATCAGCGGTCATAACCTTGTCAACATGTGTGTAGGAAACGCCGATATAGTGGAGAAGAGGCTCGGCTTCGGGTTGAAAGACGATCTCGTTCATGCCCATTCCGCCACCCCAGACACCGCCGCCGGGGGAGAGTTTCGATTCGATAAGGACAACCTTATGCCCGCGCTCTGCAAGTATAGCGCCTGCCAACAGACCAGACGGCCCTGCGCCGACGATGGCGACATCGGTATCGAGGCAGAACTGCAGCTTGCGATAATATGAATCAATGATGTTCTTTGAGATGGTAAACTCGTCAAAAGGCCGGGTCATTCTTCCTCCCGTTCGGAATTTTCTGATGCGAATAAGTGCGTAAAAGGTACGCCGTTTTCCCTTCTGTGCAACTTAACTGGCAACGGCGGTCTAATATATACTGTTTTGGTGTACTTTTACAACCAAAAAAGGGCGCACCGAAATGCGCCCCTTCTGGAAAACTTGGCGTCCCCAAGGGGATTTGAACCCCTGTTGCAGGGTTGAAAACCCTGTGTCCTAGACCTGACTAGACGATGGGGACGGTTATATGTTGGTGAGGGCAGCAGGATTCGAACCTGCGACCCACGGCTTAAAAAGCCGTTGCTCTACCTCTGAGCCATGCCCCCCAAACGCGACATGTGCAACTACACTAATCATATCCGATTTTACCGAACCGGCAACTTTTTGCCATAAGCCTGCACGGCGCGGATTACCAATCGCTCGTGTGTTTGAAGTCGCTTTGACTTTATTCGCTGCTTAGCGTGCTATAATATGTGACGAGGTGAAACATGAAAAACATAGCGATAAAGACCATAGAGCCAAAGCAAGTAACGCTTGACGGCGTAAAGGATGTGTCCGTTCGAATGCTTGTTTCTAAGGCCGACGGCGCTCCAAACTTCAGCATGCGTTTGTTTGAGCTTGAAGCAGGCGGGCACACCCTGCGTCACAAGCACGATTACGAGCATGTTGTGTATATAATCGAGGGCAAGGGCAAGCTGCATTTCGAGGGCGCAGACCAACACATCGAAACAGGCCATGCTATTCTGTTAGAGCCCGGCAAGCTGCATCAGTTCATGAACACAGGCGACAAGCCGATGAAGTTTTTGTGCATTATACCAAACGGAGAGGCGATTCCCGACAAGATGAAGTAGGCTTTGCGACAATCAAACAACTGCAATCGAGGGATACATGAGAGCATTCGCCGCGTTATTCTGCCTTCTGCTGCTTTCACTCGCAATCTCAGCTGAGGTGAAAGGGAAATGGTTCACCGAACGCGAGTCAGCAATGGCTGAGGCTCAAAAGCAGAAGAAACCGATTTTGGCAGTTGCAATGGACCATGCCTGAGCGCCTTGCAAAGAGCTGAGAGAGGGTCTCTTCAGCAGCAATGAGTTCGATCAGGTCAGCAAGTCTTTTGTGTTATTGAGATTAGAGCCAGGCCCCGCCGAAAAATACTTCGGCATTACCGCCGCGCCAATGGCAGCATTGGCAGACTGGCATGGCAGAATCACAAACCCCTCCCTTTCCCTTCGTGGCGACATCAAAAATGCGTGCAACTATCTGAAATCACTTATTGACAACTTCGATTTCGACAAAGCGGGCATTGCCCCATACAAGGCACCTGACTGGGCGCAACCCCTTCTTAACACTGGCAATTCTGCTGCGGCGATAAAACTGCTCGAACAGGTGCATCCCGCTAAGGGCAAGCCATCGTCAAAGATCACCTTTACGCAGATCCGAAGTGTTTATGAGTCGCTCGAAATTGAGTCTGAGATCATCGCTTTCTGCGAAAACTACATCGCCGCTGTGGTAACACGCACCCCAAAGACTGATGAACCATACGCTGGCTACACTGATGAATGCGAACTGCTCAAGGCGATTTCATTCACAAAGAACGACTCGGTAAAATACGCGGCTGTGGAGGCGTGGGGTAAGTTCGCACCAATACGCGAAGTCACCTTCTTGCGCACAAGAGCCGAGTCGCGCACAAAGGACTGCCGAAATCCGAATGTTCTGTACTGCCGATGCCTTTCGACTGTTGCGCTATTTGCAAACCGCTTTGAGGGCGCAGTTGACGCGGAATCTTACGAGGACAGGGTTGCACTGCTCGATATGCTGCCATTCTTGGCCGAGGCGCTGAAGAAAGAGGGGCGCAACAACAGCGCATGCAAGAATGCAAGCGATTCGATTGCGGCACTGATAAAGGCTACCGGCGCACCAGAGGCTCTTGATGCGTTCATTGCGAACCTTGAAGGCCCAAAACCTGACAGCGATTTTCTTAAGAATATGACAACAAAATATACCGAACGCGCAGTTGGTGAACTAAAGGCACTAACAGGCGAAGATTTCGGCGACGACGCGACGAAATGGCGCGCATGGTTCGAGAAGAACCGCAACGCGATTGTTTACATTGCTGATAAAAAGGCATTCACAATTGATGCTAAGGCAGCGACTGCATTTCGTGCAGAGCTTGAGAAGGCAAAGAAGAAAAAGCGCTGAGAATCACATGATATACAAGGGGCGGTGATTTTACCGCCCCTTTTCGTAATTCGAACAGAGTTTACTCGACAGGCTTACCCTTAACCAGCACAAAACCAAGAAGGATTGTCGCGGCACCGGCAAGGCAAGCGCCAAGCCCGAAAGCTGCTGGAGCACCATATTTAGCGAACAGCAACCCGAATATTAGGTTTGCGGGCAGCACTGTCAGGCCGACAATTCCATGGAAGTACCCGTACGCCCGTCCACGGTGCTCACTCGGCACGAAGTCGGCAACAAGAGCCTTCTCAGCGCCCTCAGTAAGACCATAGTATGCTCCGTATAAAACTATAAGCGACCAGAAGACTGGTGCAGTGCTTACAAAAGCCATGCTTACATAAACAAACGCATAGACAAGCCATCCAGCGACAAGCAACGGTCTTCTGCCAATCTTATCTGACAGCATGCCACCCGGAATGCTGAAGATTACCTTTGCAATATGCAAAACAACCCACATCAGAATCACCTGCAATAGGTCGAGCTTTAGAAGGCTCTTTGCATAAAACAGCAGAAACAGGTCTGAGCTGTTGCCAAGCGTGAACAGCGCGACAGTGCCGATGTAAGCGTAGAATCTGCGCGGTAGGGGTGCGAGTTTCTGTTTATCGCCATTTGCATCCGCGTTAACCTCGAGCTTTTTTGGCGGTATCTCCTTCACCCAGAAAATTAGTGCAGCCATCGCAAGTATTCCGGGAATTATCGAGATGTAGAACAGAGTTCGCATTGCTTCCATTTCGCCTTGTGTAGGCGCAGCCTCTGATTCTCGCCATAAGATACTGCCCAACAAAAGGTACAGGATAAGCATTGCAAGCAACGATCCTATAACCGCACCGAAGTGGTCCATTGCCCGGTGAAAGCTGAATGCGATACCTCGATTTTCCTTATCTACCGAGTCGCTTATCAGCGCGTCGCGCGGGGAAGTCCTAACTCCCTTTCCAATACGATCAACAAAGCGAAGGCCGATCACATGCCATCCAAATGCGGCAAAGCCCATGATTGGCCTGCACAGAGTGGATGCGCCGTAACCAATCACCGCGAGCATCTTGCGCTTGCCAAGCGAGTCGCTTAGCCTCCCCGAGTATATCTTAAGTAGGCTTGCGGTGCTCTCTGCAATTCCCTCTAAAAGCCCTACATAGATCGCGGCGGCACCCATCGGCACAAGTCCCGAGATAAAAACGGGCATAAGGGGGTATATCATCTCGCTCGCCGCGTCGGTGAACAGGCTTACGAGACCGAGCATAAGCACATTGCCGGTAAGCACGGTTCTAAGGCTCGCCTTGGGTTCTGCGTCTGACATGGCTTATCACCTTCTGTCATGGTGCATTTCTATCATGCAGAAACGCTGATATTATCATCGCGTTGCGAGCCAAATCCACAGGCTGGGCACTTCAGTCTATCTGCACTCATTCAGCATCAGCTTACATTATGCGAAATTCGTCCTTGACAATGGACTATATCATGATATAATTACCTATAGATATGCATTAATGTAGGTATTATTATCATGACAAAGAAACAGACACGAAGAATCAGTACGAAAAAGGCAATAGCGACCTTTGAGAAGGCAGGCGGCACACTGCGCACTTCAGATGCGTTGAAACTTGGCATCCATCCTGTAACGCTATACTATATGCGCGATGTTGGTATGATTGAGGTTGTTAGTAGAGGTGTATACCGAATTGCCGGACTTCCTCCTCTTGGTAATTCAGACCTTGTCATTGTCGCATCTCGCACACCTAACTGCGTAATATGCTTGATTTCAGCACTATCCTACCATGAGCTTACAACGCAAATACCTCATCGCGTACATATTGCTTTAGCAAAAGGAGCTGAGGAGCCTCGCATTACACACCCCCCCATACAAACATATCGGTTCTCTGACGCAGCATTCACAGAAGGAATCGAGACACACAATCTCGACGGCGTTCCAGTCCGAGTATATTGCCCAGAGAAGACAATTGCAGACTGTTTTAAGTTTAGGAACAAGATCGGCCTCGATATCGTTCTCGAAGCTGTTAGGGCATATCGTGATACAGGCAGGATGAACACGGATATGATAATGCATTTCGCGAAGATCTGCCGGGTATCGAGAATCGTCAGACCCTATATAGAGGCGATGCTATGACAGGAAAGCAAATCAGGGAAATTTCGGACTCGATTCACCACCATCTGCTAAACATCGCGAAGGAAAAAGGATATCCTTTTAATGAGCTTCTGCAGCAGTATGCTATCGAACGCTTTCTGTATCGCTTGTCGAAAACCCATCACCAAAGCAAGTTTGTACTAAAAGGCGCGCAGATGTTCACAGTATGGTGGGGCATTGGCAGCCGACCGACGATGGACATAGATTTATTGGGGGTAACTGGTAACAGCCTGGAGAACCTTGCTCAGGCATTCAATGAAGTATGTAATCTTACAGTTGGCAATGATGGCTTGCGCTTCGATGATTCTACAATTGAAGCAAAGAAGATAATGGAGAATGCTGCGAATCCAGGAGTCCGAATTAAGCTAAAAGGCAGCATGGGAAATGCGCGGATCTCCATTCAGACAGACATTGGATTTGGCGATGAAGTAGTTCCTAAACCGGAAGAGATCCGTTACCCAACGCTGCTAACATTCCCTGAGCCAGTACTTAGCGGTTACACAGTCGAGAGCATCGTCTCAGAAAAGTTGCATGTCATAGTCAAGAATGGAGTTCTAAACAGCAGGATGAAGGACTTTTTCGATATTTATACTATCTCGTTAAGGCATCCTTTCGACAGCCAGACGCTTGCAAATGCCATCCGAACAACATTTCAGAATCGAAAGACAGAGATCATCACTCGGCCGGTTGGACTTGAGCCTGAGTTTGCCCTCGACAAAACCAAGAATGAACAGTGGATTGCATTTGTTAGAAGGTCATCTCGAACAACATCTGCTCCATTATTACGGGATGTAATAGTTGGAATACGGACCTTCTTAGCGCCAGTTCTAAAGGCTGTCGTAGAAAATCGGCCATTGCACTCAAGGTGGTCATACAACATGAGACAATGGATTCCAAATCTTGACTCCGATGTACAAGACTAACAACGAGAGAAGGCCACAACATAGTCGTCATCGGTATTGCCCGAATATTATATGCTTTGCATCCGATGGGTTTTGGTGGAAAAAAACGCCAATACGATAGAATAGCGCAAGCGGCGTAAGTTGTCGCAAAACCATACAAGGAGACTTTCATGGCACCGTCGAAGCAGGAATACTTACGGGACGAAATCCGTCATATTTCGCTCAAAGATACTGCAGATATGACCAAGCTTGTATCTCTGTTTGAAGATACCGCCTTTCAGGCGCGAAACCTGTCGCGTGCAGCAGCGACCTATGAACAGATGCTGCGCGATACAGACTGCACTGTTATTTTATGCCTTGCAGGCTCGCTGTTTAGCGCGGGTCTGAAGAAGATCGTCTATGAGATGGTGATGGAGAACATGGTTGACGCCATCGTTTCGACCGGCGCGATCATGGTTGACCAAGACTTTTTCGAAGGTCTTGGCTTCAAGCACTACAAGGGCACACCCTTCGTCGAAGACGGCGATCTTCGCGAAAAGGCGATTGACCGAATTTACGATACATATATTGACGAGGACGACCTTCGTATCTGCGATATGACAGTTGCGAAGATTGCCGACTCGCTGGATCCGCGCCCCTACTCCTCTCGCGAGTTTATTCGTGAGATGGGCAAGTACCTTGAGAAGCATGGCAAGAACCCCGAGTCAGTTGTTCGCGCGGCGTACATCAAGGATGTACCGATCTTTGTGCCGGCATTCAGCGATTGTAGCGCGGGCTTCGGTCTTGTACATCATCAATGGAACAGCCAAGGTAAGCCGGTTGTTTCGATAGACAGCGTTAAGGACTTTCTTGAGCTGACAAGGGTGAAAATCGCCTCCAGGGATACGGGCATATTGATGATAGGCGGCGGAGTTCCGAAGAACTTCACGCAGGATATTGTAGTCTGCGCCGAGGTATTGGGCTACGATGCGCCAATGCACAAGTACGCGGTTCAGATCACCGTGGCGGACGAGCGCGACGGCGGCCTGTCAGGTTCTACGCTTAAAGAGGCGAACTCATGGGGCAAGGTTGATACATCTAACGAGCAAATGGTCTTCTCTGAGGCGACAATAGCAATGCCGATGATTGTCGGCTACGCTTATAACAAGGGCGCACATAAGGCGCGCGGCGAAAGGCGTTTCAGCGTTCTATTGGACGAGGTCGGAAAGCAAACTGCCAAATAGCCTGTTGCTTCACATCGAACTTCAAAGGGGGCAGCAATGCCCCTTTTTAATTGGGAGGAAGGGGGGAAGAGGCTCATATTTGGGATTTTTCCACATATTTTTATTGATATAGGCACTTTTTCGGGTATAATATGAATTGCTACGAGAATTTTTCTCATTGGAGGCATATATGCTCATCAGATTTTCCGTTGAAAACTGGATGTCCTTTCGAGACAAGGCTGTTCTTTCGATGATTGCAACTTCAGAGCGCCAGCATCGCGAAAGAATTCCAGTGGTTGAAAAGTACAAGCTGAAGGTTCTGCCAGTAGCCGCGCTATATGGCGCGAATGCGTCGGGAAAGACAAATCTGTTCAAGGCAATTTCCTTCGCAAAACGCTTCATTGTACAGGGAAACGCCTTGGATAGCCCGATTCAGACCGAACCTTTTCGCTTAGATGAAGCTTGTTTCGATCAGCCATCCAAGTTCTCGTTCGAATTGCTGGTTGGTTCAGACATGTATGAATATAGCTTTGCAGTCAACCGAAAAGCAGTTGTTGAGGAAAGGCTCGTCAAGATATTGAGAAGCAGTGAGAAGGTGTTGTACCATCGCGTTGATGGCTGTCCAAACTTCTCACCAGAGCATAGAACTGATAGGTTCCTTGAATTCGCCTTTCAGGGCACAAGAGACAACCAACTATTTTTAACAAACTCTGTTTCGCAAAAAGCCGAAGCATTTAAACCTGTCTTCGACTGGTTTCGTCACTCACTTGTGCTTGTCGCGCCAGACTCAAGGTTCGAACCGTTTGAGCAGTTCTTCGATGAAAACAGCCCTTTGAGTGCAAAGATAAACGAGTTGCTACCTCTGTTAGATACAGGAGTTGACCATCTTAAGGGTGAAAACCTCCAGTTTGAAAGTCTGCAAATTCCAGCAAATGTGAAAACGCAACTACTCGATATTGTCAAGGAAGATGGGATTGTAAGAGTACAAAACGAGACAACAAAGGACAAGATAATCGTCACGCGAAAGAACGGGGATCTTACGGCAAAGAAGCTCGTTACTTACCATATTGGGGTAGGTGGCACACCTTCAAGATTCGAACTAAGCAGCGAGTCTGATGGGACAAATAGAGTGCTTGACCTATTACCTGCATTTCTCGATCTGTCGGACAAAGAGGCAAACCGGGTGTACATCATTGATGAGATTGACCGAAGCCTCCACACACTTCTAACAAGACAGCTTATAGATATGTTTCTTTCTGGATGCGGTCAGAACACACGATCTCAGTTGCTGTTCACCACACATGATGTTCTGCTGATGGACCAGCAGCTTCTTCGACGAGACGAGATGTGGGTGGCTGAAAGAAGTGCAATTGGAGCCTCTTGCTTATATTCATTCAGTGAGTTCAAGGATGTTCGATACGACAAGGACATTCGCAAGAGCTACCTTCAAGGGCGGCTTGGAGGTATACCTCGGCTTCTGCTCTGCTGTAACGCGAACCGAAAGAACATAGAGGGATCGAAGGAGGACTGCGAATGACCGCCCGTCGAAGAACAACGGCGAAAAGAAGCCTTTCAAGACAATTAGGAGATAGGTCATACCATAAGCGATTTGTCATTATCTCGGAAGGTAGAAACACTGAAGTCCAGTACTTTGCAATGCTGAAGGCATACAATCCTGCCATATTGATACGCTGTGGTCGTGGTAAGCACAGTGCTCCATGGTATGTACTCAAGAAGATACAAGACATATCCAAGGACTACGATGAGGCGTGGATTGTTGTGGACAAAGATGATTGGACGATAGACCAGCTTGATGATTTGCTTGGTTGGATAAAAGAAGAGGAGAACCGCTTCCTTGCACTGAGCAATCCGAAATTCGAGTTCTGGCTATTGCTTCATTTCGAAACTGGTTCGGGTATATCTTCTTCTGACGATTGCACACTGAGACTCAGAAGACACCTACCGAACTTCGACAAGAACCTCAGCACAAGGGATTTTACTCAGGATAAGGTGATAAGCGCAATTGACAGAGCAAGGCAACGCGACAATCCTCCATGTACCGACTGGCCAAAGGCATGTGGAACAACCACAGTATATAGGCTTGTAGAACGAATCGTTCCAAGCGTAGCCAATGAGCGGTGAGGACAAAGAACAAGGGGTAAAATCCAAGATATCGCTTGTCGTACATGTCAAGGCGACTGCATGACATAAATCTGGTGGAAGGACGATGAATCCGTTTGATGAGAGATTATCCACGGAGGGTTGCAATTGGGTGTTGCAGTGATTGGGTTAGATCTTTCACAAGATTGAACCGCCTCCAATCGCATACCGTTCCTACACCTTTACATTCTTCGATACGAAGGGGATGTCGAAATCGCGACAGATCAGGTTGGCTGCAATTCGGCCTGATTCAAGGATTGTGGGGATGCCGCTTCCCGGGTGTGTACCGCCGCCGACGATGTAGCAGCTTTCGAACTCCTCGAACCTGTTACGCGGGCGGAAGTACAGCATTTGGCTTAGATTGTGCGCTAAGTTGAATGTCGCGCCAATATGTACGCTGTAATCGTTCTGCCAGTCGAGCGGTGTTATGATTCGCTCTTCTTCGATATGAGACGCAATATCTGTCATCGTTGTGCGCTTGGATATCGCTTTGAGAACTGTCTCACGCATTGGGAGCCTCTGCTCTTCCCAATCTGTACGGGAACGGAGGTTGGCGACCGGCACAAGCACATACACTGACGATTTGCCCTCAGGGGCAAGGGTCGGATCGGTGATGCTCGCATTGCGAATATAGAATGACAGATCCTTGCCAAGCTTCGAACCCCCGAAGATCGCGTTGACATTCTTGCGATAATCATCAGCAAACACGATCGTGTGGTGTGGCAGGTCGTAAAGCTTATCGAGGCCGAGATACAGCATAAAGGTCGAGCAAGAGAACTTCATGCGCGAGATTTTTTCTGCCGTGTATTTGCGAAGTTGAGAAGGCTCGAAGATGTGTCGCATCGCGTGTGCAAAATCGGCGTTTATCACAACCGCGTCGGACTCAATTTGCTCGCCGGTTTCAAGAATCACGCCCTTCGTGCGGCGATTCTTCACTATAACTTGCTTGACTGGAGACTCGAGCCTTATCGTCGCCCCCCTGCTCCTCGCGACCGATGCAAGGCTGTCTGATATAGTACTTAAGCCACCTATTGTGTGAAAAACGCCGAAAGCGTGTTCGACATAAGAGAGAATAGCGAACGCGCCTGGGCAATCCCACGGAGACATGCCGAGATACTTGCTTTGAAAGGTGAATGCGAGCTTCAGCCTATCGTCCTTGAAATAGTCACCAAGAACACCGAACAGGGATTTGCCGAGCGAAAGATGCGGCATGGCCCGTATAAGGTCAGGGGACATGAGGGATGCTGGAGACGAATAATCTTTCTGAAGGCATGGGAGCATGCGATCGAACCGCACTGATTCGACTCGATGGTATTTATCAAGACCGTTCTCATCGGCACCAAACAACTTTTTAAGCTGCTGCTTCATCGCATCGCGATCAGTGGTGGGGTCAAAAGCGAAATCAGGGAACTGAAGACGGTACATAGGCTCGAGCTTGACAATATCAAGATTCTCGGCGCTGGAGCTTCCGGCCTCCTCGAACACCTCGTCGAGCAGAAACTTCATCATCAGGAAGGTAGGACCTGTATCAAACTTAAAATCGCCCAATGTCAACTGCGCATTGCGACCGCCGATTTGGTCCCGCTTTTCGCACACAGTAACATTGAAGCCTCGGTTTGCCAGTATCGCAGCGGCAGTTAGACCGCCAAGCCCTGCGCCAATAACGATGATGTGTTTATTATGAGGAGGATTTATCAGCATCTTTGCCTTTCATGTTGACTGCATAGCATAGACAGATTATAGCACACTCGCTCAATTCGGCAATAAGAGGCAACGATGATGTTCGTCTGAAAAAAAGCCCCCGACATGCGGGGGCTTTTTGCCGATCGTGTAAAATGCACTTTTTTCAGTCGAGCATGCTGCGGAGCATTGCCTTGAGGGCGTTTGCTTCGCTGATATAGCTCGCAGTGCATGGAGATACCGAGTAATACAGTGATACAAGCGATGAAGAGCAGTTGCTTGATGCGAGCGCTGAGTCGCGAACTGAGGTCAGTACGGATACCGATTCAGCAGATAACGACCCGAACGCAGCCGTCGCGACAAAGCATCCACCACCGCCACCCGAAACACTCGTCTGAAGCGTTGCTCCTGGTGGAGCGGGCGGAAGCGTTGGAGCTGATACCGTCGCCATGTCCGCCTTAAATTCAGTCTCGTTTTCAAACTGTGCGTCATATAGAAGCTGCGCATTCTCATAGCAGTAGAACCAGTATGAAACGCCGTATGGAAGAGGCTCGTCGTAGTTCACAAGCGCGTACTGCTTGGTCTCAAGGTTGTAATAATATACATCCGTTGCAACAACACCGTGATCCGGTTGACTGTCCGTCTTTGGAATGATGGTCTGGTACTGGTAGAAGAACGGAAGTATTGTGCCATCAGACTTTGCGACGAAGAGCTTGCTCAAATCAAACCCTTCCATACGAGGCAGACCAAGCATGTTCCAACCTTGCTTCACCGGCATGAGAACCCGACCGTCCTCAAATGTGGCGCCGGAAAACTCAAATGTTGTATCATCCG
>CAZNBY010000057.1:0-11778 GCA_964571525.1 uncultured Planctomycetota bacterium
CGGTCCAATTCATGTCCTTGTTCGTTAACAAAATAAGCGTTTAGTTGTACAATGATGAGGGGGGCATTACAATTCGGTATAAGAGTGCCGGGTGCCCTGATTTGCCTGCTTCAAAAGTTACAAACTTGGCTATCTACCCTCTGATGGTGTGCACTGAAGTATCAGGCGGTGGCGCTTCATTACGAAGTGCGAACATGCTCTCTTAATCGGCTCCCTTTAACGCTTCTAAGAGAATACGCTGAACTTCCTTTACAACTAATGGGTGGCTCTCGCATGAGTGGCGCGACTTCACAATAAGCTCTGACTTCGCGCCAGAAAGATGCGCGCTCTTGTATGGTACAACACCATCTGTACCCTTTTCGCCATCCCGTGGGTCGGTTAGAGGAATTATAGAATGGTAAACCACTCCATCAGCGACTGGCAATTCAGAGAGCTTAAGAAGCATCGGATTCTTTGATGAAAGGCTCGTAACGCTGTTTGGGAAGCGACACACTCGTGCCTCTGGGTTAAATGCTCCAGGATTCTCATCCAGAATGGTTGCTATACCCTCTATTATGAACTTAGGTATCAGTATGGTCAGTGCTGCAATTCTGCTAATAATGCCGTCGGCAAGTCGGCTACCCCGATGCGGTGTTGCGATAAAAACCGCCCGCTTGATGAAAGGTTGTGCTTTAAAGAACAGCACACTGCGAAGCAATGTACGCATCTCGTCCGTCATAGTCAGTTCATCAAAATTCTTGTTACTCAACGATTTCCATATTTCGTTACCACTGTCGGTTATCATGCTCTTTGTCAGCAATCCGCCCATACTATGCCCGACAAGTATCATTTGAGAGAGCGATGGAGATGCGTGCTCGGGGTCAAGGTCAGAAAGAATGTCGTGCAAGGCTGACCGCAATAGTGCGGCAGAGTATTGAAAAGCGTAACCGGTTGGATATACAAAGAACCAGAATGAGTACTTTGACCTTATACGCTCATGTCCCATCAGGTCGTTGAACATTTGAAGCCATGCGATAGGGCTGCTGTTTAGACCATGTACAAACACAACGGGTATCTTGCCCCGTTCGTAAGGCTCGAACATGTATAGGCCGGCAATGTGCTTCCACGATTCGGGTTTTCTAAGAGCCTCAAGCTCAAGCAGATTGAAGTTATAACCTGCCAAAGTATAACCGAGCGGTGTTGTCAGGTCAGATTCAAGCGGGGCGGTGCGTCCCGAAACTTCAACGGATGCAATTCTTAAGGGATCATATATCTCAAGTACGGCCTGTGTGGGGGCTTCGGGATTATCGAGAACAGATGAACTGAACCGAATGAAAGCCGTTGCAGCAAAGCTCATCTCAGTCGGGGGTAAATAATGCTCAAGCGGAGAGAGCGGTTCCCTTGCAGAGCGCACTGCGATAAGAGGGACACCCAATCCGCGCACCACATTCTGGTTAATTATACCGCTGACCTTGTAAGCGGACGCGAATAGGAAGTGGCTGAAATCACTGTCCTTCCAAACAAAACCGAAGAACTGGATCTGTGTGGCAATGTTACAGCACTCTCCCCCTGCCTTAAAGTCGCGGTCGGGTTGGATAATTTCAGATGTCTCTTTGGCAAGCGTTTTGGTCAATGCCCTATTGTAGATATCGGATGCAACGCGGGTGTGCGGATCGAACGCGTTAACGCTGGCACACACCAATGGGTCAAAAAGGTACAAAAACGCATATTTGGCAGCGTTCCAATAAAGCACAGTACGCCGAACCTGATTAAGCCCGCGTTCCTTTTGTGCAAGATAGAAGGCAAGCTCAGCTGCAGCGAAAACAGAATCGGGTTGCGGCGCGGATGTGGCAATAATCTTGATGCGGTCGAGCAGCGCGTAGGGATTTCTGCCAAATTCGTCACGCAGGTCATTCTGACGCAAGAACTGGCGCGTACGATGGCTAAGCGTTTGCGAGTTGACGGCGTTGATATCATAAGATCGCCAATATGCGTCCGGGGACTGGGTGCTTATCTTGACATTCGCGCACCCGAACAGACCGACCATAAGGGTAAAAAGCACTATTAGAAGTGATGCTTTGCAGGCAAGTTTTCGCATGTGCCTTTTGTATGCTTCTGCTTTCTATTAGGTAAAAACCGTACGGTGACCGTCATACTCAGGGTGGAATTATTGCGACTTTGTGTGTTCATTCAACAGGTCGAAACAACCTATCCGTTCTTAAAGAAATAGTCGTAGAACAACTTGATTGTCGCAAGAAGCACCATTGTGACGAATATCGGTCGGATAAACGAGACACCTCGCTTAATGACAAGACCAGCGCCTAATGCTGCGCCCAATGTTTGGCCTACTGCCATAACCAGTCCAGCGGTGTACACGATGTTTCCGCCGATTGCGAACCAAACCAGTGCGACTACATTGCTGGTAAAGTTCATAACCTTCGTATGGGCTGTCGCCTTCTTCATGTTATGGCCTAAAAGAAGCATGAAGACGATCACCCAAATTGAGCCTGTACCCGGCCCAAAGAAGCCGTCATAAAACCCTATGCCAAGCCCGAACAATATGTAAAATAGCAGTTCATTCATACGGGGTTTCACATCTTCTTTGCCGATTTTGGGAAAACATAGGATGAATATAAGAACGGATAGCAATAGAAATGGAATGATGGCCGAAAGGGCTTTAGAGCTAAGTTCCTGAACCAGCAGCGTTCCCATGGTTGCGCCTAATAAGGTGAACAGGATTCCATTTCCAAGCGTCTTTATATCGGCTTCGCCCGCCCTAATGTAACGATACGCTGCGGTAAAACTTCCAAAGCTCGACTGAAGCTTGTTCGTTCCCAATGCGAATGATGGTTGCATGCCTGCCAGCAGCAATGCGGGAACCGTTATAAGCCCCCCTCCACCGGCGATTGCGTCAACAAGACCCGCGGCGAATGCGGCCAAAAACAAGGCAATGAACTCGAACAAGCCGTCTGGCATAAACACCGGTCGTTCAATAATTATGTGAAGTGCGTAAGTAGAGTTGCATCTTGATCTGCAGCAGGCCAAATCGTATGGGCAGTGAATATACGCTCATACAAGCTTTTTTCAAGTCAACGAACGCTTTGTTGTTATCCTAATCGTATCGTATGGTTAGGATTCTGCCGTTGCGAAAGCGACAGGTTACGAGGGTTCAGATGAAAAGTGATGGTCGAAATACAGATTGGGAGTCATTCCCAAAGCGCAAAGATTGCAGTGATGACGATGCTCAGAACTCAAACACTGCGGGTGGCGAATCTTTCCCGCTACCTCCTGATATTTGTTGCAGCCTGTTCGAAGATATCGGGTGCGGTATAGTTGTGTTTGAGCAGATGGAAGGCGGCACGAACTTCTTTGTTCGGTATATGAACAAAGCTGCTGAAAAACTCGATAGGGTCAATCGAAGCGAGGCGATCGGCAAGCGAATTTCAATAGTATTTCCCACGATTGCGCACCTTGGCCTTTTAGAGACAATTAGAAGAGTGTACAAAGGTGGCCAACCTCACCATGAGCCTGTTCGTGCGATCGAAAGCGATGGCGGACAATTATGGTATGAGTTCTGGATCTATCGGCTGAAATCGGGTCAGATTGTATTTGTTGCCGAAAGCCGCACAGATTTAGTCAGAGCAAGCGACACACTGAGGATAAGCGAATCCAAGTTCAAGGCGATATTCGACAACAATCCTGAATTTATCGGCGTTACAAGGCTCGAAGATGGGGTCATTTTAGAGCTTAACAACAGCTTTCTTAATGCATTTGGGTATGAAAGACACGAGGTGGTGGGCAGAAAATTCTCTGATTTAGGGTTGTGGCCATCGGAGAATGAGCGAAATAGAATGCTGTCACTTCTGTCAGTGCGCGGTTCTTTGCATGATACCGAGCTAACAGCTTGTACAAGATCAGGCAAGAAGCTTTCGCTAATGGTCTCGGCTACCACTCTCAGCTTAGGCGGTACTCAGTGCCTGCTTTGTATCGCTCGCGACATAACACTTCGGAAAAAAACTGAACAAGACCTGCGGGAAAGCGAGCAGCGGATTGCGGCAATTCTTGAAGCTATTCCCGATACAATCTTTCGAATCAACCGTAAAGGCATCATCACCGACTTCAGCGCGACTGACGACGATGCCTTGGCTTTGCCTTCGCTGAGTATAGTTGGCAAGAACATATCGCAGATTGGCCTTAGCCCAGAAGACATTGCGCGAACCCTATTGATGATTGATAAGGCTCTCGAACAGAACAGTATTGTCACCTTTACATACGACCTTACTGTGCCGAAGGGAAAACGCCATTTCGAAGCGCGAATGGTCCCATGCGATGAAGACGATGTCATCTGTGTTGTGCGAGACATTACCGAGTCAGTTGACTCCTCGCGCGCACTTGCCGAAAGTGAAGCTCGAGCACGAGCGATTATTAACGCTACCTCAGACTTGGCAATGCTTGTTGACAAAACGGGTCGTATCGTGTTTATTAACGAGACAGCAGCAAAGTTTTTACAGCAGAAACCTGAAGACTGCAAAGGCAGATGTGTATCTTCTCTTCTTCCATCACAGACCATTGATCCGCTACGACAGACCCTTGCAAATGTGTTCGAAACCGGAAATGAAGCCTTTGTCGAAGTCTTGCAGAACGGCAACTCATATCAAGTTTCATTCTATCCTGTGAAGGATATAGAAGGAGCAACTTCAGCTACTGCAATATTCGCCCGTGATGTTACCGCTGAGAGGCGAGCCACTGCAGAGATTGCACTAAGCGAAGCAAAGTTCCGCGCTGTATTCAACAACTTCCCAGATTCCGTCACGATACTGAACATGGAGGATCGTATCTTTGTTGATGCAAATGATGGATTTGTACGAATAACCGGTTTCAGCAAGAATGACTTTGTGGGCAAAAGCTTAGATTCCGTCACTATCCTTGCAGACAGTGGCGAGCGCAACAAACTGTATGATGACCTTGCCCGCGAGAGTGCGCTGATTGACCGCGAGGTAGTATTTGTACATCGTGATGGTTCGAGGCGAAGGGGGTTGCTATCTGCGACTTATGTGCAAATTGAGGGCAAACAGCATGTTGTCGTCTTTTTAAAGGACATCGAGAAACTCCGCGCAACTGAATCAGCTTTCATGGAAAGCGAAGAGCGCTTCAGGGTGTTCTTCGAATCGTCAAGCGCGTTTCTTGCAATTGCTGACGAGGATGGCAGGATTTTATGGGGCAATCGCGCATGGCGTGAGACAGTCGGGTTGCCGCTATCACCAGACATTGAACCCTTTGACGAAGTGCATCCCGACGAACGCGAGGACATGAAGCGCGCTTGGCAGAAAATGAAGCGCGGCCATGACCGTCGCGATGGAATGACATACAGAATTAGAAGGCGAGAGGGCGATTATTTTCATGTCGAGACTAATATCCAAGGCGCAAGTGTCGCAGGCTCTAAGCTCTATTTCATCACCTCTCACGATATCACCCGCCGTATAGAAGCGCGCAAGGCTCTTGAACAATCCGAGCGCAAATATCGCCTTGTGATCGAAAACGCGTCCGAAGCCATATTCATTACACAAGATGCAAAGTTCAAGTTCTGCAATCCGGCAACTCTGCGTATCTTAAACTGCAATCAAGAGGATGTTGACGACATGTCCTTCGAGCCCTTCATACATCCTGACGACCGCGACATGGTTGTTGTGCGCCATATACAAAGGCTCAAGGGTGGCGAGTTCCCTTCAACATACTCATTCAGGCTATTGCGAAAAGATGGGCAGGAACGATGGGTCGAGCTTTCAGTCGCAGTAATGGAATGGGAAGGCCGGCCGGCAACACTGAACTTCCTGCGCGATATAACCCGCCAAAAAGAGCTTGAGGAAAAGCTCCAGCAGTCGCAGAAGCTGGAGGCAATCGGGCAGCTTGCGGGAGGAGTGGCTCACGACTTCAATAATCTTCTGTCACCCATCATGGCGTATGCTGATATGATGTTAGGCGAATGCCCGTCTGATAGTAAAAACTCGGTACGGTTGCAGAGAATTCTCGACGCGGCTAATCAGGCAAAGAGCCTCACCCAGCAATTGCTCGCATTCGGTCGTAAGCAAATGCTCGCGATCAAAGAGGTGAATCTTAACGAGATAGTGCGAGACTTCAAACCTATATTAAAACGGTTGATAAGCGAGCGAATTTCGCTTGATTTCAAGCTATGCGGAGAAGCGCTATGCATAAACGGTGACATGCTGCAGATACAACAGATTCTACTCAACCTTGTAATGAACGCCGCTGATGTAACTCCGAACGGTGGTATTGTGCGGGTGCGCACTAACCTTGTGAAGGTTAGCGAAAACGACAAAGTCCATTCGGGTGTATCTCCGGGAAGGTATGCCGTTATATCAGTTCAAGACTTCGGCGCAGGTATCCCAGAGACAATCCGAACACGAATATTCGAACCGTTCTTCACAACAAAGCCATTTGGTCAAGGCACTGGCCTTGGCCTTTCTACTTCGCATGGTATTGCCGGGCAACACGGCGGTTTCATGCGGTTTGACACAGAGACGGGCAAAGGCACCACTTTCTATACATATCTGCCACTTGCAGCATCCCGCGTAAACACTGGTCGTTTGCGGGCGCAGAAGGGTGAAAAGGTTACAGGAAAAGTGCTTGTTGCAGAGGATAACATCGCGGTGCGCGATCTGATCGCCTCAGTTCTAACCGAAAGCGGTTTTGATGTTATTGCTGCTGACCCAACAACAGTTATTAACTTCGCCCGCACATATACCGGCGACATAGAGTTGCTGATTACCGATGTTGTGATGCCAGAGATGAATGGGCGCGAGCTGTTCGAAAGGCTGTCAGATTTCCTCCCTCACCTTAGGGTGCTTTACATTTCAGGTTACACAGACGACATAATCCTGCGGCACGGCGTTGACGAAAAACAGGTAAATTTCATGCAAAAGCCATTCACGCGTCGTCAATTAATTGAGAAGGTCAACGAGGTCATGTCTGAATGATTTGCCGCGTAAAGCATTTCACCATTCTTGTCTGCTGCCTGTTGCTTTGTTGCACAGTTGGCGTGGGTGGTGAACAGGGACCAGACCGTGCCGGTTGGGCGGTGCAGAAAGTTACTGCAAGGCCTCTATCTCCCACCGAACCTATCCGCAGTCTTGTGGTTAATCCGGCCAAAAAGATACTGAACAACGCATTTATAGCCTTTGGCGAGAAGATTACAATAGGGCAGGGCACAGAGGGCTACTCGTATCAGGTCGGCTCGGGTGAGACAAAGCGTCTGCCGTTTCCCTCGATTATTGAGTTTATGCGCGAAAAGGTGCGCTACGCAGTTTCGATTTGGCAGGACATTGATGGTTCGTTATGCTGGGCACCACACTTTGGTGTGGAGATAAAGCTCGATGGCAGCGCAGTCTCCATCCTCGACCTCGATATGGATGGGCTGATCGGTGAGAAAAAGGTTGATGGTCTTTGTGGCCCTGCCTCAGCAACCTTGATGAAATTCAATGGCTTTGCTTGGAGCGAGTCGGCTGGTTATGAAGTGGAAATGGAAGGCAAGGTACCAGATATCACGGTTTATACGCGCAAACTGCCTTTTCCACTTGAAGGCAAGGATGCACAACTCAATCGTGCTTGGGCTTATTGGATGTGCCTTCGTCAGCGTGGCGGTGCACCTCATGTCGAATGGAATGCGAAACTTGCTGATAACTGCGCACAGCATGCGAACTACTGCTATGCAAACGGACGGGCGACACATGTGCAGGATAAGGCCAACCCGCACTATACCCCCGGAGGCGCGTACGCTGGTCTCCGCTCCAATGTTGCTATGCACCGCACCGATCTGCGAGGTTATATAAGCGCGTTCTACGCGACCGCATATCATTGTGCCCACATGGTTTCGCCTAAACTTCAGCAAAGCGCCTTTGGCTGGAAGGGCAATTTCTTTGTGGTTGATGTGCGCAGCAGCGTCGGTGGGGCGTACCCAAAACCTGTCGAGCTTGTTTGGCCTGCACATGGCATGACCGATGTCAACCTGACCTTCTTTTTCGCTGGCGAGGACCCCATGCCGCTGCGAAACAGCAACAATCCGACAGTGCGGCTCGGTCAGGTTATTCTTGCGCGTGTCTATACAGGTGGCCCGTATAAGTTAGAGGTGTTCGACGACAAGGGCGAAAAGGTTGATGGAGAATTCACCTCTCCCGCTGAAAGCTGCAAGGCACGCGAGGCGAACAGCGACCTTGTTATTGTTGCACCATACAAGGATTTAAAGCCGCTTACCCGCTACACGGCGCACCTGACAGTAGGTTCAGGCAAACCACCCTTCACCTTCTCTTGGAGCTTCACCACCCGCAAGCCAAACCGGTAGGAAACCAGCATCCCCACTTAGAGCTATTCCTCTTGACACGCTGAGTTATCCGTATATAATAACATAAAAATTGCATACTAACACTGCTTATGTTAATATGCAGAAATAGAGTTAATATGGCAGACATACTGCATCAATTAGAGCACTATATGCGCGATACATTAGGTATCATGATTGCCGTTTCTGCATCCGATGAGAAGCGGTTACCTTTGTTCCTTAGGGAATTGTACCGCATATACAACGCTGAGATTCACGGTGAACGGTTCGTTCTCGTGCTGGATGAAGACGGTTTCGATGTTTCTCCCTCGATAGTCCTTAAGCATTTGAAGCAGATTGAGCATGTGGTTAAGCTCGAGACAATATATGTGCGCAGTACCGTATCGAGTTACATACGCAAAAAGCTCATACAGCACAAGGTATCTTTCGTCGTTCCAAACAGCCAGCTTTTCATACCTTCGTTGGGTATGCTCCTTCGCGAACGCATAAGAACAACGGTAAAGCCTCTCTTAACTTTTTGCCCTGCGGCTCAAGTATTGTCACTATATATGATACTGAAAGGTGGTGCAGAGCAGACAACGCCAATGCAAATGGCGCGCAAGTTCGGTTATTCTGCAATGACGATGACTCGTGCATTCAACGAGCTTGCACAGGCCGGAATAGGCGAACAGATGACACAGGGCAGAGAGCGAATATTGAGCATTCATCTTAACCGCAAGGAGCTTTGGCAGACCGTGTTGCCCTATCTTCGAACACCGGTCAAGCGGCGTGTATTTGTCCATACGAATTCACAGACGCACGAATTTCAATATTCGGGGCAAAGCGCTTTGGCGGAATACACGGAGGTTGCTCATCCAAGCATTCCAGTACATGCTTGTTCGATCGCATTCTGGAACAGGTCAGAAGTTAAGGAAAAGTGCATCATTCTGCCCTTTCCTGATCCCGACTTCATTGAACTGGAGCTATGGTCTTACTCGCCCAATCTACTGACTGAAAGCCGTGCTGTTGACGGCTTATCTCTTTACCTTTCTATGCGGGAAAACCAAGATGAGAGGGTGCAAGTCGCACTCGACACTATTCTTAGGGAGTTGTTATGATAGCTGGGCTCGACTTTTTTCGAAATCACTTCAGAGATTACACTGACCAATATGTATTAATCGGCGGTACTGCCTGTCATATACTTTTCGAAGAAGCTGGCGTGACCTTTCGTGCCACAAAGGATTTAGATATTGTCCTGTTCATTGAAGTGCTCGAACCTGACTTTGTCCGTGCTTTTTGGAGTTTCATTCTCGACGGAGGGTATGCACACAGTGGGCAAGGAGTTGCCGATAGGAGATATTACCGCTTCCAAAGCCAAGTAGAAAGGACTACCCACAAACAATAGAGCTGTTCTCGCGTGTTCCAGAACAGATAGAATTATGGGAAAACAGCAATCTGACCCCGATTCCAGTGTCAGAAGATATATCAAGTCTTTCTGCGATACTCCTTGACGAATCGTATTACTCGTTTCTTAGTTCAGGGAGAATAGTCATCAATGATCTAAGCATAGTCGATGCTATTCACCTAATTCCACTCAAGGCAAGCGCTTGGCTTAACCTGACATCACAGAGAAAGAGGGGAATCAGAGTTGACTCAAGAAGCGTTGAGAAGCACAAGAATGATGTGTTGCGCCTTGCTCGTATAGTTGAGCCGACTGCCAAAATCACCCTTCCCAAGAGGATTCGCGACGATATGGTTGCCTTCATTGATGAGCTTGAAAGAGAACCTATCGCGCTCGAAGCCATAGGGATAAAAGGGACCAGCAAATCTTCGCTTCTAAGCATCATGCGGGGTATCTATTTGACTTAGTAAGTTCTGGCCTCGCTTCTTGCGCACCCCCACTATGCGTTTCTGACCAAACGGTTATAATGCCCACATGGGCATACTTGGTTCAGTTGCGTCTTTGCTCCGCACCGAGGAGCAGGGCGAATCCGCAGTACTCGCATCAGAAACCTTCCGCCGCCAACGCGTCTGCGCCATGCTCGAGGGTGCCGCGACTGGCGTGATGGGCTTTGCCGTCTATGTGCTCGAACGAGGCGCGCAGTCCCCAGATTTCCTTGTCGTCATCATGGGGATGTTTCAGATAATCGGGCAGTTGTTCTCGTTTCCTTTCGGCTACTATTTTGAAGGCAAGCCCAAAAAGACACTGTTTATCATATCGGTTTCGTTGCTGTGCGTGTCAGCACTTGGGTTTGTGGTCTTTCCTCCCGGCATCGCCTTTATCATCTGGCTCGGGCTGCTTAGCATAGCGAACTCGCTCGTCATACCTGCCAAAAACGCAATCTTCCAATCGAATTACTCACCGAGGGAGCGTTCTCGGTTTCTCGGCAATGTCGCAATGTTTTCGGCCTTTGCCAACATTGCGCTGATGCTGATAACAAGTTGGGTGCTCGACAAAAACTACGGAATGTACAAGGTGCTTTTCCCCGCGGCATTGTTGCTCATGTCGGCCTCTTACCTAAAGTACTCAAAGATTGCCACGCGCCCACGCGAATCGGCTCCACACGCCGAGTTCAAACCGTGGAGCCCCTTTGTTGAAATCGTAAGACTATTGCGCCGCGACAGGCGATTTCTGCAGTTCGAAGTTGGTTTCTTTCTATACGGCTGCGGCGTGATGTTCTTATGGTCAATACAACCGATCTACTTCAACAAGCACTTCAACGCGTCGTTTGTCGCGTTTGGCGCGTTCACTGTCATCAACCTTGCGCTCACTATCTTCGCACCGCTTGTCGGCAAGTGGGCAGATAGCAGAACACCCCCAAAGGTCGCTGCAACTTCTTTTCTCATGCTGGTGCTGCTGCCGTTGATGCTGTGGGCCGCCCCTAATATGTATTTTGCCATGTTTGCGTCGGTCTGGCAGGCTTTTGCGATGATGGGCGTGAACATTACATGGAATCTTGGGCCTGTTTACTTCAGTGGACGGCGCGATGCGTCTTCTTATGTTGGTGCCCATGCCACGCTCGCCGGTCTGCGCGGCCTTGTCGCATATCCATTTTCGGCCTTGTTGCGCGAGGCGACTGGTATTTTCTGGCCGCACTTTGTTATTTCAGCCTCGCTTCTGCTTATTGCCTTTTGTGTGATGCTGAGCCTCAGCAAGCACCAGATGGACGAGATGCACCTTTCTGATACCGCCTCTGGGCGCTTTCAGGTCACAGAGCTTCCAGTCGGCCGCCGCCAGTAAGAATCGGGCAACAACCACTTCGATTTTATAAGCCATGCAATCTGATGCTACTACCTATGCATTATTGTAATGGCATGGGCGTCAATTTTGGTCTATCATGGCTATTCTCCCTTCTTCTCTCTTTCACCTATCACCTATCAACTTACCGAAACGCGTCTCGCCTGTGGGAGTAACAATGGCGGGCAAGATGCCCGCCCTCCACGGCAAACACTTCGTGTTTGTATGA
>CAZNBY010000058.1:0-8510 GCA_964571525.1 uncultured Planctomycetota bacterium
CAGAATGAGGGGGAGGAAATAACTCCGTTTCAATCCACGCCCCCGCGCGGGGGGCGACGAAGACGCACAAGTGCGTCGTTGGATTGAGCTGGTGTTTCAATCCACGCCCCCGCGCGGGGGGCGACTCTATGCACAAAAACACACCTTAGAAAGCCACTTCTGAACCGGTTTTCCGCGAACCTTCGTTTTTTATAGCTTTCTGTTACTTCCGCACAATTGCAAGTCTTGATCTGTCATGGACTTACGAAAACACTCTCCACACTCTCTTTTATGTGAGCTTGTGGTTCGCGCTACACGACTAAAGGTCCTTCGGGATCGTAGGATGCCTTTGCGCCGATATGCTCCACTCTGTTTCGCCAATTCGAGCCAAGGTAGTATATCCTTATGCTATCCCTTTCAGGATCAATAATCCCACAGAGGCGAGCCTTTAACTCAACCATCTGTGCTGGTTCAACAAGACATTCGAACACCGAATACTGAACCCTTTGGCCGAAATTGACGCACTCCTTCGAGACATGCCTTAGCCGTCGGCGCCCTTCCTTTGTCATTGTGTTCACATCGTAAGTAATCAGAACCATCATACTCACTTCCAGACATAGGGAGGATATCCATCAATATCTCCGCGAAGGTAACGGGCAAGAATAAGGCTCTGTGCAAAAGGCAGAAGTCCTATCTTTATTTTTTCGCGTAGATATGGATGCGTGATCTCCTCTTGTTTGCGGTTTTGATAGTCCACAATCAGAGTCTTTCTTGCCTCGCTGTTCATTATGACCGCGCCGCTTTCCGTCTTTGTGAACTGAGTTGAGTTAATCTGACGGCGATTGATCAATGATAAGACGAGTCTATCCGCGATGCACGACCGGAATTCCTCCATCAAATCAAGTGCAAGACCCGGGCGGCCAGATCTGTCACGATGCAAAAAGCCGACAGCAGGATCAAGACCAACGCTTTCACAAGCCGATTCGACATCATGCATCAAAAGAGTGTAGCTGAATGAAAGAAGAGCATTCACATTGTCAAGAGGAGGCCGACGGTTTCGCTCGCTGAAGCTGAAGTCCGCTTTCTGATCCACTATTAAGTTGTCAAAGACCGAAAAATACGCTCGAGATGCATCACCTTCGATGCCACGAATTGTATCAAGGTCGCTTGCGGAACTAAGACTTTCGATTGCCCAATCGAGTTTGTCAACCACATGCTGCAATAAGACCGTTTGGCATAAAGACGGATGGTCACGCAAGGCTCGCTGCAGGGTTGTTCTCGAATTGGCAATTTTAGCTGCAACAATGCAGCGCGAAATCGAAGCACTTTCGCTCATCTCGTCCGCAGCGCGATACTGCTCCCTTCTGAGAAGCACATTTCCAGTAACTGGACCAGTTACACGAGCGAGGAATCTGCCGTGTTCTGTCAAAAAAGAGATATGTACGCCGTGCTCTGCACAAAGCTCCATTAGCGATGGGCTTACACCGGTATATCCAAATACAACAAGTCCACCAATAGTCCTGATCGGCACCTTTAGCTTAACCTCATTTTCCACCTTAACGACTACTGCCTCTCCTTCACGCGCCACATAACTATCCGGTTGAGTAACAAACAGGGTGTTGAGCAGCTTTTTCAAGTGCGCCTCAAGAAGACATTTGTCTTTAGGTAGTTGGCGACAGAACCCTTTTTTTTAAGGTCAGGCATGCACGAATCAACAAGCGAGCAATTATCACACTTAGGTGCTCTTTCAGCTGAAGGAGTCTCACCAGAAGAAATAAGAGATCGCAATTGCTGAGCCAAGCGTTCTGTCTCATTACGCAAAGGTTCATCGAACACGACATCTGTTCTCCGCTTTCTTTCACCATAAAACAAGGCACCGTTGGGCACAGGCACGGATAACATCTCTTCGATGCACATTGCCTGTGCGCACAGTTGCACCAAATCGCAGTGGTTCTGCTTCGGCGAGCCCCGTTTATACTCGACAGGAAACGGAATCCATCGCCCTTTTGCACCGTTTAGGGTCACACTGGACTGGCCGTCTGCATCGTTGATTCTATGAAACTCAACCACATCACACATGCCAATGAGGCCGAGTCTCAACGAACGGACTCTTAAGCTTCGAGTAATCCGGATGTCCCCACGGCTCTCGTTTTGCGAACTGTGCGCCTTTTCATGCATGACAGCACCCTCTGCGGTGAGCAGGTTTTCGTGCCAGATCCCTTCAATGTGTATCAAGGCACACTGCCGAGCACAAAAAGAAAGGTGCTGCAATGCTGAAATAGGCAGCAGAGATTCTTCGTCGTACAATTGCTAAAAGCTCGCTTCGTCAAGCTTCACATTATCCGAAAGCACGCTTTTATCCACGGCAATTTCGTAATCACTAAAGCATCTTGCGGCCACCGATGGATTTTTACGGCAAGCGGTAACAGCCTCGACCAGCTTGTGCGCCGGTGCATTGCCAAGTGCCGATTCATGCCTGAATATCACAAGTCGCCTTGGCGCCATTTCACCACGGGCTGCCGACTTGTCATGATCGAACATGTTCGCAAAAGCCTCCCAAAGCAGCTTCAGGTCGTCTTCGCAAAAGCGAGTTTTTGCAGCGAGGTTTGGCGAGACCTGCCCGGAGATTTTGTATAGAGCATAGGGCACAATGTGCTTTTTGCCCATAGTTCTGTTATCTCCGGATTGATTTTCAGCTTCCTTCTGTGTCTCGACAGCCATACGGGTAATAGATATCTCCATTGGGATTATAGGATCAATGCTGCGCGCGAAACCAAGCTGCACAGGGCCGCGAACCTGTCCACTGTTGAATTCCTTCGTTGACATCACAGCGCCAAATGTACGGATGTCGAAGAACTTACTGCACATAATCATCTTGTTGGTTTCAATGCTCGATTTCTCTTTTGAAGATTCTTGAACAGTCTGTTCGAGAGCGAATTTCCTGACATCTTGCAGCATCGCTTTTTCCTTGATGTAGATGTCATAGCGAGGCTCACTACCGCGAGATATCTGAACATAGTTGCGGATTTTTCGCTTTATGCAGACATCTGTAACAAAGCCATGCCCCGTCTCAGGGTCAATTCGTGGCATGTTGCCAGCATCTGGATCACCATTCGGGTTGCCGTTGGTGACATCGAAGAAGAAAACGAAGTCATAGCGATTCTGGATAGATTCTTGCATTATTTGTCTCCTTTATTCACTTTTGGCCTGAAAAAGAATTGGCGCTGATGGTAATAGCCTATTGCAAACATACCTTGACCGTCAAGATCAAGGTGTACCGGAAAATTGTTGATCGAGTCAAGGATCTCGCCGATCAACTTTTCATGCACAACACCATGACTAAGCTTAGCGATATGGTGCGTGCTGTTGCGAATTAGAATTGGAAAGACCACTTTCGGCGAGGCAGAAGCTGTACCAAAATACCTGTCGCGAATTGTTGAATTTGCGTCAGGAATGGCCTCTTCCTGAGCCTTTTCGAGTACGGCGAAAAGCCGTCCGAGCAAATAAGGCGTATCAACACGAGTTACATCAAGCGACACAGACACCTCCGTTCTTGTGTTTAGAAATCTTGCTTTTCGAGTTAATGCTGCTTTTATCAAGGAAGCTTTGTCAGAGTTGAATTTATCGCATGACCTTAACCGATTAAGGATTGCGATCATCAGATTCTGTGGATATAAACAACCGGTAAATATTGACCGCGCCATCGCGCCTGCAAGCAAGGGATTAACTTCCTTAGCCTCACGGGCAGTCTGGCAAAGCAAGCGGTAGATACTTGGAAATGACAGCGACTCTCCATATCTTTCTATTTCCATGTCTTCAAAATGCTGAAGGAGGTTTTTTCCGATATCGCCGACGGTGCTGACAAGCCAAAAACGAACCGAAAGACGCGAGGCATTCGCGGAGAGACCGAGAATATAGAAAGGCATGTCAAGGTCTGTGTTCAAGGGTTTCTTGCCCTCTTTGACCGCTTCGAGAAACAGGCGCAGAGACTTAGTTGCCTCTTCCTCGGCATCACGAGGGTCGAGCATCTGTCCGAATAAATCCTCAATAGGAGTCGCCTCCTCCGTCCAGAACACAACAGATGTATCGCCAATGCGTAACTTTCTATTACTGCTTTGAGAAAGCAGGAAATTTAGTGCAGTAGTGTATTCGAAGGCAGATCGTATGCTGACAGGAGCGTTCTTGCCTTGAGCTTTTATGTTTCCATATGATTCAAACGCAGTTGCATTGAAGCTGACGATGTTAGCACCGCTCGATTGGGCTCCAACAACCCCCTTGATTGATGGATGCAATGATGCAATCTTTGCCTTCTCTCCAGAAACAAGACAGGTCTGTTCGATGTTGATCTCTGCTTCTCTTTCCTCATACAAACGAACCCATTCATCCTTGATCTTCTTGCGATCGTGAAGATACTCAAGGTCACCAGATAACCTAAAAACGACATTCTGCCCTTTTATGTCTTCCCAATATGGAAGACTTGGCGCATCGTCAGAATTCCATCCGTCAAGAAATGCGACCAGAGCATTCAATCCATCGTCAGCTATCCTCGCTGCAAGATCCCTATGAATCTTGCGAAAAGCCTCGAACGCCTCTTTACACCTTTCTTTTCCATCATTATCATGCTTCTTGGACTTCTTTTTATCGTCGGGATCACCGCCTAAACCGAAGACATAATCGGTCTTATCACAAAGAAAGCTGGGGGTAATAGCAGAAGTCCGTTTTGGAGGAGCTGGTACCTTGAGCTTTTTGGGTCGCGCTTTTTTCCCGTCGGTCTCTCTAATATCGCTTATACCAACAAGCGTGCCATCTTTAGATATCTCGACGACAGCAGAGACCTGACACACACTGAAGCCATACGGGGGTATCTCGCTATCGGGATCAGCGGAAAGCCGCTGATAGTACTTGCATAGTGATTGGAGAATCATGAACGCACCTCACTTGACGATGGATGCGGAACAGTAATCACGCCGTCAATCATTTTCGCGCGGAAAAACATGGGAGTCATATCGTTTTGAAAGTCAATATCATACAGCATCCAACCGAAATCGGCCTCCCCCTTTAAGGGCGGAGATTGGCAACCTGATTGCACGGGCGCGAAAGAAGCGTTAAACTCCCTGCATCCAAAATAGGGGGTATGGAAGCACTGGCCTGATGCAACTCGCCGATTGAAGATGTCGAGATGTTTGCCTTCGTTTCGGTCCTCGTCACCCGTGAATTCGAAATGTGCATGAATGATGTACTCAACCTCTTTAAGCACAGTTGCGGCTCTCTGGGCTCGGGCTTCTTCAATAAGTATCCCGGTGGGATGCGCCTTGCTTTTTGCATGGCTCAGGCTTGCTTTGTCAGATACTTCATTTCTTCTGATGTTTGTGAATACAATCGGTTTATGCACCTCGATTCGGTCAACGATCCAACGAAATGACGGTTTTCGATAGAT
Organism: uncultured Planctomycetota bacterium; assembly: GCA_964571525.1. Lineage (GTDB taxonomy): Bacteria > Planctomycetota > B143-G9 > B143-G9 > B143-G9 > CAZNBY01. Next base: position 5,417 of record CAZNBY010000058.1, read on the forward strand.
CGCTTCGAGTATGCCACGCGCTGCCGACGGAGTGATAACATCATAGCTGACCCGCTCGACTTTCATTTCCGGGCGGGTAAAGCAAGCATACTCACCCCAAACCCTCACACTCACACCGTATGTCATTTTTTCACCTCCAATAGGTAAAGAATTGTCTATATAACAAGGGATTCGGCATCACGAGACAAATCGAGAATCAACCCGCATGTCTGTGAGTATGCCGCATCATCCTCAAGAATAGCAATGCCGGATGTTGTCAATGTAACAATGCCGCGCTTCATCAATGCCGCATACTGATTGCTGTACACACCCACACAGTACTTCTGTGCCTTACGCAATGTGTTAACACCGAAGAACCCGCCTTTGAGTTGCTCTGCGATCTCCCTACTCTCTTTTGTGCATGTAATCAGCACCGGTATCGAGTTATCCTCGATGATCTTGACCTTCTCGCTGACAGTCTTGAATGGTAGGTCACAATAATGTGTCTTACAAAGGATGTCACTGAGAATGTTTTTTGCATCAAGAAGGGCTATACCCTTGTTAAAGAAGAGCATTTTGTAGTAGTTCTTGATAACCTCGAGCTCTTGCAGTGAGTCTATCTCATTGCGGATTTCTGCAAGGGTTGACTTTGTTGCGTCAGCGGTCTGTCGCACAAAACCAGGAGGACTTGTATCTATCTCGAACACATAGACTTTGCCGGTTTCAAGAAGACCTTCTCTATTGCATCTACCAGCCGCCTGTAAAATCGAGTCGGCCCCTGCCATCGCCCTGAACACGACAGGAAAATCAAGGTCAACTCCTGCCTCTATTAGCTGAGTGCTTACGACGATGCAGTCCTCTTTGTTCTTGAGCTTGCGTTTGATATCTTCAATGACTGCGGAACGGTGAATCGGATACATGAGGGCACTAAGGTGATAAACGCCAGTGCGCCTGTGTGCTAAGAGCATAAACAGGTCATGCGCGATTTTGCGGGTGTTCACTACACATAGTGCTGACCTGTTATCGAGAATCTCCTCTGCAAGCTCTTCGTATGAAGACGCATCTGAGCGTTGTATTTTGACGCGTTTCAACTTATCGAAAAGATCGGAACGATTAGAGATAAGCGGAGTGAGTCTTTCGAATCCATTCGGTATAATCTTGGACTTCTGAAGAGCTGGCTGTGTTGCAGTGCAAAGAACAAGCGTAACTCCGTATGAATTGACAAGCTCCTTAAGATATTCGATTATAGGAAGGATGTACTGGGTAGGTATTGTTTGAAACTCGTCAAGAATGATGACGCTGTTTATGATGTTGTGCAGCTTTCGACATCGAGAGGGTGAGTTGCTGAACAGGGATTCGTAGAACTGAACAGCGGTAGTAACAATTATAGGCGCATCCCAATTCTCGGTTGCGAGGCTTGCTTGTGATGATGACGAGAGATCATCATTGCGATCATCCCGGTCAACATTACTATGGTGTTCAAGCACATTTTCCTCGCCAACGGCTGCAGCGAAGATACGAGCTGTCTGCTCAATGATGCTGATAAAGGGGATCACATATATAACTCGCGCCATTTTGTGGTGTAAAGCATGGTTCAATGCAAAGGACAACGAGGAAAGGGTCTTTCCCCCGCCGGTCGGTACCTCAAGCGTGAATACACCCTTTGGAAGCGACGCACTCGCGCGGCAATCGTTAAGTACAGAGGCCCTAAGGGTGTTTACTGTACTTTCTGCTTTTGATGAGGCAAGGTTGTCAATATATGCATCGGCTTTTGTTCGAATACTACCAAGATCGAACTTCCTCTGACGCAGTTCAGCATTTTGTGGACTTGAGAACAACTCTGCGTCGAGCCTATCGGAATCAACCAAGGCAGAAAAAAGCATCTGCGTGAACATCATCTGTTGCAGGTTTGAAGCTATTTGCTTTGGAGTCGGGAGATTTTCTGGCAGGCTATAATTCTTGATAAGGTGATTTGGCGCAGTATGATCAACAGGCTTGGCTAAACGGGCGACAAGGCATGATTGATCGTTTGTTTTACCGTCTGCAAGCCCAGCATGATGGCCTGCTATGGCATAGGCAAGCAGCTTGCCTGTGCCACGCCATTTCTTTTCGGCAATCTGGGCACCAATGGTAGAGTGGTCGGCCATTCTGGCAGGCTTATCTTCAATTGCGCAACGAAGCCTTTCCTGAAATTCAGGCGAGGCTTTGCCAATATCGTGTAGTATCCCTGCCACGAGCCCCAACTCGCGGGAGGTGAATTTAGATGTGATCTCAGAGCACCGGTTCGCGACATTAGTCAGATGCTCATGCAGTGATTGAGTTGTAAGTATCCCGTTAGCCTTGTCAATGCGAGCGAGGAAGTTTTCCGCCATGTGCGCTCCCTATCGTCCGTTAGAAATGCATCAATACCGCATCTATTATACATACGGGACAGTTTTTGCAAGCACTGAAAAGAGCTTGATTAGAGAGCTATTGCATGTCAAATCTGTAACACGGAGATGTGCTGGGTGGGGCTCGTAAGGTGCGGATAGGGCACAAAAAAACCAGCCCTTTTAGGGCTGGTTTTTGAAACTTTAGGCGGCAGCGACCCGCTTTCCCACGGCATATCACCGTAGTATCATGGGCGCGGATGGGCTTAACTACTGTGTTCGAGATGGGAACAGGTGTTTCCCCATCGCAATAGCCACCGCCAAAAAACTTTAATAGAACAATAGAATAGGGTAGGTGGGATCAACGAAATCATAATGCGGATCAAAGTAAATGTGGCCAAGCCATTCGGCTATTAGTACCGGTCAGCTGAACGGCTTTCACCGCTTACACCTCCGGCCTATCAACGTTGTAGACTTCAACGCGCCTGATTGGGAGAATTAGTTTTGGGACTGGCTTCGCGCTTATATGCCTTCAGCGCTTATCCTAACCGGTCATAGCTACCCTACAATGCCGTTGGCACGACAATAGGGACACCAGCGGACCGTCCATCCCGATCCTCTCGTACTAGGGACAGACTCCCTCAATTCTCCTACACCCACAGAAGATAGAGACCGACCTGTCTCACGACGGTCTGAACCCAGCTCACGTACCGCTTTAATCGGCGAACAGCCGAACCCTTGGGACC
>CAZNBY010000059.1:0-447 GCA_964571525.1 uncultured Planctomycetota bacterium
CTGGCGAAGAGATCATGATAGAGATGGAATCTTTAGTTGTAAGCGAATAGCCGTTAGTGTATAATCAGCGGACATCAAACAGATATTGCGTCCCCCTCTTCTTAAGAACATGTGGTAGTATCACTAATGCAATGCTTTCAGACGAAGTGAATGCGTAGCCGAAACGAAGTTCGAAAGCAGGCAAGAAAGGGGAACAAATGGTCGAAAACAACGAACTTCCGGATGATCCAGAGTCATAGACAGCAACTCGCAAGCACACGGTCGTCATAGAGCTCATTAAGGCCACGACTGCCCCTCGTGCTGTGCGCCGTAAGGCACAGCGAAGTGAAGCATCGTGAACCGCCAGATTCCACCTTGTCTGCGCAAGGCTCCCGAAAACCTTCCGCGCATCGTAAGAGTCTCGCCCTCGACGGTTGCGTGTATTCTGCCGACCACCGCGAGCCACGC
>CAZNBY010000059.1:464-6189 GCA_964571525.1 uncultured Planctomycetota bacterium
AGTCGGTCGAGACAGATATCGCCTCAGCCTGACTGAAATCGCGCTCGACCTGCTCGCGCAGCGCCTCGACGCCAAATCGCACTTCATCGTCGCCACTGCCAATTACAAGCAGCTCTGGCGATTGTTCGAACAACGCCAACACACCCTCCACACTTCGGTTGGAGTACTCGCTGCAGTAGCTTTCAAATACCGCCAAGACCTGATTATCTACGCTCATGTCACCCCCTATAGTAGAACCGTATTTTCGGTATTTTTCGCATTGCGCATAGGCATTGGCGCATGCGTTCAAAGCAAGCTGTTGCATCTCGCAATTGTCGTGTTAGAATTTACGCATGAGCGCGAAAGACATCTTCCACCCCGTTTCGCCTTTCGACATACCGCAGGTCGCAGATATGCTTGCCCGTGCTTTTTTTGATGACCCCCTGTATTTGCACCTTTTTCAAAACGAGAAAGAGCGCGTAATGCGCGTTAAGGCGTTGTTCGAAATGAGATTGGCGTATGCGATAAAGTGGGGCGATGTATATGCGACTTCGCCACGATTGGAGGGCGTTGCGGTGCTTCTGCCCATGCCGGAGGCCGAACCAAGCGCAGACCGGTTGTTCAGGGTTACGAGCGTGTCGCGTTGTGTGCGGGTCGGGCTGAAGAATCTGGCTATATTGGCCACATACGAGCAATATGCGCGGCGCTTGCGAAGCCGCCATGCACCAAAGCGTTATCTGTACCTATCGCCTATGGCTGTGCGTGCAGACTGCAGGGGGCGCGGGCTGGGCGGTGCGCTGTTGGAAGAGGCGCAAAGGCGGTCGGGCGATCGAGGCGCGGTGGTGTTGGAGACTCAAAGCGAACGCAATGCCGAATTTTACGGTAAACGGGGTTTCGAAGTGATAGCGAAGGGGCGGTTGCCGGGCAGCGGCGTGGGGCATTGGCTGATGCGTGGGTAAGGAGAAGACTCACCATACCTTCACAATCCAACCCGTCATTTATCTTCATAATGGCTCAATTCGGCTTATTGCAAACATCCTCTTCTAATCAGGTAGTATTTCTGTAAAACAGAAAATAGTCGTTGACAAACCAGCAATATTATGGTATAATTTCTGGAAACAAGAAAAGAGGGGGCGATGAAGACCCAAGAAAGACTGAAAATCGCTCGAACGCGACTCAGCTTGACACTTAAACAGGTTGAACAACAGACTGGCATTGGCATCTCGACAATATCAGAGCTTGAGAATGGTATCAGGCAACCGAGAGTCAGCCACCTTTCGAAGCTCGCAAGGGCATATCATGTGGAACTTAGCTGGTTTTTTGAAGATCAGCCTATTGTTGCTCAGCGTGTTTTGTGGCGCAAAAAGCCTGAAGATGGCTTCACCGAGGCAGAGGCGAAATTCTATGAATTCTGTCAAAGGTATGCAAGGCTTGAGAAGTGGTGCGGAGAGCGCACGGAAGATCTTCTTCCCCGCGAACCTTACAGCGCTTCGTTCAGTTTCGAGCGAGCTGAAGCGTTGGCAAATAAAGTGCGCTTGTTGCTTGGGCTTGGCGACAGGCCAGGATGCAATTTGCTGCGTGTGATAGAGGAGTATGCGAATGTAAAGGTATTTTTCCTAAGCACCGAGAAATCAGGAAGTGCGGCTTGTGCGCGTGGCGATTTTGGCGCTGCAATGATGATTAATCCGGAACATGCCCGTGGTCGCAGAAATTTCGACATCGCGCATGAGCTTTACCACCTGATATGCTGGAAAGAAGAGAGCCTGATTTGTGATGACAACGACGAGCGCGAAGAGCAAGTTGCTAATGTGTTTGCATCTTCGCTATTGATTCCGCGGGATGCAGTTATCGAGTCAATTGAACGATATAGGCGAAATGGGGGGCTTTCTGACGAGGCTGTTTTACAGATTGTCAGGGAATTCGATGTCTCTGTCGAAGCATTTGTTTGGAGGCTTGTCAATATATATCCAGCGATGAGAGATAGTGCCCTGCAACACATACAAAGGCTCAACATAATCCAGCATTCATATAAGTCCAAGGATGATGCTCCACCTCCATCACTTCCTGAACGATACAGGTCACTTGCGATACGGGCATTGCGCACAGGGCAGATCTCATCGGGAATATGCGCTGAGTATCTTGGCATATCGCGTCGCGAGGCAATGAAGTACCTTGATGATTGCGCTGAGGAGAAGCATGAGATTACAATTCCTGTTGCTTGATGCTAATGTCGTTATAACGCTGCTTGAAATTGGATTATGGGATGCATTTTTAAAGAACAATGATGTTTTCGTCTCCCAAACAATCATTGACGAGGTGAAGTATTATGTCAACAAGGAGGAACAAACGGTTGCAGTGGACTGGCGAGTATATGAGAAGCAGTTCTCAGCTTACGATACAGAGTTGCACGAACTCGAAGCGTTGTGCAAGAAGTTCACCCCTGATTTCGCCGAGCGACTTGATGCTGGCGAATTGTCTGCGCTTGCTTTTCTCACAAACAAGAGCGATCATCTAATGTTCTGTTCTGGCGACAAAATGGCGATAAAGGCGTTAGTTCTGCTTGAACACGAAGATCGCGCTATATCACTTGAGGCTGCGTTAAAAGAAAACGGCCTTACCGCAAAGTTGCCACATGCATGCAGTGACAGGTTTATGAAGCTATGCATCAAAGAGGCGAAACTTGATCGGATTCAGGGAAGGGGTTGCAAGGGCGATAGGGCGTAGCTAATGACTTTCAGCGCACTTGTCCAAATGATTCAATGTGAATCAACAACGCTGTTGCCATTGCATCAAAAACTTGACTTCAAGAAATATTTGCATAGTATGCCAAATATGCAAGCCATAGACAAAAAACACCCTATCTACGATATCAAAAAGTACAGGCGGCGTGCCGATATAATGAAGGCTCTGGGGCATCCCATACGCCTTTATTTCACCGAAGTCCTTGCCGGGGGCGAGCGCTGCGTGTGCGATCTGACCGAGTTGGTCGGCGTTGACATTTCGACGGTGTCGCGCCATTTATCAGTGCTGAAGAACGCGGGGCTTGTGGCAGACGAAAAGCGTGGCCAGATGGTCTTCTATCGTCTTACCGTGCCCTGTGTGCTTAACTTTTTCGGCTGCGTCGAGTCAATTCTCGGTAGCCCTGATCGGCAAGGTTAACCGGAGCGTAGCATGAATGCGGCAAAAGAGCTTAAGATTCTTGGCGTTCTTATCGTCGTGTTTGTCGCGTCCTTCTTCCTGCCGGTCGAAAGCGAACGCTTCACAAACGCGATACTCGACTCGCTGAAACTGATCAAGTGGTACGCGCGCGAGCATGTATTGCTTTGCCTCGTGCCGGCCTTCTTCATCGCCGGCGCAATTGGCGTGTTTGTAAGCTCGGCGTCGGTGATGAAGTACTTGGGCGCGGGAGCGAACAAGGTGCTCGCGTACAGTGTGGCGGCTGTATCTGGCACAATCTTGGCTGTCTGTTCTTGCACCATTCTGCCTTTGTTTGCGGGCATCTACCGCATGGGTGCTGGTATCGGCCCAGCAACAACCTTTTTATACGCCGGCCCTGCAATTAATGTTCTGGCGATAATCCTCACCGCGCGTGTGCTTGGCATCGAAATGGGCATCGCACGCGCCGTCTGCGCAATAGTCTTCAGCGTGGTAATCGGCCTTATAATGCACATGATTTACCGCAACGACGAGCACGAAAAGATATCTGCCGCGATGGTATCAAACGGCGAAGACGATGGCTCACGCCCGCTCTGGCTCAACGCTCTATTCTTCGGCCTGATGGTGGCGGTGCTTGTGTTTGCAAACTGGGGCAGGCCGTCGGATGAATCAGGCGTCATCTGGCGCACTATTTTCGCATGGAAGTGGTACATAACAGGCGCGTCGGCGCTTGCGCTCGCTATACTTATGATAAAGATGTTCAGGTTCGCGATATGGAAGATGGCTGCTCTGGCTATACCCACCGCCGTGCTCGGTTTCATGTTCCCGCAATACCCAATGATACCGTTCGTATTCGGATTTTCGGGACTTACTATAATCATGGTAACAAGCGACGGCGAGCCTAATGACTGGCTTTCTGCCACATGGACATTTGCCAAGCAGATCCTGCCCCTTCTGTTCTTCGGCGTGATTGTGGCGGGCGTTCTGCTCGGAGCAAAGGGCGTTGAGGGCGGAGTGGGCGAAGGCATAATCCCGAACTCGTGGGTAAGCAGTCTTGTGGGTGGCAACAGCCTGTTCGCAAACATATTCGCTTCAATCTTCGGCGCATTTATGTATTTTGCGACGCTTACCGAAGTGCCGATACTCGAGGGTCTTATGGGAAGTGGCATGGGCAAAGGCCCAGCGCTGGCACTGCTGCTCGCTGGTCCGGCTTTATCTCTGCCAAACATGCTCGTCATTCGTAGCGTAATCGGCACAAAGAAGACAATTGTGTTCGTCAGTCTTGTTGTGGTAATGGCCACAATTTCCGGTATATTGTACGGTACATTCTTCGGTTAACTCTTGTGGAGGCAAAACAATGAAGATCAAGATACTCGGCACTGGTTGCCCCAAATGCGCTAAGCTCTATGAAAACGCTAAAGAAGCCGCGACACGCACGGGTAAGGACTTTACCATCGAAAAGGTCACACAGATTCAGGACATCATTGCCTATGGCGTTATGATGACTCCCGCGCTTGTAATTGACGACAAGGTCAAGTTCACCGGCAAGGTTCCCTCGGTCGAAGAGCTTGAAAAGATGTTTAAAAGCTAATCGAAACGGTGTTTATGAAATACAAGATTATCATCACAGTGCTGTTGCTCATGTTCGTTTCGGCGAGCATCGGCTACCTTGCCGCAAAAAAGGTCTATCTGAAGCAGTTGGCGCACGCAAAAAGCAATAGCGTTGACAGCGCTGGCAACCCCATGCCGGATAAGTACATACGCGTTGTGTACTTCCACGCCGCGAAGCGGTGCGAAAGCTGCGTCAACATGCAGAACTATACCGAACAGACTATCAAGGCTAACTTTGCACAGTTGATTGCCGATCGCAAGCTGTTCTATGAGGCTTTATGCGTTGATGAACCTCAGAACGCCCATTACAAGGAGGATTTCGAACTGCCCTTCAACATGGTTGTTGCAATCGAATACGAAAAGGGCGCGATAAAACGCTGGCAGAAGTTCGAGCAGGTTTGGGATCACATCAAGGACGAAGGCAAGTTCAAGCAGTATGTGCTCGACGAGATGAAGTGGTTCTTAACCGAAGAACAAGAGCCTGAAGAAGCAGGTGAATGATGGAATCAATATACAGCGCGATATTCACCGCCGCATGGCTCGGAATTATTACAGCGGTCAGCCCCTGTCCGCTTGCTACAAACATCGCAGCGATATCGTATATCAGCCGCAAGGTCGAAAGCACCCGGTTTGTGCTGCTATCTGGATTGCTGTACACAATTGGAAGGCTCTTGGCGTATGTGGGGCTTGGCGCGATTCTCGTTCATGGTATGCTCTCGGCAACAAAGGTGTCGAATTTTGTAAATAAAGAGATGAACGAATACCTTGGGCCGCTTATGATAATTATCGGCATGATAATCCTCGATATGCTGACGATAAAACTCCCTGGCGCGGGCTTGACCGAAAAGCTCTCAAAACGGGCTGAGTCGTTTGGCATACTGGGCTCGCTGCTGTTGGGCGTGATATTTGCCCTGTCGTTCTGCCCGATTTCGGCAGCCTACTTCTTCGGTGGCCTTATCGCCCTTGCCGTAACACACTC
>CAZNBY010000060.1:0-5973 GCA_964571525.1 uncultured Planctomycetota bacterium
CGAAGGAGGGTTGGAACTCATACCCCGACGGCAGCGAGATACCGGTCACAAATTATTCGCTGAATGAGGAATGTCCGGAGAATGCGTTCGAACCATACAAAGAGCTTCGCGAGGAAAGCTACTATCTTAATCTCTTCGACCTTCAGTTTCATGTTGGATGCCCTTCGCCAGGCGATCTTGACAGAATAAACTCTTTGTTCTCCAACACATATTGGCCAATGGAGGTGGACTTCAATGTTTACAATAAGATTCGCGAAAACATCGCGCATAACACGATTATTCTCTCAGGTCAGAATGAGTGGCTGGCGACAAAGCCAATGTTTGTCAAGGACTACGTCGATATATGTTATACCCAAGACTTGTACAGAGTCTCTATTAGTAAAGATGGTAATTGCAAGAAGGAATTGATACCTGGCTACACTGGTTTGCAACTTCTCTGTTGTTACAAGAGCAGTAAAAATGGACTGACAGGAACAACCTCGGGAAAACTGATCTTCCTCGATGCAAAAGAGAGCGAATTTATAGTCCTCGATGGCAGTGGCCAAAGCTGGCGAATACCATTCTTCAAGCGCAAATTCGACACGGAATGCTGGGGTTGCGAGCATAATGAGGAGACGGCATACTTCCCGAGCATATTGTTCTATGATCGTGATTACGGCATCCCCCGCAACGCAATCAGACCGCCTTATCTTAATCCTGAAACTGGTCTTCCCACTGATAACTGGCGATACTGGAAGCCTCGCCTCGTACCAGACAAACCGCAGTCGCGATATGTGCAGATAAACTTGAAGACAGGCGAGGTGGAGGCAACCTACGAGGGCATACACTACGCACGGCTGCGCACGCCCGAAATCGTCGAGATACCCAGTGTCGCAAATGAGGGCTCGCTTGGAAGTGCATTGATGAAGAAGGGAAAGCAAATAGCATTTTTACCGTATGACAGGATCACGAAGGAAGGATTGAAGATTTGCCATGGCTTTCCAACGGACAACAGGGATGTCTTTATATATTCTGACGGAATCGATGTTCTTGACTACGAGAAGTATTGCCTGATGCAATACAAGTATATTGGCGGCAATTTGAGTGAGACGACATTATCAGGAATCCACCGGGGAAGGTTCGCCACCACCATCGTCTCGAACCCTCACAAACTCAATGGTAAAAGCATGATATCGATATTCTGTTATTCGCTACCAGTGCGATCCTTTTCATCACGCCTTTACTGCTGTGCCACCGTTCCCGCTGATTTTATCAAACCCGGCGAAAAGAGGGTGCTCTACGCATTCAACGGAGAGTCCATATTCATAGACAACTCAGGCGAGCTTCTGCGCATTGATGTACCGAAGGAGGCACTAAGATGAAGAAGGGCGACCACTTGAAAGCACCGATTTTACGCCCTACCCTAACAAGACCTGCGCAGCAAACGCTTGTTGACCGTCGCAAATCCATGGCGTATAATGGTATGGGTCCAGCTTTAGGTGCCTTTAACGATAGCTTCGTGAGGTTTAAGTGAAAATAAAGCGACTTTCCATTCTATTTCTCTTTCTTGCCTTTCTTCCTGTCGTAGGTTACTGCGAGGAACCAGAAAAGACACCTCAGAATGGCGAAAGAACGCCGAAGGTTGTGGATATCGCAACGGCCATGTTCACCTCGTTCTGCATGCTGGACGACGGGTCGCTGATTAGCTGGGGTTCGAACGAGCGCGGCACCCTCGGCAGGGGATCTATGGATGCCAACCTTTCCCCGGGCCGTGCTCATATTGAAAATGTAACGGCGGTTGCGTTGTGCGATTCAACCACGCTGTTTCTCAAAAACGACGGGACAGTGTGGACCTGCGGGCGGCAAAATCTCGGTGGAAACATCAACGACAAAAGCGGCGACCTCTGCGAACCCGCCAAGGTTCAGGGCATAGACAAGGTTACTGCGATTGCCGCCGGCAGTGAATATCTGCTCGCTCTGCGCGAGGACGGGACGGTATGGGTGTGGGGCAAGGGAAACACTGGGCGAAGAGAAACTGACGACCCGGTCATCAACCGCGTACCGGTGCAGGTTCAGGGATTGCAGTCTATAACGGCGATCGGCGCGTTTATGAATCACAACCTTGCCCTCGATAAGGATGGCCAACTCTGGGCGTGGGGGAATAACCAGCTAAATGTGCTCGGTCTTAACATCGAAGGTACTAAGAGACCTATTAGCGATCAACTGGAACCCGCGAAAGTTCCTTTCTGCGATAAGGTGTCGGCTTTTTCGACAAGCGAGAGCATGACGCTCGTACTTGGGAAGAACAGAAAGGCAGCCGCGTTGGGTGGAGGTAACACTGTAAGATACAGAATTCCAATCAATGAATCCAACAGACCGGATTTCAACACATACTTCGTCATTGATGATTTCGATGATGTAGCCTCGGTCACCACGGCCTTCGGTTCTGTTATACTAACGCTTGCCGACGGCAAGATCATGTGCTGGGGCGACGACCAGTTTGGAAACCTCGCGATGCCCGAACAAGAGTTTGTGGATAAACCCACCGAGATGTCACTACCGATGAAATACGACAAGATAGTCTTCGGGTATATGCATACCCTTGCGCTGAAGGACGGGAAGGTCTATGCGTGGGGATGCAACCAGCAGGGGCAGCTTGGCTGCGACGCAGACAGGTTGCGATACCCCATCCCGCTTGAGGTTGATCTTAGCAAGGCAATTGCGGAAATTGTAAAATACAGGTCAAAGAAGTAACGGCATCAACTATCCGAAATGCTTCCATTGATATGATTGCCCTCACCTGTCCGCGGCTTGTACGGCCTGTTGGCTTATGCGGAGGAGCATTTGGTTGAACACAGCAACCCATGTGTTGATAATAGTGTGTTACCAATGTCTTGATTCAGACAATCGCAACTCCCCCTCCCCCCATATATCGCGGAGGATTGTTGCGACTCTGCGGCAAATGGCGAACCCTCCACGCGACACGGTCAATTAATTGACTACTCAATGGTTGTCAACCGGGGAACCAACACACTTCGGCCACGATGACACAAGCGTTCGACTGCAACGAAGCGATAGTCGCCCCTTTTATTCGTATATCCTCAAACTGTCTCCAAGTAATACGGTATTGCCTTGCCTTACCTCGCTAACACTGATATTACAACTCCCTGTCGCGTTGTCGGTGCTTGTTGCGCAGACATATTGAAACACATTCTCAGACAGGTAGTTATTGTTGGCGTCAAGACCAGGCACAACCTTAAGATACACTGAGCATGAATTGCGGCATATATAGTTGCCATTTACAACATAGGCAAATGATGCCTCGCTGTCATCCAACCAAAATATAGAAGATGAATAGTAGTACTGCTCAATGACGCGGCCGCACTTCGTTATTCCTGACAAATTGCCGATAATTGAATTCCTGGAGACGGACGCATTCCCCATAACCGCAATTGCAATTCCGGTCTCGTTATTCCTTATACAGTTATCACTGATAATGCATGATTCAGACAATACACGTATCGCGACCATGCCCATTGGACCAGAGAATGATTCGCTTTTATTACCTTCAATAATGTTGTTCCTCACTTCAGCGCTGTTTTTTGCTTTCACACTGATTGCATTGCTGTAGATTCGACAATCCCTCACCTCATTGCCTCTCACAACTGCATTTATGCAATATAAGGAAAAGCATTGATACAAGGTGGATTCCTCTATGCAGTTCTCCTCAATGCAAACCTCGTTGCATGACGCGTGTATCAGCATGGACATATAAGCCAGTGTTTGCTTGACCCTGTATATCCTATTATTTCGTATATATCCCCTTTCGGCACTGACATTCAGGAGTGCATAATAAGGCCAGAGCGCAATACGATCCATATCCGCTTCGGTTACACACCTTAACGCGCTGATGTCGGTAATTACATTGTCTGCAAAAGAAAAGTGCCTTGTTTTGGCACGAACAATACCATCATACAGCTTGCATCCATATACGGTGCAGCATGAGATTTCCAGTTCAGCGACGACTCCGTCAAATATGCAATGGGTTTCCATGGAAGCCGTAATCGTGTTGTGCGCTAATCGAATATTCGCATACGAGCCGCCTATTGCCGAGATGCCTGTTCGAACGCATATTCTTGAATTTCTGATTGCCAGCGCTCCGTTTCCCATCCCATGCAAACAGCAAACAAGGTCATTGCCGTCGCCGTCATTTCTGCAACCTTCAGACATAAATTCCTCGAAAACTATGACGCAATTATCCATGGTGAGACATGATTCATCTTCAAGCGAAAGTGGTCCTGCGATGCGGACAGTTGAGTTGACTATTGTCATCCCAGCATACGACCTTATTGTTCCGCCGCTCAACATCAGATTGCAATCATTTATGCGCAGGCTCTTCCCTGCGGTTATCTCGAAATCCTGCAGGACGATATCCCTGCCATAGATGTTTTCGCACACAACTGCACCGGTCAGGGATTCACTGCCGCCATTGCATCCACTTGTTGTTCCCAGAAGGTATGCAAGCAATATCAAAACAAACAATTGCTTCGTATTCATGTTCTACCTGCTGTCTTGTGGGAATCTATTCAGGATTGGAGTTGATAGCAATTGGGCCGCCATGTGCAGAACCCGCGCCCGGGCCGCCCCCACCAACATGAATTGCGTTGTCTTTGTTCCATTCTGTATTTGCATTTTGAATACCTTCTGTATCCTCTTTACTTATGTCATTGGTTGACATTTTTTTTGCTTTATCAAAACTTGTGTCCTTAGGCTTATCGTTTTTGTCGTCAAGTTTATCAAAGTACTCGCCAATCTTCTTCTGTACGCCTTTTGGCTTGATGTAATTTTTATCCCCTGTATCGACAAATGCAGGAGGAGATAGTTCTGCCAGTCCATTCTTAGTAAACATTAATTCAACCCAAGCCTCCCATTTACAATAACCTGCGTAATTCCATTCCTCGTCAAATATCAAATCAATAAATTCAAAGTGCGTCACTAATATTAATCCTGTTAGCTCCTGATTACCAGATAAATCTGTCTTTTTTGTTTTAAATCCAGGTGAATCTTGGATATTGACGCCAACTCCGCTTGCATTAACATTATTCGGGTATTCTGGATCTGTGTCAACAGAATCAACCTTCCACTTGGACGCACCGCTCTCAGGATTCCTATTTTTAAAATTACCATCGCTGTCAAACCACCAATCAGTTGTTCGATAATATTGAATAACGTGCCAGCCGTCGGGAAGGTCCATGTAAAGTATTGTTCTAGTGCCTCCATTATCTGTTGGAGTTGAAGGATGCATAATTCGCCATACTACGAAAAATACTCTTCTATCTTTCTTACCATCTTTCCCGGGCTTTACTCTTTCCTCGAATACTGGTTTCTTTTTGCCGTCTTCACTTTTCCATGGTGATTCGTATGTTCCATGTTTCTTTCCGCATTCATTAATATACAAATATGGAATGTTGAATGGTTTTCCGCTTATATATTGATTATCGTTAACATTATACAAATAATCTTCTGAAACTCCAATTGTGAAATCATTGCCAAGCATTCTCTGGTCATTAACACCCTTTTTCTCAAGTTCCGCCATGTAACCGGTTTGTGTAAGCATGCCGAATCCATCCATGTAAAGGCGGGTTGTGCAAGACTCATTAAGGTCAGTTGTGAATGAGTAGTAGCCTAATAGATGCTGATTGCCGAAGTGGTTGCCGAGTGCCAATCCAGTCGGGTCAAAAGCGTCGTAATTGAACTCCTGAATGTACTTGTTGTACTCGTCGCCGCTTTCTGTCCAATGGCGCAGCATGGTGAAGCTCTGCGCGCTGGCGTCCTCGTACATTAGGTTGTACATGCTTGAGGTATTATTGCTTTTCAGGAAGAACTCTTCCTCGTTATTGCCGAGGTCTGCAAAGCAGTCTATGCTCCTTGTCGCAGTTGCGATTCGAACCGCCGTCTTTCTGTCGCTGAATACAGCCTGAACGCCGCGCATTC
>CAZNBY010000061.1:0-4075 GCA_964571525.1 uncultured Planctomycetota bacterium
GCCGACAGATGGCCACGACGGCATCGAAATTGACTCGGTTGCCTTGCGGCGAAGCACGTCGTAGCTGAATTCTTTCATTCCCTCGCCCATGAAAACTCAGGTTTGTGAGACTGATAATTCTTCAAGCTGTAGTCCTGTCGGTAGGAAGGCACAGATGAGCCTGAATCCCTCCAGTAGTAAAGCAGGGGTGTACTACCTGCATAATAATCATTGCCTTTGTCATTATCTTTGCGCCATATCACGCATGAAGCAAGTTGAGGAGGATCGAATCCGTAGCCAACCACTCCGCCCACCATCTCAAGGTTGAGGCTGGGGTTAGCACCAATCTTACCAAACCTTGTATCGTGGGGGAACACTGTCGCACAAGGGGCAGAGATCAATGAGACATCGAATCCGTCCTTATTGAGCTGAACATTCGACAACACGGATACTGTTCGAGGTAACGGTTCACGCAACTTGCCCCAAGTTTCCCAATCCAGCGATAGTTTTCGACATCCTTTAAACCGGTCAAGACCTAACAGCACCTGCTCTAATGTGATATCTCTCTTCACAGGTTGGAGTAAGAAATTGGATCCGTACAAATCCAGTTCTTTGTTACGAAATTCTCTTGTCTTGAGCCAGCTATTATGAGTTTCAAATTCGATATATTCTTTTCGCAATCGATTATTAGAATTACGAAATATCAGGAGTTGCGGCAAGGAGATAATTGATCTTAGATCAGTATCAGTCCATCCTTGGTCATCCCCAACTGAAATACTTGTTAAATTAGACTTCATTGTAATAGAAATCCCGGGGAGAAATTCGCCGCTTGTGTCGTCTTTCTTTACCCAATCAGCAAAAGCCTGAAAATGCTCATTACGAGAGATACTCAATCTGTCAAGGCTTAACGCAGATAGAGCATTTCTAATGTCGCCGCTAAGTATTATTTTACCACCATGTGTATCCAATAGATAAAGGCGCTTAAGATTTGGAAAACATCTAAATAGTCTTTCATATGGGAAACTTAAACTAAGATTGATGTAAAGGGCGTTTATATCCTTCGCTACAAAGGAACCTGCCTCAAAGCTCTCGAAGGGAAAGTCGTCGGCACGATGATAATCTAAGTATAATTCTGAAATTCTCTTATCGCTAAGTATTCTCTTCCAGACCCCTTTACCGACAGGTTCTCCGAAGTACACCCCTATGTGTCCACCGATGCCACGTGAATAATTCTCTGAGTATAAAGCATACTCGTCCGGCGTAAGAAATCCATTGCATATATAGGAGTGTGGGTAGCCTTCTCTCATCAGCTCTTTCACCCATTCGACATCCAAATTGCATAAATTATCCCTCTCAAACATACAGGGGAAATCAGGAACATCCTCTGACAGCAGCTCATCTGCGATCCCACGCACATATAACCCGTTAATCTCGAGAGTCTCAGTTCCTGCAACAATGCTCTCGACAGCAATCTGCAGAGCAGAAGGGGGAAACTTGAGTTGTAGTGTGGCAATCATAGAAGACGGAAATATTACATTGGTGAAGAAGGCATCGGAGAAGGTCTTGCCAGTTGGATCTTGGACATTCAAATCTGTCAGCTTCTCTGGAAGAGATACAATTGCTGAGTCAAACCTAAATACACCAAGCAGAGAAAGCTTATCGGCATTGGGCAAGTTCGCAAAGAACCCAAGCTTAATGGTTACTGGAGTATCATAGGGATTCTCGATCTCCACAAAGCGTGAGTTTCGCAGAAAACCCAATGCCATTTCCTCCCCTTTATCACATGTGTATGTGAAAGCCTGAAGCCCATTCAACTCGAAGCCTTTGGGAAAAGGAGGGTGATTCGTGGACCTTATTGCTAAAGTCGTCAGGGAGCTTAGAGTCGAAAGCCCGGAAAAGTCGCTGATACGAAAGTAGTCGAACCAGAGGTCAAGTACTTCGATCCTCTTCTGGGTGGCGCAAATTGCATTCAGATCCGCCTGCGTAGGTGAGAAATATGTCATTGCCCGGATTCTGCTGAATCCTCCAAGAGCATCAGCAGACATTAAAGAAGCGAACCTGCCAAAGACCATCAGAAATCTGATCTGATCCCGATAGAGGTAGTTGTCGAGCACATCCGCCTCATTCCTCACAATCAGTCCATATAGCTCACCGTTAAGGAATAGCTTCTCTTTCTGAAACCTCAGAGTAACTGTCCTGATATCCGCAGGAACATATATAGGAAAAGGCTCTGAACATACCCTGACCCAGTTCGTCTTCGGAACCTTCAAGCGATAACAATACGAAATGCCGTCTGAGTAGTCCATTGTGACGGAAAGGACTTCAGACCTTATACTCGAATCTCTGTCGTGAAGGAAGGTGACGATGAAGAGTATAATGAACAAGACAGCAAACACCAGTATGGCAAGTGCTCTCCATCCCCAGCAGAAGAGTTTTTTCATCGTTGCCTCTCGTCAAACCCACATAACACAAGGTGACCACAAACTGAGCCTCATGTCGGTACACGGCGAAAACATACCTGCCATCAACTGGATAGCTATCATGTTGAGCCTATTTCCAACAGTACATCTCATCCATTTTACACTTGATTCCTTTTGATGAAGTATATGAACCAGCATTTGAGTTATCTATCTCCATATTGTGTGCCTTCATATTCTCTGTGTCTTTCTCTCCTTCCGATGTCAGGATAGTGTTTATTGGGATTCTAATCACTTTCTGGTCGTGGCTTTGAATGGTTGTATCAAGCGCGATAATCACTTCCGTGTAACCTAATTTAACTGTTTGATGGATGGAAAAAACCGAAACAGAACCGAAATCGTTATATCGGTGCCACTCATAGCGAGTATATCTATAGTAAACATTTTTCCCGGTGCCAATACCGCATAGTATATGACCCCAGTATTGCCCGTTGTCATCGCCTTTCACTCCAATATAAAAAGCCTTCCCCCCTTTTACTGATTCTTTTGCAGACAGCAAGGTATTGGCAGGTTCATCAGATTTGTAGGAATTTTTCGTAGAACCATAGTCGTCACCACCAAGATTCTTTTTGGTTCCACTCTTTCCATTTGCGGCGTTCCTTGCCTTTCTAAGATCATTAGCTAATTTTCTTGATTCTCCAGGAGTCAATCCGCCTGGGTTGTTTGCCATGTTATAATCACTTGGGATGTCTGAGGATGTGTAGTATTCACTTGTTGCTCCACCGGAACCTGAAATACCAATGTTCCTTATCATCACTGCTGCTGTAGCAGCACATGATTGTCTGCCTTTTATATCCCCACCTCGAATGAGATCCGAATTCGCGATCCCTTTAGTTGTCCCATGCAACCACTTTTCCCAGTCAGCGCCCGTACTTGTCTTGTCATCAGAACCCGGCACCGAGACAGTTTCATCTTCTTCGTGACGTGTGTAATACACGGTCATGGCTTTCATGATTATCTCAGTCTTGCCAGGAGGGATTGTGGTGATTCTCCAGTTCTTCGCGCATGGCCTTGAAGAACCAAGATACTGTGATTCTGAACAATCGCAGAACATATCATCGAGTATTCCAATAAACATTTTGTTTCCCAATGTTCTATGGTCCCCCGGTCCCTTAAGCTCCAACTCCGCCCAGTTGCCGATTTGTGTACGTACACCAAAAAGGTCCTCGTAAAGGCGGGTTGTGCAAGACTCGTTAAGGTCGGTTGTACACGAGTAGTAGCCTAACAGGTGCTGAATGCCAAAGTGGTTGCCGAGTGCCAATCCAGTCGGGTCAAAAGCGTCGTAATTGAACTCCTGAATGTACTTGTTGTACTCGTCGCCGCTTTCTGTCCAATGGCGCAGCATGGTGAAGCTCTGCGCGCTGGCGTCCTCGTACATAAGGTTGTACATGCTTGAGGTGTTATAGCTCTTAAGGAAGAACTCCTCCTCGTTGTTGCCGAGGTCTGCAAAGCAGTCTATGCTCCTTGTCGCAGTCGCGATTCGAACCGCCGTCTTTCTGTCGCTGAATACGGCCTGAACGCCGCGCATTCCCCGTGCGCCGTCAATGCCACCCGATTGCTGAACCTGCGTCGTCCAGCCCTTCGCGACGAGCGTATTGCCAATATCATAGCCAAGATAG
>CAZNBY010000062.1:0-3785 GCA_964571525.1 uncultured Planctomycetota bacterium
CGGATGATACAACATTTGAGTTTTCCGGCGCCACATTTGAGGACGGTCGGGTTCTAATGTCGCTTAAGCGTGGTTGGAACATGTTAGGTCTGCCTCGTATGGAAGGATTCGACCTGAACAAGCTCTTTGTCGCAGAGTCTGATGGCACGATACTTCCGTTCTTCTACCAGTACCAGACCATCATTTCAAAGACCGACAATCAGCCGGAACACGGTATTGTTGCAACGGATGTATATTATTACAACCTTGAGACCAAGCAATACGAGCTTGTGAACTATGATGAACCGCTTCCATCCGGTGTTTCATACTGGTTTTATAGCTACGAGGACGCGCAGCTTCTTTATGACGCGCAGTTCGAAAACGATTCGGATGTGAAGGCAGACATGGCGACGGTGGCGGCACCAACAACGCCGCCCGCTCCTCCGGGGTTGACGCTTCAGGCTAATGTTACCGGAGGCGGCGGTGGATGCTTTGTAGCGACAGCGGCGTTTGGCTCATTGTCGGCAGAATCAGTATCGTCGCTTACCTCGATACGCGATTCGGCTCTTGCATCAAGCAACTGTACATCATCGCTTGTGTCTCTGTATTACTCCGTGTCGCCAAGCGCTGCATGCTATATAAGCGATGCAAATTCCCTCAAGGCGATGCTCCGCAGCTTGCTTGATTAAGCACTTGCCTTAAGGCTTATCTGCAAAAGCCCCCGCAAGTCGGGGGCTTTTTTGTTGTACAAAGGCGATATATGCTTCTTTTGTTGCCCAATAAGGCGATGGTGCTATAATTCGTGTAAAACGCAGTGCGAAAGTCTGCTGCGTGCTTATCTATCGGCAGTACCGCTCTCTTTCTGTATGGGACAGTGTGGGTGCTGCCTCACTATGAACAGCATTGTTGTTTACGGTCAGAACCATGCAAATAGACTATCGGAGGAGAACATGTTGAACCGTTTTTCGTGCGTGTTGTTCACGCTTCTTATCTTGTTGGGCGTGACCTATGCGCCTAATGCGGCTTATGCCGACCAAGACTACTATGTTTACTTTGACTCGAACTCGCCGTATCCTGTACCTAACACATGGTACGGAATATGCGATCCGAGCGAGCCTAACTTCATCGGCTATGGCTCAACGCACGAAGAACTTCAATGGGATGATGAGTATATTGAGGTAACACTTCCATTCACATTCCTTTTCTTCGGCGTACCTCAGACTAAGGCGTATATAACAACGAACGGCGTCATATCATTCGCCTTGCCAGTCAAGAGCAACTGGTACACGAACGAGGAATTTCCCAACTCCAACCTTCCGTACGCAATTGCCCCGTTCTGGGACGATCTGCTGCCGAAGGAGTTGGAGTATGAATACGGACATGGCGAAGTGCGTTACATGACCTACGGTACAGCACCGAACCGCGTGTTCATCGTTGAATGGTACGATATTGCCCACTATTCAAGCAATAATGACCGTTATAACATCGAGCTTGTTTTGTTTGAAGGCTCTAACGACATATTGTTTTTGTACCGCAATATGCGTGGCTCGTACGCGAGCGGCAACTCTGCTACAATTGGCTTGAATGCATTCTTAGACAGCCCGTTTTTGCAGTATTCATACGAGCAGTCGGCAATACCTACATACTCGACGAATGTATTTTCGATTCTGTTCACAGCGCCGCGCAAGAGTTGGCGCCCGTTTGATGGGCATGAGGATTTCGCGCAGGAAACCACCTATCCAAATTCGCAAATCAAGGTTGCCTCAACCCAAGAGATAAACAATGTTCTGTTCGCTGGATATATCCCCTTTTACTCAGGCCCGTGTTTTATCCGCAAGTGCGATGGCATCATGTGGACCACACTTCCCTCACCAATTGATGCGCTGATTGACAAGGGGATCAACCTATCGAGCTACGAGATAGAGGACTTTCAGCTTCTTAATGCTGGTAATGGGATTTGCTATGCGTTCTTTATGGGCTTTGTCGGAGGCGGGCAATTCAAGAATGACAATCCGGTAAGTTCTCCTTCATATGTACTTGCCTATGCAAAATGGGATGGCTACTCATGGACGCCGGTATGTGGGGGTTACAGCTTTCAAACTGTTGATTCTATATCAGGCTTTTCTGCGGCTTTAGATCCTCTTACAAATCTCCCCGCTTTAGCGATTCACGCTGTCAGCGATTACTACTACAGCTCCAATGACACCATCCGCGTCTATCGCTGTGTTCAAGTGGGTGACGGTGAGCAGTGGATCGAGTATGGCGCAAGCGGGATCAACGACCTTATCGGAAACTATGTG
This sequence comes from uncultured Planctomycetota bacterium, assembly GCA_964571525.1. Lineage (GTDB taxonomy): Bacteria > Planctomycetota > B143-G9 > B143-G9 > B143-G9 > CAZNBY01. The sequence continues at coordinate 2,280 of CAZNBY010000062.1, forward strand.
ATACAGCACTCCAGTCCTTATGGTCAGAAGTATGACTTTCCGACATTTACTTTTAATATGCGCTCACCTAAACTCGCTTTTGATCTTTCGGGCAATCCTTATGTGACCTTCTTGTTCGCGTACTACGACTTTGATTCACAGTCGGGAGTTAATAATGTCTGCCTGACGAGATATGTCGCGAATACATGGGATTTTGTGTACGCGAATGTGGACCCAATGATCAAGAAGGCTACCTATGATTCAATGCCCGACTTGTACATCGTAGGCAATCAGGCTGTCTGGGGCTGGATGGATGGTTTGAACGAATTCAACAACTTCAGATGCTTTACAACAGTCAACATCAATCCAACCGGCAATTCATCTGTGTGGGAAGAGATCGGTCTGTCAGAATCCTCTCCTCAGTACCACGGCAATTCATACTACACAATGAACGGCTTTAAAATCTCCTTGCTGCTTGATCACGGTCGCCCGGTCTTTGCATATCCTTCAACGGTTTTTGGCGCACTTTCATTTACCGTATTCAGATACGATGATGGAGGAGCTTGGAGACCGATGGATCTTGATGAGATGCGTGGTGGTCTTGCTCCTCGCGCTGATGCAATCGGAGATTTCCAACTGAACCTTGATAGGTGCGGCAATCCTTCTGCCATATTCAGCCACTTCGATTATGAGAGTTATATCGGCTCCATCTCCCTCAGCCACTATGTGATTGACATGTGGGTCGAGGTCAACGGTCAGAAGCGCACGGACACAATTCTTGTGCAGCCTTATGGTGCAAACACGGCTCAGTTGGTGTTCACTGTGTACTTCTCCGAGCCTTCTCGCAATTCAAGCGTATCGTCAGTAACCGGCTTTACATCTGGTTTCTACGCTGAGTTCCAGTCAGGCGACACAATTACTGCAAATTTGAGCACAGGCAATCTAAATCCAGGTTTTCATGAGGGCATATTGGTGTTCGATGTGCCATTCGTTTATAATCCGCACAAATTCTTTGTAACATTGATGAAGTACGGCCCCGCCACGCAGCTTCGCGTTCCACAGGATTACCCGACCCTTGGCGGTGCTCTAAACGCGTCTGTACCCGGCAATATCATTGTGTTAGATGACGGTGTATATACACCGCCTACCGATGTTGTCGGTGGAGATGGTGTTGTCATCCGCGGCACAAGCATTGACAAGACAGTCTTTACCGGCTTCGAGGATCCGATAGACGCGCACGACCTTACATTCGAGAATCTCACTATCAACTATTACCCGGGCGAGAATGAGGGTCTTGTGTTCGATTTCAATGACTTGGTCGGCCACATAAGATTCAAGAATGTACTTATCAACTTGAACGGTGGAAGCCTTGTCTTCCGCGGTGAGGGCACAGTTGACATCGAGTTCGCAACGATCGTCTCTTCGCCAATTTACTCTGATGGTAAGCGGGATTTCTACGGCGATGGCTTCAACGGCACACTTTACAATGATGGCCCGGTTCTTAATGTGAACCACTCTATTATCGGC
>CAZNBY010000063.1:0-3576 GCA_964571525.1 uncultured Planctomycetota bacterium
GCGTGCGGCTCACATCGTCATAGTCGTAGTCGGCCTGCATCCCCTGAAAGTCGCGAACCGACTTGTTTCTGTTCTTCGCGTCGTATGTAAATTCGGCGGTCATTGTGCCGACAGATGGCCACGACGGCATCGAAATTGACTCGGTTGCCTTGCGACGAAGCGCGTCGTAGCTGAATTCCTTCGCGACTTCCGGCGACGAATACGAGGTCATCTTGCCGACTTTGTTGTACGATATCGTTGATGATGTGCTGTTCGACGGGTTCAATGGAGTCGGGTGGACTATCGTATCCACGCGGTTGCACGAATCGTAACCGTAGCTTACAACATTGCTATTGCGGTCTATGTCCTTACCATCATTGGCCAGATACTGCTCAACCGCCGCGGCCAGTGTGCACAATACCGCGCGTCGCCATGCGGCGACGATCAGCAGGTATAGGCAGAGGGCGCGGGTGTTGATAAAAGCCTCCGATATAGTGTTAAGGTAACCGGACACAACGAATCTATTGACCAAGTATACACTAAGGTGCGAGTGCGTCAAGGGAATTCTGCACGACTATATCCTCTACCGCTCGCAAGTCACTAAAGCATCGTGATAGGCTCATCTTATTAGAATACGCCGATTATCTGCGCAGCTTCTGCGGTAAATTGCTCGCGATTGCCGCATTTATTCGAAGTGCTGCAGTAGCTGATATTTCTAAACTAGGAAACGGGTGGCATGTCGGCAACCAGATGGTGTAAACTGTCGCTGCTAAGTTCTGCGCCGAAGCATCAGATTAGGAAACCTTGGAGCCCTATCTTGATATCTATAATGGCATCCGGGACCACAATATGTTTTGCATGATGTCTTCCCTTTGAAGTTCGCCTAATTATTGCGATTCGTGCCAGTCCCTTCTATCATTTTTCCTACCCAACACTAACGACCAAAAATTGCGGAGTACGCCTCATTTCCTACGAATCATAAAAGGAGCCATGCCTTCAGAGAAATTACCAATATAATCATAACGCGTTCCTATGCACTCCATGCTAATCACATTATATATGTCATGAAATTCGACGATATTTGCGAATCGATTTTTTGTAGTTCGCTTCGCTTGACCTCCTGGCTGATGCTGGCTCTCGCTTCCCGCACGATATGTCTCAAGTTGTAGCCATACTGGGAATAGATTATCTTCACATATTACATCCATAAACCCATAGTAATCACATCCGATTCTTTCAGAGGAATATGGGAGTACCTCAGATGAGTACTTAAGCGGACAATACCCTAATGGCATATTTATTACTTTCACGTTATGCCTATTTATAAATGCACATCTATGGCCATCACTTACAAATGCGAGATTGTTGTGGAAACATGAAACAAACTCGTATTGCGGTTCGATAATCCACGAGCCTTCCTTATCGATAAAACCCCACTTTCCATCGACGCGTAATGCAGCGAGTCCTTCAGAAAACCATGTCGCCCACTCAGCTGATACCGTAAAAACAGGCTTTCCAGTAGTATCGAGGCAAACCCACTTGTTCGTTAATTTGGGAGTCTGCGCGATTGTCATTGCTTTATCCTTAATGTTGTCAGCGCAAGATATTGCAGCAAATCCAAATCCCTCATACATAGGTAAAGTTCTTGCATATGTAGGCGCAATAATCCATTGCCCTTTTTTATCTATATATCCCATTCTTTCACTATTTTTAGATACCGATGCGATATTTAATAACCCAGATGCATATACTGATCCATGGGGAAATTTTACAGCTCCATTTCTAATATCATTGACTTCAATTCTGCATGAATATAATACTTCACCCTCTGTATTTATTATCTGGAACAGACACTCTGTTAGCTGCTCTTCGATTGTCGGGTCATTTTGACAAAGTGGAATTGTTACCGCGATATTCTCATTAAATGATTCAGCATATTCAAATGGACCAAGAATTTTTCTTCCGCTCTTGTCAATGTACCACCACATCTTCTTCTCTTTCACCGCTGCAAGTCCACAAGAAAATGGCTTAGCTGATTCGAACACACTGGAAATTACTTCATTTCCGGAACTATCGAGAAATCCCCAGTGCTGAGATAATAATGCATTATTATCCTTCGAACAACCGGTGAGAAGTAATAATACTGCAATGAAGCAAAGACATATCGTATGTACTTTCATCTCGTGACCTCGCTTTTCTCAGAACATATTTGCCGAGCAATACTCGAATCGGACCCAGTTTCTTCATTAGGAAATAACTTTGTACCCGTATATGCTTTGTAAGAAGATGGAGGATTACGCTCTAATTCTATAGCTCTACTTTTTGCCTTATAGTACTCAACATGAGTTACTTCCCATACTTTAATACGATCATATTTATCTATATCGATTTTACCACTGGCTGCATCGTACCTTGCATCTGCTTTGGTCTCTCCGCCAAGCATTAACGTTTCAATCGCATCACTGACACTATTAATTGCTCTCTCTTTTGTCTTTTTATAGCCATTTGCCAATAGGCTCCCTATGTATGAAAACGGTGTTGCTTTCGGGTAAATATGTAATTGCCACCACTCGACAGTATTCACGGATAATATATCATCATGGCAAGAATTGTCGGGTGAATACTTTGATTTACGAACAATGAATCCCCCAGGCCATGTATGACCAAAAATCAAGGTTGTCGCATAGTTTAATGCTTCAGCAACGCTTCCATCTTTTCTTGCGGTCTTAATTGCCGCTTTCAGGCTTTCTACCTTAGATTGTTTATCTATTAGATATGACAATCTGTTAGCAGCGCGAAATATCGAGAAAACAGGATCGGGTGTTTTTCTTGCAATAAACAAGTAATAGCGGAAGTATTCCGTCGCTGATCTTGGTATTATCACAGTCGCAGGCTTACAACATGCACCACCAGACTCGATAATGTTTAGGTTGTTTGATCGGACATCACTCGTGTTGTCGATAAACAGGTAACAATTCGCATCATAATGACATTTGCCGCTTCCATACTCATTCCCATACCAATCGAAGTAGTCGGTACGAGAGCAAAGCACTCCGATCAGCGAGCTGCCCACAATCGCTTGGCTCGCCGTTACAACGCCGACGGCGTCGCACTCAAGCATCTGCCAAGTGCCCGCGTTGCCCATTGTCTGCACAGCCATCGAGCCCCAGCCGTCGTAATGCACTGTGTAGGGGCCAACGCCGGTCTTGCGGGCGGTCGTCTCCTCATACTCGGTCAACGACATGCCAGACGCGAAATCGTTGAACAAAGCCTGCTCCCAGATCCAGCTCGAATCGTTATCCCAGCTCGATGTATCCAGAATGTCGGTGCGTGCGTCGCAGACATTGCTCATCTGCAGCTTGTGGTAGTAGAACTTGCGGCCTGTGATGTCGGCGCATGTGTTATACGATCCGGGCGAAAGCGGATTGTTGAGCGTGCGCGTTCCACTGACTTGAGCGACGATGCGCGGGGTGTAAGCACCCGGGCGCGCGGCTGACATGCTGCTCATCTGCTCTTCCTCGCTTGCCTCCCACGCTTTCACTATCTTAACATTGCCGATATCATAGCCGTAATACACTTCCTTGTTGCCGTTAGTGT
>CAZNBY010000064.1:0-3575 GCA_964571525.1 uncultured Planctomycetota bacterium
CGACGATCACCTCGAACGGCACAGTAACGACCGAGACAGTTGATAACGAGGGCAATCCTGGCTTCTACAATGACATTGGAGTTAACCCGATAACCGGTATGCCGGTAATCGTGTATTACGATTCGTTTACTCGCAGACTCAAGATTGCGTATCTGACCGATGGCGGTTGGACGAAGATGGTGGTTGATGATGCAGGGAATGTTGGTTCAGAGTGCAAGATACTGATAGGCAACAGCGGCGATATCTACATTGCGTATCGCGACATAACGCGCGCTGACAAGATGAATGTTAAGGTCGCGAAGATAACGCTTGGCATCATAACAAAGGTAATAGTTGACAATTACGGGGCAGTGGGTTCGGGCGTCGGGTTCGCAATGGGATCAGAGGAATGTCCTCACATCACATACTTCAGCCCGAACACGCTTCGTCTCACCCGTTTCAACGGCACGAACTGGGAGATCTACACGGTTGTTCGGAATGTAACACCGAGTGGCATGTCTGCCATCGAAGTATTAAACGACGGCCGACCTGTGTTTGCGTACAAGTCAGGCGACACGACCTACATAGTGGTCGGTCAAGCAGGCAGCATGCAGCCCGACAGTGTGTCGGGTGGCTCACCTGGTCTTGTAACGAAATCTGGCGGTGGCGGTGGTGGGTGCTTCATAGCGACGGCAGCATTCGGTTCGATGTCGAGCGACAGTGTAGCCTCGCTTTGCGCTATGCGTGATACAAACCTAAACGCGTCAAACTGTGGTGCCTCGCTTACCAGCCTTTACTATTTTGTGTCTCCCGCGGTTGCTAACTGTGCTTCCAATGCAACCTCTGCGGTTATCCGCTTCATGCTTGACTAAGAGCCTTTTCAAGTCCAAAATATCGGCCCCCGCCAAAAAGCGGGGGCTTTTTATTGCCTAACAGCTTGACTTTGTCATTCACATGGTTATTATTCGCATTATGTTCCAAATCGGCAACAACTTTGATGATAAATCTCGCTTCAATGTGCTTAAGGTCATCGCACATGGTGGCATGGGCACAATCTTCCTCACACGGCAGTGTGGCGAGGAAGGGTTTTCGAAGATTGTAGCACTTAAAACAATCAACCGCGAGCATACCACCAATCCGCGCAACCTGAAGCTCTTCATGGATGAAGCACGCCTCGTCGCTGACCTAATTCACAACAGCATTGTGCAGGTTTACAACCTTGGCAGACACGAAGACATATATTATATCGTGATGGAATTTGTGCATGGACGCAATCTCAAAGACCTTCTTGATCGCCACAAGGAACAGAAGTGCCGAATCCCCGTTGATATATGTACATTCATCACCAGCCGGGTCTGCCGCGGTCTTCATTACGCGCACACTAAGCGCGATCCTGCTGGTCGTCCGTTAGGCGTGGTGCACCGCGACATGACGCCCACAAACATATTGATTGATGTCAACGGCTTTGTGAAGATTACCGATTTCGGCATCGCAAAAGCACTCACTATGGGGATTCCCGACGAGCGAAAGGTCGTAATGGGCAAGCTGCCCTATATGTCCCCCGAACAAGCTACCGCTTCTGGCACAGATCTTCGATCAGATATATTTTCAACCGGCCTTGTGCTTTATGAACTACTGACCTGCGTGCGTGTGTACGATGTCAACAATCGGGCTGAGCTTATTGGGCGTATGCGTGATTACCGAATCAACCCGCCAAGTACCATCAATCCGCGCGTTCCAAAAGAGCTTGACGCGATCGTGATGAAGGCTCTTGAGATTGACCCCGACAAACGCTATAACACGGCGATGGACTTCTGTGTTGCGCTCGAAAAATTTATGTATTCTGACAAATACGGTCCCACAAATGAGAAGATGGGCACATATTTCCGCAAGCTATTCCCCGAGGTAGACCCCCATAGGATCATCTGACAATGATAAGAAGTGCCACGCGCAAGTTCGTAAACTACCCCCACATTGACAAGGGGGCGTTAAGGGTTGATGTTATCGGCGACTCGGGACCGTTCTCTGAGGTCGGCAAATCTATCGGCTACCGCGTCTCATTCGGTGGAAAATTCTACCTGCTTGACTGTGGTGCTCCGCTTTTCCAGCAACTTGGCATTGAGGGTGTTCGAGAAATTGACGCGCTGTTCGCCACACATTCACATGACGATCACAAACGCTGGTTCACCGACCTTGCTCTGTTTTTGTTCTATTCGACCAACCCTCGCAGTACGCTTAGACTGGTAACCTCTGACGACCTGCAATCAGAGTTCCGCGACACCAGCCGTGCTGCGCTTGAACGCTCGTTATCTTTTCATTCGAACTCAGTTGTCGAAGTACCTTACGAGAACTTCATTCGCACAACTCCCATCGGCCCCAAAGCGAAATTCCGCATCGAACAAGTTACCGAGCCTGATGGCGAATGCACCTCGCTTCGTGTGCTGGATTCTTATGGCAACGCTGTGCCTCCTAATGTCGCAAAGGTTGTTGTTCATCCATGGGGATCGCGACCGCGCATGCTGTTTAAAGACCCCGAAACTGGTCTTTGGGTCGAGCCGGGAAGCTACTACTCATTTTCCGAAAGCGCGTTTTACGAAAAAGACCAACGCAACTACTGCGACAGCTCAACCGGTCTTGTCGTCGAGGCACATAACGCCGCTCAATGGCATGGACCTTCAACGATTGGGTACAAGTTCATCACTCCATCTGGTGAAAAGCTCGCGTTCTCTTCTGATACGGTCTATGATCCCGATCTGTGGCAGAAGCTTGCTGAGGAAGTGCGCCCCTTGCCGCCTGAATGTGAGTCTAACGGATTTAGTCAGGCTCGTATTCTTCGAGATGACATTAACAAGTATATCCAAAAGACTTGGAGCAATCAGCGCTTGCTTGATGCAAAATCCCAATATGAGGGTTGCGCATTGATTCACGATGTCGCCGGGCCGAAAAGCGTTGTACACACCGATTATAACTGTCTCCTTTCAGGTGTATGGCGCGACTTGATACTAACACATTCGCCCGACCTCTTCACCTCGCAGATACCCCTAATGCAAGCTGGCATGTGCCTTCTTGTTCACCGCAACAAGTTTTATGAATTTGTGGGTGATAGGCCGTTTCCATTCAAGGCCGACTATTATTTCAAATATGATAAACGCTATTTCGTCGGCAAGGTGTGCCCCGATGGCAAATGGAAGGTGCTCCGTGGTCCGAAGGGGCTATACATCCAAGAACCTCAGTCCGCAAATAATGGAGATGAGGTAGTCGCTTCGGTGCGAGTATTTGAATCAGCAGGCGGCAGATACTTTGAATACCGTGGAGAGCAGGGCGTCTTCTCTGTTCGCCGTGATGGTCGTGTGGAGTTTCTGCACGAGGAGCCGACCGGCAGTCGAGGCGAGATAGTCGAAGACCTTCGCGAACGCGAATTTGGCCCCCCTCTGAAGAATTAGAAGATTGACGATATCGTCAATCCGATTACCGATAGGACGGGGAGACTTATCCGCAGATTTCGCAGATTTCGCAGATTTGAAGAGGGGGGAGATTAACTGCATTGCTGCCTGTTTGCTTCTGCGAGAACTTGCTGCTTACGCGTGATATCGAGC
>CAZNBY010000065.1:0-3566 GCA_964571525.1 uncultured Planctomycetota bacterium
GGCTTTCTAACGCCATTCATCATTTTGAAAAATGCTCCTACCGTCGAAGTCGGGAACCTGTACCCATTCTTATCGCCAACAGGTCAAACTTTGCCCGATTTGATCTGTGGTTGCATTGTCAAGCCGCGCAAGATGGTGTCTCCCGCAGAATTTTCCGAGCGCCGAGCATCACAAGCAAATTCATAGGTGTTTGTCTGCTGTGTAAAACAAAACGGCTCCGCTTTCTGGCGGAGCCGTTCGCTTTTGCAGTGTATTCGATTAGACAGGCATTTCGCGATGGCAGAACCACCAGTCATAGCATTGGTACTGCTTCACGCGCTCTTTGGCAAGCGTAACATTCGTCGCGGGCGGAATGATCACGCGGTCTTTCAATATAGGGTTGTTAGGCCAGTTTTCGGGCATCGCAACGCCATTTTTCTCTGCAACGGTGAAGGCCTTAACCATGCGAAGTATCTCTGCGACGCAGCGGCCCACCTCTTGTGGATAGTACAGCATTGCGCGTATTATTCCCTTAGGGTCAACAATGAAGACCGCGCGAACGGTGTTAGAACCTTTCGCAGGATGTATCATACCGAGCATCTCCGCGACCTTGCCATGGTCGGCGATAATCGGAAAGGTGATTTCGACATGCATCTTCTCTGCAATCCACTCCACCCACTTGATGTGCGAAAATACCTGATCAATACTTAACCCGACAAGCGTACAATTCAGTTTTGCAAACTCGTCTGCGGCATTTTGAAAGCTGATGAACTCTGTGGTGCAGACCGGTGTAAAATCACCCGGATGACTGAACAAAACAAACCATTTGCCCTCGAATGCCGCAGGCAGCTTCATTGGGCCGTGAGTGGTTTGCACAGAAATCTCGGGGAACTTTTCGCCGATTAGGGGCAACCTGTTTTCCATTAGTAACCTCCGATTTTATATTTGACTGCCTCGCCGCAGGGGATGAGTTTCAGCGCGACATTACAATACTATACCCTATCATTTGACGGTTTATGCCTTTTCTCTCAAATCCCGTGGTCCGCGTCTTAACAGCCTATTAGCCGCCTTTGTCGTGCACCTGACTTTCGCTTTAACTCAGCCACTGAAAAGCTCTGCTAAAACAGCCCGCAGAGATTATCACACATCAATCTCAGCGTCGAATCCCAGCGCTGATAGCTTTTCTATTAACTTCTCTGTGTCTATAGCTTGTGTTGAGACTTGCTTATTCTCAGAACCGCCAGCCGCAGTGCGTATCTCTGCAAATCCTCCTTCAAGGCTTACAGAGAAGTCTGTCGCTCCACTTTCTGAAAGGACGCGTGATACTGACCGCACACAGTGCTCGCAGTTCATACCGCTGATTCGGAACCTGATTGTGTGAGGCTTGCTACTATCCTCTGTCTTTTTGGGTGTGCGCCTGAATAGCAATGCGTAAAAGAGCAGAAGCAGCAGCACAACCGCGCACGCATTTTCGACAGCCTTTGGCATGAAGTGCATCGGACTGAAGGATGATTGCGGAAGAACCGTGTTAAATATGAAATCGAGCGCTATGCCAGAGCATAGTGCTGTAACAGCCACAGAGATCAGGAAGATTATTGCGCTTCGCCTGCCAAGCAATTTCCATATCATCGCCAGAGCAGCCCCGTTTGTCGCGGGGCCGGTCATAAGAAACACGAGCGCGGCTCCCGGTGTTGCGCCCTTCATCATCAATGCGACCGCAATGGGAACAGAGGCTGTCGCGCACACATATACTGGAAGACCGAGTAGCATCATTGCAAGCATTGCCACAATGCCCGTGCCAAGCGCGTTTGAAAAAAAGCCCGACGGCAGCAACGCGCCGATCAGTCCAGTAATTATTAAGCCGATCAAAAGTGCTTTGCCGATGTCGAGAGGCAATGCGACAAAACCATACCGCAGAGCCTCAACAATCTTTCCTTTGCTGGGTTGGGGTGCTTCACAACCGTCTTCACATTTTGGTGTGTCGGCCTTATGCTCGCTACTATTGTCGGTATCAAATGCATCAACTAACATACCACCGATAAGTCCGTTTACAAACGCTGCCAATGGGCGAAACACCGCGAAGGTCAACCCCATAAGGCTGTATGTCACAAAGATGCTATCAACGCCCGTTTGCGGAGTCGAGATTAAAAACGCGGATGTTGCGCCCTTAGATGCGCCGTTGAGCCTCAGTGATGCGGCAACAGGTATCACACCGCAAGAGCAAAGCGGTAGCGGAACACCAAAAAGGCTCGCCTTGAAAGATGGAAGAAATCCGCGACCACCGAGATGACGCTCGATGAACTGGGGTCTTATTACCACAGAAAGGAGTCCTGCAAATAGAAAGCCAAGCAGCAGATAGGGGGACATCGCTGCGAGCACCTCCCAGAACTCGGTTCCAATATTTACCAAGATTACCGCGGTCTTATCTATAATGTCATGCATACAGCCCTACAGTTCTGAATGTGCAAAAACGCATTCGCAAGATCTAACTCGTCGCGTATGGCGAACCTCGTCAGCGCAAAATCATACTTTACCGGATCGTACGGTGCATAACGCTTGAATCCCTCTGTTACCTCAATCGCAGTTTTTATATCCGCACTGTGCCTATGCGTGAAACCAAACAGCCGGCCAATGCGGTACATGTGCGTGTCGAGGGGCACAATAAGCATTTCCGGCCCGATACAATCCCATTCTCCCACATCTACTGCGTCAGTACGAACCATCCAACGAAGATACAAGTGCAAGCGTTTGCACGCGCTGTTGAGGCTCGGTTGCGGCATAAGGCTGTTGTAGGATGCGCCCCATTCAGAAGAAATTGCGCACACAAAGCGGTTCAACGCAGGTGATGACGAACTATCGCCCTGTTGAACACACTGCGCAAACAGACCTTCAAGCGATCTCCACCGTTCCAAAGTTTTTTTAACAGCAAAAAGCAGCGCAACAAGCTCATCGCCAGTTGAAAACCGGTGCTTAAAACCACCAAATTGGTTTCGCAACGAGCCTTCTGTTGCATTATGTAGAAACCTGCGCGGAGAACCCATGACATGCAAGACTTCACCCACATGCTTTATTATTGTCCACACTCGACCGTAAGCGAGCGAAGACGCGATTAGCCCGGCGATTTCGCGATCAGCTGGGTCGTCGTAATCGTACAAAAACTCCATGGGATCTGGGTGTACAAACTCTCGCCTCGTGTACCACTTGTACACTGTCTCAAGTGTTTCTGCATCGAAAGATACCATCGGTGTCGTCGGTTGCATGCTTCAATCTACCACAGAATATCAGCTTGAGCAACGGGCGTTTGAGCAGGTCTCTGAAATCCCTTGACTTCACTCGACCCAGCGATATCCTAAGGATGGCAGCATTCTGTGTTCATTTGCGCCAGCCAATTCCGACGCATTGGGGGAACCATGAGCAATACCGTAAGATTGTGCCAATCAACAGAGACATTTACACATTCTATTGCGCCACAACCCGCGCGAATTATTTGGCGGCTTCTCATTCTCCTATTGATATTCGCTTCGCTTGCCCTTTCTTCTTGCGTAGAGAAGGCTGATAATGTAAGCAGGAAGGCACTGCTAAGGATT
>CAZNBY010000066.1:0-3455 GCA_964571525.1 uncultured Planctomycetota bacterium
CAATGTAATAATCGAGCCTGCCCGCGGTGTCGTAGAAGTTAAGGTGCGTGTTGTTGAGCGGGTCGGTGATCGCTGTCGGATTGCCCAGCGCATCGCGGGTGTATGATGTGGTGTAGAGGGTCTGGCCGCCATCCGGCGATACAGTCTCCGTCGCAACCCGTCCCATCGCGTCGTAGGTCTTATCGAAGTTGTTAGCCGCCGCGTCGGTCGTCTGCGTGCACCAACCCTTCGAATTATATGTATAGGCCGTCGTGTTGTTCTCGCCGTCCGTCTCGGTCGAAACATTGCCGTTCGGGTCGTAGCTCTTCGTGAATGTCGCCCCCGACGGCTTCACAACCTGCCAGTTCCGGTTCATCATGTCGTAATCGATTTGAAGGTCTTTCTCAACCGCCGCGGCCAGTGCGCACGACACCGCGCGTCGCCATGTAGCGACGATCAGCAGGTATAGGCAGAGGGCGCGAGTGCTGATAGAAGCCTCCGATACAGTGTTAAACCTACCGAACACAACGAATCTATTGACCAAGCATACACCATGGTGCGAGCGTGTCAAGTGAATTTCACACGACAATATTCTCTGCTGTTCGCAAGTCACCAAAGCATCGGGATAGGCTCACCTCAGTAGGATTCGCCGCATAGCTTCGCGGCTTTTGCGGTAATTTGCCTATCGTAATACTCGCGTGGGACGCGATGGTTTCGCTTGCACGGTAGTTCACAGCAACTTGTTAAACAAAAAACCCCGCCGCAAGGCGGGGTTTGTGATAAAAGCGATCTCTATCCAGAATCACCTACAACATTTCAACCTCACTGTATCACGAACTCTCTTCGCAATAAGCATTTCAAACGGTGAGATATGAACTTGAACATCGTCTTTGACCGGATAGGGAGGACATACAATATCTCCTTCAAAGTCAGAAATATAAGTTATTGCGCCTCTCGATAGCCAGCAATAAAATGCGAGATCCTTAGAAATAGCAAGCTTCTCCAGATCCTCAGAATTGTGAATATCCAAATTTGTTTGAAAACATAAAGCTGCACACACGAATTCATAATCAATTGGAACATAAGTGAATTCGAGATACCAATTGCCAGGGGAAACGGTCGGTTCTGGTTGGTCTTCACTTGCATATAATAGCCTATCAGGATAATCTTGCACATTAAAGTCAAGACCTTCCTTACCTTCCTGTGTAAGAATCATGCCCCTGCTTGATGCAAACAATGACGCTCTATAGTCACTATGCTTATTACTCCTCGATGGTCTGAGCTTCTCGATATTCATCTTTACCCATTCAAATGCCTTTACGATATTATCTTCAGTGGGTTCTCTATATGTGTCAGACCAACTTATTATCAGATCTCCAGCGTCAATTATTATGTTAAAATGTGAGTCTGATATTATTCTTTTTCGCTGCTCATAAATGTAATTAACATAAGCGTCGCAGCCACATATCGGCTGCTTAATCAGGTCATCTGCACTTCTCCTTTTTGGAGTAACACTCAGAATCCTTCGCGTTGCAACCCTTGCGTCCATATATATTAATAAACGATCCTTTGAGTCTATATTATATATATTGCCTTGTTTGCTGCGATACGCTTCCTGTATCGCCTCACGCTCAATCCGTCGTATGTCACGACTCCGACTGATATACTCGCTTATAGGTGTATAATTATCAAGTGTTGCACAAGCATGAATTGCTCTCGCTCTAACGACTGACGATGAATCTGACAGACACTTAACCACTTCTTCAGAATACAGCCTAAGAGCATACTTTCTCACATATTCGCATGCAGCCCATCTCAATACAGGATCCTTGTCTCCAAAACATCTTTTTATCAACTTGTTGACAGAAGGAGTATTATTGTACTTAATCAGTGAAAGTGCGTAGCACTTTAGAGAATTGTGGCAATCCTTCTCAAGGACTATTCGTCGAATAATCTCTTGTGCCTCTTCACAATCAAAACTTGATAGCACATACAACGCATATATTGGTAGGATTTGTCCAAAATTGTACCTATCACATTCAATTGTGCCACCCGCGATTCTACCTACATCCTTCACATATCTATTGATGCCGTGCTTGGCGATGAAGTACATTGCAAGCTGCTTATGCATCCAATGGCTCTTCAGCAGCAGTTCACCTATATATTCTTCTCCGACTTTCGATGATGCTATGTTCAGTTCTTCGCCGCATCTCACTAATGCACTAATTTCATTGCAGGAAGCAATCTTCTTCTTAAATATCTCGATACTCTTTTTCGTTACATTCTCTGCAATAGAATAGCAACAGAAATTCACGAATAGACAAAGTACTATTACAAAGATGAAAACCTTCTTGATTCTTAATTCAACAACCATAGTGCCTCTCCTGAATCCAAGCGATTAGAATCGAATTGCGAACCAACCCTGTATGCAGGATGGATACCGAAAGACTCTTCAATCAATTCGTCGATACGGCTCCAACGCATAACTGCGCTATCATATACCATTAGGGTATCCGGCAGAACCTTCCCTACACTCAGTTCTGTCGTGATTCCATCGTCAACAGACTCTATCTTGTATCTGAATCCAAGTTTACCCAGTGAAAGCCCATAGTCTTGCGATTGATATAGCAATCCCTGAGTGATTTTGTCAAAAGTAATGGAATTAACATATTTATCATTAGTAGAATTATTCTTGATTAAGGTGTTGAACATCACACCTTTGACTTCATAGTTTTTTCTACCAGCGAATAGTTTATTTTCAATATCATCCTTGTACGACTCACAGACATCATACATTTCTTTTATTTTTGCATAAAACGCATTCAAGACCTTGTCGCATGCGTCTGTAAATGAATGTGTTTGTCCTTCAAATGTCTCAATATTTTGATATTGTCCAATCATATCGCAATCGCCACATCTGTAATACTCAGCCTTTGCCTCGATGTTCGTGTTAATTTTGTATCTAAAGAACTTATCCCTTACTCTTATTGGTCCAAATACCGGAATACTTACACATATAATCTCACATTTGCGGTATATATCATTGCCCAATACAAGGCTTCCTGCGCATGATGCTATGTTCCAAAGAAGATCATAGATTTCTCTGATGTATCT
This sequence comes from uncultured Planctomycetota bacterium, assembly GCA_964571525.1. GTDB lineage: Bacteria > Planctomycetota > B143-G9 > B143-G9 > B143-G9 > CAZNBY01. The sequence continues at coordinate 3,094 of CAZNBY010000066.1, forward strand.
ATTACTAAGGCTATCATGTGTTGATTTAAGCATAATGCTCATTGTGATATCATCTTTTGCGCTAAAATGAATACCACCGCTTGCATGCTCGTTCCCGTACCATTCGCCATCTGTTCGTGAATTATTTACATAAAGAAGAGAAGCGCTCTTAGGCATTTGTGAAAATGTTAAGTCGCCAAAACCGGTACTCTCCATCCGCTGCCAAAGTGTGCCATTGCCCATCGTCTGCACAGCCATCGAGCCCCAGCCGTCGTAATGCACAGTGTAGGGGCCAACGCCGGTCTTGCGGGCGGTTGTCTCCTCGTACTCGGTCAGCGACATGCCAGAAGCGAAGTCATTGAAGAACGCCTGCTCCCAGATCC
>CAZNBY010000067.1:0-2948 GCA_964571525.1 uncultured Planctomycetota bacterium
GCATTTCTGCCTAAAACAACAAACCCCACAAAAAGTGGGGTTTGTCAAAGGTCTGGGGCAAAGCCGTAGTTAGCTTTGCCCGAATTATACGGCTTGTTTGCCTATGTAGTTAGGTCAGATTTTCCTTCAGCTTGTCGCAGACCGTGCGCAGAACCTTGATGCGGGCGTATTGTTTGTCGTTTGCTGGGATCAGGTGCCACGGGGCGAAGTCGGTACTTGTCAGCTTAACCATATCATTAACAGCTACTTCGTATGCATCCCACTTCTCGCGGTTGCGCCAATCCTCCTCGGTGATTTTGAACTGCTTGAACGGTGTATTCTGGCGCTCCTCAAACCGTCTTAGCTGCTCGTCTTTGTCTATATGCAGCCAGAACTTAAGCAGCGAAACGCCGTGTTCGACAAGCTGGTGTTCAAAATCGTTAATCTCGGCATAGGCTCGCGCCCATTCTTCAGGCTTTGCGAAACCTTCAACCCGTTCGACCAAAACACGCCCGTACCAGCTTCTGTCGAATATTGTGATTCGTCCTGCACGCGGAATATGCCGCCAGAATCGCCATAAGTAATGATGCGCCTTTTCCTCGTCGGTTGGTGCGGCGATTGGAATGATCGTGTAATCGCGGGCGTCGAGCGCAGCCGTAACCCTGCGTATCACGCCACCCTTTCCCGCTGCATCGCAGCCCTCGAAGACCAATATCGTCGAATGTGCTTTCTCTTTCGCCTTGCGGTAAAGGATGTTCAAGTTGCCCTGCTGAATCTCAAGCTCCGCCCGAGCTTCCTCTTCGCTGACCTTTTGCGACAAATCGAGCTTTTTTAGCACATTGGGGCTTTTTATCTTTAGTACACGCGTCGGCTTCTTGTCAACACCAGACGCTGCATCTTGCTTCTGCTTGATGTGCGCCGATATTCTATCCAAAACTATCCTGCCGACGGTCAGGTTGCGAAAACGGTCGTTTTCGCCGTTGATTATGTGCCACGGCACTTGTTCGGTGGATGTGCCCTGTACAAGTTTCCAGCAGACATCTGTGAAGCGATCGTACATTAAGAAGTGCTTCCAATCCGTCTCGGTAACGCGCCAACGGGTCGAAGCATCCTTATCGAGTTTCTTAAGGCGGGTTTTCTGCGCCTTTTTGCTCAGGTGGAACCAGAATTTGATTATCAGCATTCCATCGTCGGCCAGCTCTTTTTCGAGCGTCTGAATTCGGGCTATCGAGTCATTCAGGTCGTCATCGTTCCAAAGCCCATATGCCGACTTGAGAACCGGTTTCGAATGCCATGAGCCCACGAATATCCCAATCTTTCCCTTCGGCGGAAGAACTCGCCAAAAGCGCCAGTATTCGGGACGCTCGCGTTCCTCCTCCGAAAGGTCCCAGCGAAACGCCCGCGCCTCGATGTAACGCGGGTCCATCCATTCATTCAACAAGTTGAGCGACTCGCCCTTACCAGCGCCGTCAACACCGCCGATGATAATCAGAACGGGTATTCGTTCTTTTCTAAGCTCGTTCTGAATCTCAAGCAGTTGCGTTCGCAGCGCGAACACCTGCGCCTTGTAGTCAACCTTTTCTATCTTCGGCCCGATTTCAGCGTCTTCGAACATCTAAACCTCCTTAAAGAGGTGGGATTTTATGCAAATCGCGCATTCTTACGCGATTCGCCCGATTGCTGCCCAGACACGCTGATGTATGTCGCGGTGTTTCTATTTGCTTGTGAAGGGCTTAAACGACCTTATGAAGGTGGATTTCTTCACATCTGGCTCTTCTTGCTTCTCGGGCTTGGCGCGCGATGTCTTGTACTTCGACGCAAGCTCTTCGAGTATCGGCAGAAGCTCATCAAGCTTGTTGATCTGCTCGCCGTGATCAGCTAAAGCCTCAAGTGATTCTATGTTTTCGACGAGCCTTTCGATTGTCGGCATCATCTCAGCCAGCTTCTCGAGCTGTGGGAGCACCTTGATGAGCCTTTCGAGTTCGTCACCTTGTTTTAACCAGTGAAGACCGAATTTCATACTTCCTCCCGCTGCGTTTGCGCTTTTGAGATATGTTACCAACGAGACGCGAAAAGTCCAGCGAATTCTGTCCAGCGTTATTCAGTTTGGCTAAAATGAGAAAACTGCTCGACGAGATTCACAGTTTGCAGTTGATTTTCTGCGAATTAGGGTGTACAATTCCCCTATTCTATGGCGGTGCTTCCCCACCCTTATATACCGTCATCTCTCGAAGGAGAGTTATGAACTGCGTTAACTGCGGCAAGACCCTTGACCCGCGCGACAGGTTCTGCTCCCGTTGCGGCGCTACGATACAGGATGCGCCTGATACGGCTGTCTTTACAAGTGAAGAGCTTGCCGCGCCTATAAACGATTTCTCGAACATCAAGGCTCACATTCTGCTCAAGCGGGGCATCGCCTTCATCCTCGATTTCGGCGGTTATGTATCTTTGTTGCTTGTTACTATTCTCTACATCGTTGGGACAGATGCTGTAACATACTTCGAGCGGGCTGCAGATGCCGATCCTTCGGCCACGGCTCAAGCTTACTTCGTTATATTCGGCATTTTCATAATTTACAACGCGATATTCGAGTCAATTTTTCTGAAGGGGAGCATAGGCAAACTGATACTCGGTTTGCGCGTTACTTCAAAGCGGGGGCTTACCACCAAGATGTTGTTTTCGGTTGCCCGCAATTTCCTAAAGCTTCTGCCCATATTGCTTTTCCCCCACGCTATTTGGGGGCTTGTCGTCGGTTCGATTCTTTTCGCCGCATCGAACATGTACCCATTCTTATCGCCAACAGGTCAAACTTTGCCCGATTTGATCTGTGGTTGCATTGTCAAGCCGCGCAAGATGGTGTCTCCCGCAGAATTTTCCGAGCGCCGAGCATCACAAGCAAATTCATAGGTGTTTGTCCCGACTTTGACGGTAATCGAGCTGGAGGCAAGGATATTACTGGATTCTTCTCG
>CAZNBY010000068.1:0-2899 GCA_964571525.1 uncultured Planctomycetota bacterium
CGCCGTCAACTTTCAGGTAGTCTATTTCAAGCATCGCCGAAAGCTGCCACACGCAATCTATCGAACGCGTCGTCGCGCTCGTCGCAAGCGGGGTGCGTGACGATAGCAACGCCGAGACTCCGCGCCCGGGCCGTGCCCGATCCACAGAGCCCCCCATCTGCGGCTCGCCGGTGTAAACCTTCATAATTCGCGTCGTCCCAAGGTCATAGCCATAATACACATCTATATCGCGGTTAGGGTCGGTGTGGTGCACAAGGTTGTTCTTGTGGTCGTATTGAAACGCCTCGCCCGTGCTCTTGCCGGTCAGGTTGCCGTTGCCGTCGTAGCTGTACGAGACATTTCCGACAGCCGTGATGCGACCAAGGCCGTTATAAGTATAACTCGTTGGCGTGCCGTTTTCAACTTTTTGCGTCCGGTTCCTCATGCCGTCGTAGGTATATGTCTTCGCGTATCGTACGAGTATTACTCCCCCGAATTCTTTGTGGCAGACTACTTTTTGTACAGCATCCCGTGTTTTGCGTACCATGCCATTCGAAGCATAATCCATGCATCGTATTGGCAATAAGGCGCTAATTCGTCGTGATCGCAGCTCGCAAATTCCAACGGCAGCCAAGGTCTGCGCTCAACTGTTCTGCGGATTAATTCCTGTTGCTCATCTTCGCAGAATCCCATAAGGAACCAGCAGTTGTCGTAAAGCAAGCTCTCGGCAAACAGATAGTTGATCTCCGTATTTTCGGGGTTGGAAAGTTCATCAAGCAGAAATCTCTGCAGATCAACAAGTAGCGATACATCGCATCTTCCCAGAATGACATCCAGCCAGATTGGAGCAAGAAAGCTCGAATTCTCCGTCAGCTTACGCGACAGGTCTCTTGCCGTGATAGATTGATCGCGAAAATTCCATATTATCGCTCTGTTGAGCAATGCGATATCCATCGTTCCAGTCTCTTGATAGTCATGCATTACATGTAACAACTCACCGATCTGTTCCAGATTCTCTATTCGAAGGAAAAATCCGTTGTTTTGATCGTTTTCGTTGTATGCGAACAGCTTGATGATCTGTTTCTTGAATCCAGTTGCCATAATCATATTCAGTCCAGTTAATTCTTCATAGCGAGTTTCTTTCATTTCTTTCGAACTCTCAAGCATATATGATAGTAGAGGAAAATCTTTAAGAGATGGATCGACACTCATTCGTGCAAGAATTATCTCTTTCGTCACATCAATATCATTTTCAGGATCTTCAGTATTGCGAATATCATCTATTGTTGCATTGCATTTAAGCTTTTCCCCCAATCTGCATGTCAAAATAATACGTTCGCACCAACTTGCCATCGAAGGATATCCCCCCAAGAGCGGGATCATTTCGGTAAAAACACTCTCTGCTTCTGAAAACCTCTCTTCGGCAAACAGGAAAACGCCTTTTGTGCGGGAAGATTCAGGAAAGTCGTCTTTCGATTTGACTATTTCTGCCATCGCCTCTTCGGTTCTGCCCAACGCGAAGAGTGCCTGTGCTCGAAACAAAGCGTTACTTGAATGCAACCACGCAACCGGTGAAAGCAACCTCGGCTGGTTCATCGGAAAGCCATTTTTGAAATACTCATTGACATCCACGGTCCGTGGTTCCTTCTCTTGTGCGAGATATAAAACCCCAAATGCAGCCACAATGACGGGAATCATTGCATACATGCAAATGAAAAGGATTCGTCTTTTGGTGTTCACGGTTTGGCTCCCTTTTTGCGTTTCTCCATCGCCTTATCCCTTTCACGATGCTCCGATGGCTTTTCCGTGTTCGTTACCTTTCCATTCTGATATGTCGTAATCACAGCATCCTCTGTTGTAGTTGTCGTTTGGCCAGTTGCTTCATCTGTTTTATCAACACATTGCTTATCCTGAGTTTTATCTTTGCCAGTAACAGGTTCAGAAGATTTTTTCAGACTACAGCCAGACACACTCGCTTCCGGCCACTTTTTTGACAATTGCTCCGCTGTCGCGCCTGAGGTTCCACCATAACACGATTCAACCTCAACTGCACATCCGCATCCAGATGTACGCCGTTTCTTACCGAGCATACTATCAATAAATGCCGAGTCTATTTCGAGATTGCCATTGTTTGAGACTCCATCCTTGTTTTCCTGACCGTGACCAAGTATCCATAAACGACACATTGCACCATCAGGAATACTACTTGCTGCGTTTCCCGCTCCTGCTTTATTGCACACGACGAATTTGTCGCATAGAGTTCCACCGCTCACTTCAGTTGCCAATTCGGCCGTACTACCTGTTCCTTTGTCAATCTCTGCGCCACTGAATGCTGTATCTGCATCAATGCCATACTTCTTCACGGCGTTAGGTGTATCAGCGTGGAGTTTTGGTGATAATTTTTCACAATCATCGCCCTCATCACTTGTTTTTGTTTCAACAATCATGATGACAACCTTCACAATTTTCCTTGAATGACATCGTGAACAGGGTGCAGTATACGAGGATAATATGCTATTCGCTTCAGCCAGACGTTGTGAGTCAACTGATCTATCAGGAATTGTGTCTGGATTCCCAGTCATTTTACCTTTGTAAAATCTATTTGCTCCAGACACAAACATAACTACATAATAACATTCAGAAGGTTGCTCAGGTTCTGAGATGGGTACATCGGTTTGCTTGGGAATCTCCACTTGGGGATTATCTGTATTCTTGGGTATGGCTTCGTATTCGACTGGCATCGCGTCGTCGACAGAATTCCATCCACCATTTATGATTTCATTACAAAATGAATCGCCAAGAGTTCTGTGGTCTTCGTAACCCATGATTTCAAGTTCCGCCGTGTAAACGGTTTGTGTAAGCATACCGAATCCATCCATGTAAAGGCGGGTTGTGCAAGACTCATTAAGGTCAGTTGTGA
>CAZNBY010000069.1:0-2851 GCA_964571525.1 uncultured Planctomycetota bacterium
ATCCACCAGTCGGCACCTATTGGCTGTTCGACGGTGACCTTGCCACAGGTTACTGTTCGCAAGCCGACGGTGATATGATTTGTGCCGGTTATGTCGGCTTAGGCTCAGCGAACAACAGCTCGGATTCATACTTTTCGTTTGTTATCTCGGCTCCGACGGCAATATCATGGATCTGGCAGACAAGACCCGGACCGCTTTCAGAAAGTTGGGGCGGTTTTTCAGTTCTTGCCTCTGAACAGGGTGTATCAAGCAAGATAATCACCTTGAAAGATGGCAGAATTGCTATTTATGCATATATGCCATCCACAAATTTGCTGATGCGTTCAGTTCTTAACGGAGATCAATGGCTATCAAGTACGATTCTTGATTCGGTCGGTTCGATTTCAGCTTTAGATATCGCCGTTTCTCCGACTGGGGTCATCCACATTCTGTTTGCGCGTGAGGGGCAGAACGGACTGTTCTACTTTGCAGACCAATCGTTTGCCGATACAAAGTCTGATTACGAAACTGCCGAAATCGAGCCACTTGGAGTGCAAGGCGTGCGTTTCAGTATCGCTTCTTCGTACAGTGAGGTTTTCGTATCGTACTTTGATATAAGCAATGCATCCCTAATGTTCGCCCGCAGACTGGGCAGTGCTTGGGATATAAGCATGATTGACTCTCGCGATGGCGCAGGTTTCTTCAATTCGATTGCTGTTCTACCATATAATAATCTGCCAGTAATAGCCTTTGCCCGAAGTGGTAGTTCAAAAGGTCTTTACTTTGCTGAGTATGATGGCTTTGGATGGACGATAACAGCCATTCGAGACCAGTTTGCGGGCTATTTCTGCGTAATGGCTTTGGATGCGAGTGGTGTTCCTCATATTGCATATCAATCGCTTGATGGCCCTGGCGCAAACTCCTTGCACATTGCAAGTTTCACTGACAATCAATGGAAAGACACCGTTGTTGACAGACTTGGAGATACCGGTTACTTCATCTCAATCGCGATAGACTCGGCTGGATACTCTCATCTGGCATACACAGATCGCAATAATCTAAGATATGCGCGTCAGAACAAAATCGGATGGGAAACCCGAACAATCGTATCAGGTAATGTCACAGGTCCGACCAGCATCTCCATGAAAAACGACATACCTGCGATTCTATTCATTCACGACGGGCGAACAGCTTACATTGATGGTTCGGGTCAGAAGACCGCTCTACCTGACACAGAGCAACCGGTTACTGGAGGTGGCGGGGGTGGCGGATGCTTTATCGCAACCGCCGCTTTTGGCTCAATGACAAGCAGAAGCGTAACCCACTTAGTCTCAATTCGAGATGCGATGATGCTGTCGTCATCTATTGGTGCAGAGCTTGTAAGCATGTATTACTATGCATCACCTGTTTTGGCTGGCATGATGGAAGGTGAGGACTGCTTGAGGGCAGTTGTTCGAAAATTGGTGAAATAGCGCTCGAATTCTGCGTTACGATGCGGGGAGAGAAATCTCCCCGCTTTTTTTGCAGCGCAACTGATGCAAATACGACTAACATTAGTAATGTTCTGATAAAGAGATTCTGAACCCTTCCCCAGTACGAGCATCGTTTGGTGATGCTCCACGCAATTTGGATGCTTCACAAAATCTGTTTTTTGTTGCGCTTTTCCACTTAGTAAGTAAGATTACTATACTGTTTTCGTGTACTTTAGGAGGCCAGTGATGCATAAGAAGAACTTTGTCCTTCTTGCAAGCTTGGTGTTTGCGTGTTTTCTTGCGTTGTCAGCGCAGGCGGCTTATGCTGCCAACTACACTCCGCTTCTTGTCTCGCCTTCCCCTGGGCAGACCGATGTAGCAGTTGACAACTCTGTGTTTGATTGGGAGGTTATGGATCCAGCAGACTATTACATTATCGAGTGGTCGCGAAGCTCCAACTTCACCGGTTTCGACCTGATCTTCAGCTATGTTGTCAATGGTTACACTTTTACTGTCAATGGTTTGCCGGGTTTCACTCCGTTATTCTGGCGTGTGCTCGCTGTTAAGGGCACAAGCACTTATGCGTCGGACATAGGAACTTTCACATCCGGAAATGACAATGAACCTATTGTGACTGAAGTGACAAAGGAGTACAAGTTTGAGAGTGGTTGGGAAAAGGACTGGAAGCAGAGCGATTCAAGCTACATCCAATGGACAAACGACAGTAGTGGTTACCCATGCTGGTTTGGTACTGCATCCACAACAAAGGGTGCAAACTTCTTTCTATACAGGATGTATTGCTGGGGAAGTGGTGGGTCGGCATATATGGATGCCACGATAGACATCCCTCTTGGCGGTTCAACTTTGAGCTATGACTGGGCGTTCAACGATCAAGGCTACGGCGATTCATTGTTCATTGAGTACAAGCTACCCAGCGACACGAAGTACACGACAATATACACTCATAATGATAAGGGCGGCAGCAAGTTCTCGACAGGATGGTCGTACAATACTCATCCGTCAAAAAGCGAAATTTCGCACAATGAGGTTGATCTTCCAACAGCTTGTAATGGTAAGTCTGTCGGGATTCGAATTCGAATCCAAGCTAATGGATATAATTACCATTGCTGGCTTGACAACATTACCTTTTCACGCAAGACTGTCCAACCCAAGCTATGGGTCTTCAGCGACCGTGGCACACCGGATTATCTTGGCGAAACAACATGGATTGCCGGTGATAGAGTTATTCCTACCGCTCCATACATCGTTGCTGGCGAGACAATCGAACGCCAGTATATGTGCTCTGGCTGGATCGGCACGGGCTCGATACCCACAACCGGCACCGGCAACATGGTAAAGGTTGGTGGTACAGATGGTTTTTCGATCTACCGCACGAGCCA
>CAZNBY010000070.1:0-2704 GCA_964571525.1 uncultured Planctomycetota bacterium
GCCTTCTCCGCATTAGGCTTAGAGCCCACGGAAGGGGGATTGCTGGTGGGGGAGGGAGGGATATTGGATCCGGCGGACGGGCAAAGTGTCAATTCGATAGAAGAAGCGAAGGATGAGAAGAAAACAGAAGGAATCCAATCTGTTCTTGAGGATGAGAATAACTATGCTCCTATTTCATTCGTTGCTTATCATATAAACTGGAAATGGAGGATATGGGATGAAAAGAGAGAAGCATATAAGTATTTAGTTATTTATCAGACAATTTCGCTATACTTCGAAATTGATGGAGAATTATATAAAATAGGCGATTACAACGATAATTTAGGATTATCGTCAATAACTGGCGAGCAAGATGGAAAGGGTGAATGTTATTATGATGGCAGCATGGAAAGACAGAGAGAAAAGGATAAGAAAACAGGAAAGTATACAAAAAACGCACCATCTTTCAATCCATTATCAGACACCCCGCAAGTAAAATCATTCACAAGGAGAATAATTGGTGATGTTTTTATGAGTAAGGGATACAGTGAGTACTCAGTTTGGTGGTTCGCCTGCACAGAATCTTGGTATTATTATATAAATGATACATCGAACCCTGAGTTTCATGAGAGAATATTCTGGGCATGCAAACGCACCTATAAAAATGATGGAAATGGTGATTGGAGTGAAATTGATACATCTCCTGAAGTATATGAGGGTATGAAAAAGGGGGAGAAACCAAAATTGGATAGTATTGATGATGCTGATTCAAAATGGCCACTTTCTCCTTCAAAGGGTAATCCTCCAAGCAAACCAAACGAAAACTCTTCTATTTATCCAAAATCGACTCAGTCTACAAGCGATGCGATTAATGCAACTTCAAGAGTGAGTAAGAAATGAAATATATACCATTCTTGTCATTATGTATGCTATTTACTGCTTGTGTTTGTTTTCAAGGGGAAGATGAAAGACTCATCCTCTTCAAAGACATTCAAGTTGCACTCGCGGTCTCATCGTTTTCTGTTGATGTTACAAATACTTCTTATGTTGTCATCGGTGATTCGAGCGTTGTGATTCAACTTTCACTGCCCGAACAGCACTTCATACGGTCATGGTGTCTCCCTGATAAGCCACAAAGGGTGTTTTGCACCAATGAGGGATTCATCGCTGTTACCACAGACGACATATTTCTACTGTCACAAGCAGGTCTGAAAAGGAAAGGTTGCGTTCCGACAATTGCTGATCTGAAAGAAGCCCCTATTGAACAGCTCGAAGTATCCCGCAAGAATCTGATTCCTCTTTTATCATCAAATGACCTATTACTGTGGCAGGTCGCGTCTTCCGGTTCGCCAGAAAACGAACCACTACTGCTCGTTTGGACAGATCTGACAGGCTCATTTCTTGCTTGGAAGAGCTTTGAGGGAATTGCTCGCGCGGCAAGTTCTATCAGGTTTTCGCCGTCGGGCAGGAGCGCGGTTTTCAGAACACTGAATGGGAACACCTCACTGATCGTTACTGCGGTTGTTCAGGTTGAAACTCAGCCTTGCGATACCATTGTTTCAAATGGATACAACGAAGAGGTGTTTCTGTTTCGTGACCATTTTAGCCGACTGGCGCATAGAGAGAAAAATCTGGCAAAAGGTGAATATGCTGATAGTCAACTCTTGAAGGATATTGCAGGAAACAAAAGGAGCAGCTATATACTTGCTTCTGGAAGGATCATCTCTACCAATGGAAGTGTTCTGGAATATTCTGATGGTGGGTTCACACCATATTCATCATTGAAATATTGCACCCATGATGAGAAAGCTGTGTATATGACCGATCCGCGGAACTCACGATTTGTCAAGGCAGACATATTGACAGGAAACACTATTGTGCAAAAGGCCAAAGGTATACCCGTCTTCTTTGACGATGTGATTAGCGCAGAGATGCGGGAAGGTTGTTTGTATGTCAATGATAGATTGATTCTTCAAACCGATATTGATCCTTATAAAACCAGCTGTATCTTCAGGATCGGCAAGATCCTTGTATTCAACAACTCTAGGATCATTGATACGAACACCGGAGAAATGGTTGAAGTCGAGAATGTTGTCTGGAGCTTTCGTCTTCGTGACCAGTGCGTCTTTCTTGTATACAAAGTTGACAACGAAGAGCATCAGCTTTTTGCCAAGGTGTTTGACTCAGGTTCCTTGGCGCGATCCCAACTCTCAAGAATTGACGGTATAAAACCCGATTACATTATTCCGCTTGGGACATCTGCATATCTGGTGGAGGCATATAGGACTGATTCGGCATTTAAGATTGCCAAGCTGGAAGTTCTCCCTGATGACCTCTCGGTCACTCTTGAGCAGGTTCTTAACGGCAGATTAATCAGTCTGTTCCCCGGGGTTCGTTTCGACGCATGGTCGCATGGTGGGCAACTAATAGACGATGTGGGAAATGAAGTTCAATTGCCACCTGTGGGAAAGCGAAACGAAAAGTCGTTCGCAATGTCAATAATTACAGGTTCCACAGCACCTTTCATAGCGTTCGATTCGGGCGTGTATATCAGATGTGGCTGTAATTTCCTAAGGATTCTACCTTGCTATGAATCACAAGTTCTATATTAATACTGGAAGTACTTCACATGTGAATCACCCGACGCCATTGAACCCGTCGAACAGCACTTCATCAACGATATCGTACAACAAAGTCGGCAAGATGACCTCGTATTCGTCGCCGG
>CAZNBY010000071.1:0-2272 GCA_964571525.1 uncultured Planctomycetota bacterium
TGGTGGGCAAGATGCCCACCATACATAAACACAAAAGCGCAAAGGCATGGGCGTCGTAGCATTAAGAGAGAAAGAATTCTTGACTATGTTGGCACCGGAGCTTAGAATGGGTAAGTAGGCAGTCAGTTGACGACGCCTCTATCGAATAATCCAGTCGTATTGTGTTTAGGAGGTTGGAAATGAGATATATACTGACATTAGTGCTGTTGACCATAGCTTTCTCCTCCGCCATCATGGCGGAGGAGAAGGCAGATTTTAAAAGCCTTTTTGCGGCTCTTTCAGATGATCCGACTCAAGAGGAGGAAGCCGGGTTCGTGAAGAGCCTTGCAGCTCTTGTTCATCCTACTGCGCAGAGCGACGAGGATTTTTCTGCTGCACCGTTGAAAACCGCTCTCGCGTTCCTTGGCATCGAGGGTTGTGACAGAAGTTTTTTAGGCAATATTACAGAAGCAGTGTTCACGGATGCAAAGGTCACATCACCTCCCTATAAAGTATGGGTGATATTCGGTGCGCTCTTCCGTTGCGCTCTATCCATTAAGCCCGAACCAGCCGACGAAAGGACTCAACTGCTTGCGGCGTCTGCCATTCGTACCCACATAAATTTAAGGACTCTTCAAGATCTTCGATATACTGCTGGCGATGACGGTTTGCGATACAAGGAATACTGCCGCAGTCTCGTCTCCATCGCCAGTGAATTTGATTTTGAGAATCGGTACGACGCTCTAATAGACGGAATTGCTGCAAAACTGCCGTATGGTGTTGAGGATAAGTGGACCGGTCTTGATGAGTGGGCGAAGGCCGTTGATTCCAGAAGCCTGAACATGATTGAGCTTGCCGCGCACCTTCAGTGGCTGTATCGCACCTTCACTATCGAAGAGTGCATTCGCGAAGAGATCCCCGAGAGCGTTGACCGCAAGACCGCATGGTACAGAGGACGGCTTATTCTTCTTATCGCAAATCCACGATACATGACCGCGGCTGAGGAAGAGATTGAGAGCAGCGGTGGCTCATGTTTCGGGACGCCATCGCTTTTCCTGCGCACGATACGGATAGCCGATTTGGTAATAAAAGTTCACAACAACTCCAATGTCGGTTCGAGAAACAAGATCGGTGGAACGAACAATTTGCTCTATGCACCAAGCGATTGTTACAATTTCACATATTATGCATCAAATCCCTATCGTTCGTTGTTGCAGGAATGGAAAGACAAAAGCATTGAAGGTCTTTACTGGAGGGGAAAACACAACGATGTCGGATGCTGCAAGCTTGAAAAGATTGCGACAGGCATTTCTGGCCATGCTTGGTTTATGGGCGCGCAGAAGCTCGCCTACGGTGTACCGTGCGATGTGAAGAACGACTATATCTATCCTCATGTATATGTCGAATGTTATGGCGACTACAAGGGCTATGATTGGATTATTGGTTTGTATTCAGAAATGTTCCGGCACCGGTTGCTTGCCCAAGTTGAGGGATACATTTGGAATGCATCTAAACAAGGGCGCGAGGCGTGTTCGCTGACCGACTCAATCGAGGTAAATGCGAAGCTGCTGTGCGACCCAGAAAAGGAATTCGAAGCACTAATGTCAGAACCTTGGCGAAAGACATTTGTGAAGGGGCTTGTCGGCGTAAATCCTTCTGCTCTTTCACCCACTACCGTTCCGACGATGTTCGATCCTGCGGCATTCTACTATTGCGATAAGACAACCTACACAATATATGAATTTTGGGATAACGACCATGTAATTGGCGAAATCATAGGAAAGCGCCCGATCTGCGTGCTTTCCATAAGACCTGCGGCCGATGCAAAGGTCATCGAGACGAAGGCCGGCCTCGTCAGCAATGTTCTGAACCACTGGTATCTGAACAGCATGGAGATACCAAATAAGATAAAATCATGGCATCTGGCCACATTCAGGGAAACCCAGAAACCGCTTTTCGACGAAGTCAGCGCGAGAAATGCGAAAATTCGTTCGACCTTCGATGAGGACTACAAAAAGAGCTTTGAGAAGTACGACAAAAAGAAGGCCGAGATACTTGGCCCAATGAACCCGAAAGACGGCTTGTAAGAGAAGTACCGGGATTCGGCAGCCGCTCAAAGATGGCAGGCAAGATGCCCGCCCTCCACGGCAAACACTTTGTGTTTGTGTGCGAATCCGTGGTTATTAAGCGATTGGGTACTCCGATGTACATGCTTAATGCGTTAAAACTGCTTGTTGATGGTGGGCAAGATGCCCACCATACATAAACACAAAAGCGCAAAGGCATGGGCGTC
>CAZNBY010000072.1:0-2145 GCA_964571525.1 uncultured Planctomycetota bacterium
TCAAACCGATATTGATCCTTATAAAACCAGCTGTATCTTCAGGATCGGCAAGATCATTGTATTCAACAACTCTAAGATCATTGATACGAACACCGGAGAAACGGTTGAAGTCGAGAATGTTGTCTGGAGCTTTCGTCTTCGTGACCAATGCGTCTTTCTTGTATACAAAGTTGACAACGAAGAGCATCAGCTTTTTGCCCAGGTGTTTGACTCAGGTTCCTTGGCGAGATCCCAACTCTCAAGAATTGACGGTATAAATCCCGATTACATTATTCCGCTTGGGACCTCTGCATATCTGGTGGAGGCATATAGGACAGATTCGGCGTTGAAGATTGCCAAGCTGGAAGTTCTCCCTGATGACCTCTCGGTCACTCTTGAGCAGGTTCTTAACGGCAGATTAATCAGTCTGTTCCCCGGGGTTCGTTTCGACGCATGGTCGCATGGTGGGCAACTAATAGACGATGTGGGAAATGAAGTTCAATTGCCACCTGTGGGAAAGCGAAACGAAAAGTCGTTCGCAATGTCAATAATTACAGGTTCCACAGCACCTTTCATAGCGTTCGATTCGGGCGTGTATATCAGATGTGGCTGTAATTTCCTAAGGATTCTACCTTGTGATAACTCTCAAGTCGTCAGATGAAGAGTGATTACAGCATCGTTACTGATGTTCTCGAACTACAAGGGCTTTGCCGAAACAAAGCCCGAAAGCAGCCAGGAAAGGAAGCGAATGGCTAAGGCAATGCACTTCCAGATGGAACAGAAGTTTCTTGGCGGAAGAACTCAACGTCAACACCGGGGCATCCTACTGTTGAAATCAAACTTCCGAATTCGAAAATACGCAGAAAGGTGCATGTCGAATGAATGTTCAAGAGTGTATAGCTGAAATTACAGCAAGAGGGACAGATGATTTTGTCTCCATTCTGGAGATTGCTGGTATCGTAGAATTCCGTATCGATAAAAAAATAGATATCGTCGTTAAACGGATGAGCATGACCGTTATCAAAGAGGTCCTTCACCAAGGGCTTATGGAAGTTGGAGATCTTCAAGGGGAGGGGGGGTGCTTTCGCAAATGGGAGATGTCTGAACGAGAGGCAATGGAGGAGATTGATCGCATTTGGGATATCAACAAGCCAGATTCAATATGGGGATGGTCATGCTGGTTCCAAAACACCGCAAAGGGTAATGAAATGGGTGAGGAACTTATCACGAGGATCCAGCGCTGTAGGGAATCCCTTGTAATAAGAGGAATGGACGGCTTGCTCCATGCCTCTGATATCGCTTCTGTGGCTATTGAAGTCGGTGGGGCGACTACTGTCGGAGAGATCAGATGGCTATCACTAGAGATGATAGATCTGCTTGTTCAAGAGGGTCACATTGAGATCGGCGATTTTTTAGAAACCGATTGCGACCCAAAGTTAGACTTCAAGCCATGGAGCCTTCAATATGACTATAATATAGAGCGCATTGAGGACGAGTGGCTTGCCCTTGGCAGAAACCCGAATCCCGGTGAAATATGCTGCTTGCGAATCACAAGCAAGGGCAGAGAAATGGCTGAGGAACTGAAAGGGCAGAAGGGAAATGAGCCTTGACATGTCCATGCAAGTCAGCAGTGTCGAAGTTTGAAGGCAGCCAGGAAAGGAAGCGAATGGCTAAGGCAATGCACTTCCAGATGGAACGCGAGTTGGTTTGCGGAACAAGTCCGATTCGGGAGGACGAGCTATAGACATCGTTCATCCTGACGGCACTAGAGGAAAGGTACATATAGAATGACAACCATACAAGCCTGTGTAAATGACCTATTGTATCGTGGTTTGGATGACTTAAACGATACCACTGATGTGGTTTCTATTGCAATCCTTGTAGGGGGTGCGTTAACACAAATCGAGAAACAGCAGATGTCGCTTGAGATTATCCGACATGCTGTTATGAGCGGTCTCGTAGAAATCGGTGAACTTCGCAGACAGGATTTTCGATTTCAAAAATGGGATCTGCCAAATCAACTTGCTTTTGCGAAGCTTGAAGAAGAATGGCTCTCTCTTAGGCGTCTTCCAGATCCCTATGAAATCGGCTTACTGAGAAACACTTCGCTTGGAAATGAAGTTGCGAAAGACCTTGACCAGAAAATTTCTCGCGGTGTGAAAAGCC
>CAZNBY010000073.1:0-2058 GCA_964571525.1 uncultured Planctomycetota bacterium
TCAGGGCAACCTGGCCTACTTCTTCTGCGCGCTCTCTATGCAGATTAACTCGTGCATGCGGAAGTATACGCGGTTCGCGTCTGTCTTGTATGGCTCACACGCTTTTAGCTCTGTGAAATTTACACCGTCTATCCCCTGCGCTATTATTATCGCCTTGATGAAATCAATGATGACGCCCTTCTTCACAGCCTCAGGGTACTTAGTATAAACCTCTGCGACTTTCGCGCAACCAAGCTTTGTGGCAGCATACAGGCGTGCGACTCGTACAGGTTCTTCTTCACGAGATGCAGTCTCGGCAATCGCTCTTTCAATACTCAACTTGCCGCCCAGCAAACCGATCAGGTGAAGGCACCTGCCTACAAACACGGCATCGGGAGAACTTAACACCTTCATTGCAGCCTCGCAAGCTTGCGCCGCGTGAGGGTATTTCAATGCGACATCAACAGACAATGGAGATGTTCGCAGTTCTTCAAGCATGGCCTCCGAACTGAAGGGACTCTTGCTGGACGCAGCCATTTGCGCATCGAAATCCTTTGTGATTCGCGTTACCTCGTTCTTGGCAGACTCGTGTGATAATTGTTTGACAAAGAAAGGTATCCTATCACCTCTGTTCAGTCGCAGGTAGCGCCCTGCCAATTGTGTAAGCATGCACTCGCTGGGGTAGTTGCGTTCTCCCATTCTCTGATTGAACGCCGTCCAATCGTAGAAATTTCTGAAAACAGAAAATGAATCACTTTCCCATCGAAGGTGCCTAATGATTCCATCTGATGATTGAAGTGCATATTCCATATGGAAGAGAGACTCATACGCTGTAAGGCAGAGATCCTCGTGAGCTATAAGAAAAGTGGCCATTTTTCTTGTCATCTCCTCACGAGATAACGGTCTTTGTTCAGCGGGTAAAGACTCTAATTGCTTGACACGATGAGTTATTATGTCGAGTAAATCATCAATCGCAGTTGCTTTCTCTTGGACTGTTGCATCCTTGGCTCTGACCTTATATAAAAACATAAAGAAGCTTAGAGCAGGATGCTGTTTATTACGCGAAAATTCAACAAGTTCTTTGAAGATAGCACGCGAGTTATCGTCAAAATTCAAATCAAACCACTTATTGCATTTCCCTGAAAAATACCTCATCTTTGTAATGGCATCAGATGCTATACCAAATGCAAGGAATTCCTGCAGCGCATTTGTCGCTAACTCAGCAAAAACACTTCTATCATTATTTGTTGATTCCTTATTAAGCCGTGTGACGGTTTCAACATGCCGTTGCGCGGAATTGCATAAGCCATCAATCTCAGCTTTCACAGACGCATCAAGATCGTTCTTCCTCCTTGCTTCTCTCAGAACCATGTTCCCCGCCAACGTGCTCCCCTGTTTGGATGCTTCCTCATACTCCTTTCTGATCGCATCATCCTTTAAGCATGCAAACAAGGCAAATCGCGACCAAATAAAGAATGCTGAGTTAAGAGCCTCTCCCTGCGCCCGTTCAGCGTATGAGTTGTCGCCTGCGATGCCTTCAACGAAGGCAAACAGCGTGCCGATATCAATCTGACCATACATTAATTCGGGAATCTTTGGTGAACTTGAAAACAGCTTCATCACCGAGTAACCGCAGACCTCGCTTCCCTTGTTTGCACTTATGTAATCGCCAATTGTCTGCAGAAGCTCTGGTGTGAACTCCACCGTTGCCGGGTAGTACCTCCAGAAGTACCTGCTCATATAGATGTATGCCTTGTTCTCCCACTCTGCTTTGTCGAAGCTCTTTTCGATGTAAGTGGAGCAGTCGGTGACGAACTCAAGCCACTGAGTGGCGGTCAGGGCTCTACAGATATCTGCTATCCGCGCTCCATTTTCTGGACCGGCAGCCTCTAATGCAATAACCTTGCCAAAAATGCCCTCCGCATATGCCTTGTCATCTTCTGCACAGATGTGACAAATGACGATCATGGCTACGATTGCAACGAGCAAAAGCACTAATTTCTTCATATCATCCCCGTGCTGCACAAAGCGTTTGTGCCTATTTAGGCTCTGTGTTCGTCATGCTAAGCAGCTTCGTAT
>CAZNBY010000074.1:0-1802 GCA_964571525.1 uncultured Planctomycetota bacterium
TCTGCTGCACCGTTGAAAACCGCTCTCGCGTTCCTTGGCATCGAGGGTTGTGACATCGATTTTTTTCGCAGTGTTACAGAAGCAGTATTCACAGATACAGAGGTCAAATCACCTCCCTATAAGGTCTGGGTGATGCTCGGTGCGCTCTTCCGTTGCGCTCTATCTATTAAGCCAGAGCCAGCCGATGAAAGGATTCAACTTCTTGCGGCATCTGCTATTCGTGCCTATATAAACTTAAGGACTCTTTACGATCTTAGATATACTGCTGGTGATGATGGTTTGCGATACAAAGAATACTGTCGCAGTCTTGTCTCCCTTGCAAATGAGTTTGATTTTGACAAGCGGTACGACGCTTTAATAGACGGAATGGCTGCAAAACTGCCGTATAGCATTGAGGATAAATGGAATGGTCTTGATGAGTGGGTGAAAGCCGTTGATTCTAAAAGCCTGAACATGATTGAGTTTGCCGCCCACCTTCAGTGGCTGTATCGCGCCTTCACTCTCGAAGAGTGCATCCGCGAAGAGATACCCGAGAGCGTTGACCGTATGACCGCATGGTACAGAGGAAGGCTGATTCTTCTTATAGCAAATCCACGATACATGACCGCGACTGAGAAGCAGATCGAAGCGAGCAGTGGATCAGGTTTCGGGACGCCATCGCTTTTCCTGCGCACGATGCGTATTGCCGATTTAGTAATCAAAGTTCACCACAACTCCAATGTCGGCTCGAGAAACAAGATCGGTGGAACTAATAATATGTTATTGCCACCAAGCGATTATTACAACTTCACATATTTCGCATCAAATCCCTATCGTTCGTTGTTGCAGGAATGGAAGGACAAGAGCATCGAAAGCTCTTACTGGAGGGGAAAATACAACGATGTAGGGTGCTGCAAGCTCGAAAAGGTTGCGACAGGCTCTTCTGGTCATGCATGGTTTATGGGTGCGCAGAAACTCTCATACGGCGTTCCGTGCGATGTGAAGAGCGACTATGTCTATCCTCATGTATATGCCGAGTGCTATGACGATTACAAGGGCTTTGACTGGATAATTGGTCTGTATTATTCAAAAATGTTCCGGCACTGGTTGCTTGCCCAAGTTGAGGGATACACTTGGATTTCTTCGAAACAAGGACTCGAAGCATGTACACTTGCCGACACAATTGAGGTAAACGCAAAGCTGTTGTGCGACCCAGAGAAAGAATTCGACGCACTTATGGCGGAACCTTGGCGAAAGACATTTGTGAAGGGGCTTGTCGGTGTAAATTCATCTGCTCTTTCACCCACAACCGTTCCGACGATGTTTGATCCTGCGGCATTCTACTATTGCGATAAGACGACCTACACGATATATGAATTTTGGGATAACGACCATGTCATCGGCGAAATCATAGGGAAGCGCCCGATCTGCGTTCTTTCCATAAGACCTGCTGCTGATGCAAAGGTGATAGAGACTAAGGCGGGCCTTGTCAGCAATGTGCTGAACCACTGGTACATGAACAGCATTGATTTACCGATGAAGATAAAATCATGGCATCTGGAAACATTCAGAGAAACCCAGAAACCGCTTTTCGACGAAGTCAGCGCGAGAAATGCGAAAATCCGTTCGACCTTCGATGAGGACTACAAAAAGAGCTTTGATAAGTACAAAAAGAAGAGGGCCGAGATACTTGGCCAATGAACCCGAAAGACGGCTTGTAAGAACGGTACCGGGATTCGGCAGCCGCTCAAAGATGGCAGGCAAGATACCCGCCCTCCACGGCAAACACTTTGTGTTTGTGTGCGAATCCGTGGTTATTAAGC
>CAZNBY010000075.1:0-1656 GCA_964571525.1 uncultured Planctomycetota bacterium
TTGCCTTCGTTGAAGGCATCGCAGGCGACAACTCATACGCTGAACGGGCGCAGGGTGAGGCTCTGAATGCAGGATTGTATGTCTGGACAAAGCATGCTCTCTCAACTTGCCTGAAGGACGAGCGATTTAGAAAGGAATATGAAGAGGCATCCATAAAGGGCAACGAACCACCAGCAAGCACCTTTCTGAAAGACGCAAGGAAAAGGGATATACTTGATGTAACTGTGAAAAACAGCTTGGATTCACTCTTCAGACTCGCGCAAAAACACATAGATAAAGTTACTCGATTTGCTAAGGACCCATCGAATGTCAAACGATCGGTTTTTCAACGGGCAGTAATCGGTTTGCAGCAGGAATTCATGACATTCGATATCCTCAGCCTGTCAGAAACAAGGAAATTTGAAATAATCAGGCGGTGCACAAAATGGTCTCAGCTCGAATTCGACGAGACTGCTTCTGATACATACAAGGACATAGCAAAATATCTTGAATCCGAGTTTGACTCATCGTTATGCCTGTATTCGTTCTTGTACAGGATGAAAGCTCCAACTGCAAGCCCCGAAGATAAGAAGAATGCGGATGTAGATCTTCTCAATATTATCGGTTTTCGATCCCCTGAAGTGGAACCGAGGTCAGGTGAAGGCAAATTCGCAGACTTCGAAGACATCTACAGGAAAATCGCCACATTCCTTATCGCGCTTGAGGACTTATCCCAAGATCCATATGACTCTCTGTTTCGTATGGAATATGCCCTTCAGTCATCTGACGGTGTTTTAAGAGATACGAAGTGGGAAAGCAACAGTCAAGATGCATTTCGGATTTTCTACAATTGGCTGGCATTCAATGAGCGTATTGGTGGATTCGCATCACCACGCGAGTGCATTCTTACTCAACTAACAGAACGATATCTCATGCTTGGCAGAGCAGACAGGATCTCGTCGTTTCCCAGCCTTTTCCGGCGAGAAGTTGCAAAGAACGAGCTGATAAGGGTCACGACGGAATTTAAAACTCATTTCGAAAAGGCAAAAGAGAGTCCATTCGATAAGTTCGCAACACTTGATGTCGTAAACAACGGACCCTTACCTGTCGACTTGGCATTGAAGTTCCCCCATACTGTCGAGACCTGCGAAACAGTATTCGAACTGCTAAATGCGGTTGACGCGGAAATTACCGGCAGGTGCCTTCACCTGATTGGTTTGCTGGGCGACAAGTTGAGTATTGAAAGAGCGATTGCCGAGACTGCATCTCGTGAAGAAGAACTTGTACGAGTCGCACGCCTGTATGCTGCCACAAAGCTTGGTTGCGCGAAAGTCGCAGAGGTTTATACTAAGTACCCTGAGGCTGTGAAGAAGGGCGTCATCATTGATTTCATCAAGGCGATAATAATAGCGCAGGGGATAGACGGTGTAAATTTCACAGAGCTAAAAGCGTGTGAGCCATACAAGACAGACGCGAACCGCGTATACTTCCGCATGCACGAGTTAATATGCATAGAGAGCGCGCAGAAGAAGTAGGCCAGGTTGCCCTGAGCATACGCCAAGCGTATCAACGATGCAATTCTGCCAATACGCAAAGGATTTCAGATTTAGATGCGCCGCTTAATACGAAGCTGCTTAGCATGACGAACACAGAGCCTAAATAGGCACAAACGCTTTG
>CAZNBY010000076.1:0-1508 GCA_964571525.1 uncultured Planctomycetota bacterium
GATTTCTCTGGCCAACCGTAGTAAAATTCTTCAAACGAATAATTTATATCACTCGGCAGTATATTGCTCTTTACATAATAATAGCTGCAGTTTATATGCATTTCCTTAATTTGACTATATTTGTCACTAATATTATTCAAGACAGTTGCATCAGGATTTTGTTCGACGATGTATAGCACTTGAGTACCTAAGAATACTTTCAACAAGCTGTTGATATATTCCATATCACTGCCAAGCTGGTGGATTCTCAAAGTCTCAACGCGTCTGTTCTGTGTACCATTATCTACTATGTCCTTGATCTTTTCAATGCCAGCATTTACTTCCGCGCATTTGTAAGGTGAATCCTGAATATAAGCGTTTTGTGTGTCGTTGTTCACAACTAAGTAGTCATCCGTATAGAACCTTCTCTCAACAGTGCATACTTCTTTATTGTTGTTATAGGAAACAATCTGCTCGCAGTTTGGTGAAGTGAATACAATATTGACAAGCCCTATCCCATCGTTTCGATTTGGAAATCGCTCTGGTATTTCCTGCACTGCAACATGAATATTCAATTCCCGCCTGATTCGCCCAAAGCCCGATGCTACAAGGTCGAGAAGGGTCTGCGGACAACGAACATGAAGGTTACCCGCTTTTCCTCCCCTCCTTATTAGCCTTAGGTACTTCTCAATGTCCTCTGCGCTCTCAATGTCAAAGCTGAGAAGACTACCGTTACGACTGAATTGAGTGCAATCCTTGTCCTCGTACTTGCCATAGATTAGCGAATCTCTCTCGTATCTTTCGATCGCCGACATCTGAAGCGACTTCGGCAACATCCTCCCAGATATTCTTAAGTAATCAAGGCGGTCGAACAGTACTGATGGTATCTTGCACGGCCAAAGTTCGGCCTGAATGTCCAATACCTCAAGATTTTCGAATTGCTCGGAAATCAGTTCAAGTTCCCCTGGTACGGGAGACAGATAGACGATAACTCGCAAAGCAGAAAGATATCTCAGCTTTTCTCTTGCTCGATCATCGAGCAGTCTGCCGGTACACACGAGAAATTCAATATCTGATAATCGCACACCATCGAAATCATGGATATTCTTGTAGAATAATCCATATAAGCGTTCGTTCACGAATATTCTTGCCTTGTCAAGGCGGATGCTCAGTTCTTCTTCACTCTTCTTGACATATATCGGAAAAGGGTCAGACGCAATGCGCCCGTATTTACCATCGGCAATGAACGGTGGTAGGCTGTATTCTACCCCGTTGTTAAACGCGATCCTCGCTGTGCCAATTGCCACCCTCTTTGCGAAAATCACGCTGATCCCCCATATTAGCAATGATACAGCAACGACAAGAATAACCGTGTTCCTCACCTTACTTCGCATTATATGCCCCTAAGACTCTCGTGATGTCATTTCCTGCTGTTTTAGGATACGAAGTGGGAACTGAATGTGCACCGCCCGAATTGGCTTGCGTGGACAGCGGAACTGGCAGCACCGTTGTCGGATCGTTTGGATCAA